>NZ_JBHVCP010000095.1:0-19003 GCF_042803315.1 Streptomyces sp. NPDC057424
GGCCTCCCACCGGCGTCCGGTCCCGTCGATGACCTGGTAGGTGGCGGCGATGCCAACGCTGTAGCCGAGCCCCAGCGCCCGTACGCCCCGGCGTAGTTCACGCCCGCAGTACACCTCGTCGCCCGCGAACCAGCGGGCCTTCAGCCCGGCGGCCAACACGTCGGTGACCATGGCCAGCGCCTGCTGCGGCTTCGTCGCGAAGGCGATCTCCTCCGGCACCCCGGCGACCTCGCGGCGTTCCTCGTCCGCGGCCCAGTCCGCCGGGAGGTACAGGGCCCGATCGATGATCACCTTCGTCGTCGCGGTGACCGCCGCCAGGTGCACCGCCACCTGGCACAGTCCGACACCGCCGATCGCGCCGGAGTACTGTCTGCCGGCGCCCACGCAGTCCGTGGACGACTTCGCATCCCCCGTCTCGTCCGCCACCAACACCACGCTCTGACCGGCGAGTTCATCGATCACGAGGCAGGGGATCTTCCTGCCGGGCCCGCTCATGGTCGAACCGGGCGCGCGAAAGCAGGTGCTGCAGCCGGTGCGGCCCCGGATGCCCCAGAACCTGCGCGAGCGTCCAGCAGTTCCGCGTGTCCACCTCCAGCAACAGCCCCGCGGCCAACTCCGCCGCCGTCGCCCGGGCTTCACGTCGCGCGAAGCAGCCCGCGACCGCCCGCATCGCTCTCCCGAACGTCTCGCTCCACGCCTGCTCGGCTATCGTTGCTTCCACGGCCACCGCGTCTTGATACGTCGTCACAAACGTTCATGATCAAGGTGGCCGTACTCATGCCCGCACCCGCCCCGGCAACACGCTGAACAGCGCAGACGCCGGAACTACAGCTGCCGTGTCCGAGAGCACCTGGCCACCTTCGGCACGGCGGACGACGGACGGCTCTTCTTCAGTGAGAAGGGCTCGGTCGTCCCGTCGTCGACCTACTACCGCGTGTCGCAGGAAGCTCGGCTCCTCGCGCTTCCGCCGGCCATCGCGGCCTCGCCGCTCGCGAGTCGACCGTACGACCTCCGGCACTCGGCGCTGTCGACGTGGCTCAACGCCGGTGTCGACCCAACCGAGGTGGCCGAGCGCGCCGGCAACAGCGTGGAGGTCCTGCTGACCCGCTACGCCAAGTGCCTCGACGGACGGCAGGACGTCGCCAACCGCCGCATCGAGGACTTGCTTCGCGAGTACGAGTAGGTATCCCTGCCCGCTTCCAAGGCCCCTGGCATCGCGTCCAGGGGCCTCGTCGTTGCTCTGTGCCTCAGCTCGCCGAATAGCCGATCACGGCAAGGTCCTCTGCCAGATCCGCCAAGCCGATTTCCGGGTTCAACGCGCGGACGACTGCTTCGGTCAACGGGCTGGAGGAGAAGACGTGACGAACGGCTTCCAGGTCGACAGGGACCTCGTAGTAGTCCTCGGCCCACCGCTGAAACGCTTCCGGCGACCGATCCACCAGCAGTTGGAAAAGGTATCCGGCGCCGTCCGGGTCCTCCGTTGCCGATTCGGAAAAATCGATCGTTCCCGCTTTCCAGCCGTCGTCGCCCGTCTCTTGCCACACACAGGCGGTGACGAGAGGCACGCCGTCCTCGTCGGAGAACGCCGGTTCCTCGACATACGGCCGGAAGACCTCAGGAACCTCGTCCAGCACTCCGGGCCATGGTCCGTCCTCTACATAGGGGCTCATGGGCGATTCGTGATCGAATCCCCGCACGAAGACGCCGAAGGGGGAGAAGACGATCGAGTATTCGTCGCCCGATCCGTTTCGCATCAAGGCCATCGACTCCGTCTCGGACCAGTGGTCGGCGAAGGAGTGGCGGCGACTCTCCCACTCAGGGCTCAGGACTGCCTCAAGGAGGGCTATGGAGCGGCAGTGCTCACGAAGGACTGTTGTCCCAGGCAGGTGTCGAGCAACGTCATGAACGGTCACACGCTCATCCAAGCGCACGCATCTGACACATCAGGTTCCTGCCGACGGGTCCCTACCGCACGCGGAACGCTGCGGACAGGGCGACTCACCTGGGGCAACGCATCAAGATCCCGTCCACGCCTCGTCCACAGCCCCCGACGTACAGCCGCTCCGGGCCGCACACGCCTGCACACACACGAAGACTCCGTCTCAGCGAAAGCGCTGATGGCGGGGTCTTTGGGCACCTAATCCAAGGTGCCCCCGGCAGGATTCGAACCTGCGCACACGGCTCCGGAGGCCCTCACAGGTTCCGACGTTCGAGTAGGTCGCAGGCCTATGAACCACAGGTGGCGCGCGCTTCATCCACAGGTAGTCCACGGGGCGTTTTGAGGCCGCTCGGCAGAGTGGGGAAAGGGAGCCTGCGCCAACACCACGGAGCGCGGTTCACTAAGACGTCGTCTCATTTGGAGTGCTGGGTAATCTGCACCGTGTGGTGATGGTCGAGCGCATGGTGCCGGACGAGTTGTGGGAGCTGTTCCAGCGGGTGGTCCCGCCTGCTCCATCGCGGCCGCAGGGCGGCGGTCGGCGCCGGTACGGAGATCGTGAGGTTCTGGCCGCGATCATCTTCGTGGCCACGACGGGCTGCACCTGGCGGCAGTTGCCGCCGGTCTTCGGCCCGTCGGGGCCGACCGCGCACCGGCGCTTCACTGAGTGGACCGCCGCCCGGGTCTGGGCAAAGCTGCACCGCCTCATCCTCGACGAGCTGGGTTCGCGCGGAGACCTGGACTGGTCGCGCTGCGCGATCGACTCGGTGAACATACGGGCCCTGAAAGGGGGGACCTGACAGGTCCGAATCCTGTCGACCGGGGCAAGAAGGGCTCGAAGGTCCACTTGATCACCGAGCGGACTGGTTTACCCCTCTCGATCGGGATCTCCGGAGCGAACCTGCACGACAGCCAGGCACTCGAGCCGCTTGTGCGCGGCATCCCGCCGATCCGATCCCGCCGCGGCCCGCGCAGACGACGGCCCGCCAAGCTGCACGCGGACAAGGGCTACGACTACGACCACCTGCGCCGGTGGCTGCGCAAGCGAGGCATCCGCCACCGCATCGCCCGCAAGGGCATCGAGTCCTCCACCCGGCTTGGCCGACACCGCTGGACGATCGAGCGCACGATGTCCTGGCTGACCGGTTGCCGCCGCCTGCACCGCCGCTACGAACGCAAGGCCGAACACTTCCTGGCCTTCACCGCCATCGCCTGCAGCCTCATCTGCTACCGCAGACTCACCAAATGAGATGACGTCTAAGGCTTCTGACCGACCTGTAGTGATTGCACGGGCTGAGCACGCGACGCGCTCATGTTGGTGGCCGCCGCACCCCGGCCCTGTCGACTGCATTGGCGGCTGTGCGCACAGGGCGGATGGACAGGGAAGAGCGTGCTGGGACCCTCTGGCAAGTGCCGCCGCCTTCGGTGCCTGCCGTCCTTCCGGCATCGGCGGCTCAGGATGGCCGCAGCGAGTTGCAGCCCTCTGCCTCGAACGGGGGTTCAGTTGCAGCAGGAGTGCTGCCCGGGTGCGGGAAAGCAGCAGGCTTTCTGTCAGCTTTCAGGGGGGAGGGGGCCGACAGGGATGCGCCAGCAGGCCGCAAGAGCGACGAACAAGCGCATTTGCCTATCGCGCGAAGAATCTCATGAGTAGCGTGGGTTGAGCTGGGCGGATGGCAGGGGCACTGCCGAAGCACGACGCGAGAGCGTGGGGTCCGCAGCCGCAGGTGGGCATGCGGCTGCGGGTGGGGAAGCTGGAAAGGTTTGATGGGGTCCGAGTACAAGCAGTGGCACGAGGTGCTCTCTGCAGAGTTCTTCGGTGCGGGCAATGCGCTGCGGAGCACCGTCCTGTACGTCGATGCCGAGGTTGAGAGGGAGCTGGCCGAGCGCGTAGGAACGGGCCTTGCCCAAGCTGTCGCCGGCGAACTCAACTGGAGTGATCCAGACAGACCACTGCTCAGCCGCATCCAGCGCGAGTGCGAGATGTGGGAGCGAAACGGGAGTGAGGGCCCGCCGCCGAGCCTGCCGGTGCTGGCCCTGTCCGTGCTGGCGGCTACCCGTATGGCGTCCTCGGACGGCATGCTGAAGTCCAACTTCTACGGGCGGTGGGGCCAGCTGTTTGGCGAACAGCCTTCCAGCCCTCGGGCTCACAAGCTTGAACACGCCTTTGAGGACGTGGCAGGGATGTGGGAGGAGCTGGACACCTGGCTCGAGGAGACGGGCGGTCTCTACGGCACCAGCACGATCAGCACTGACGAGTTCTACTGGAAGATCGGCTTCCCTATCTCACAGGCGCTGGTGCGCGGTTCGGACCGGCAGATCCTCACCCGGTTTTTCGCCGCCACCCGCTTGCGGCCGCACAACCCCGACGAGGTTTCCGGCCGCGAGTTGCTGCGGCGCCTGCGCGTGTGGACAGCAGGGCGGGACCGGCACCTGTCGCCCCGGCTCATGGAAGAGCTTGCCAGCGCCCTGGATACGGGCGACACCCTGATCGCCAGTCTGGTCAAGCGGCTCGCCGATGACTGGGACGGCACCCTTCATGAGCCGGAGCGCGAGCATCGGCGCCGCGCCATCGGACTGAGGCTTGTAGTCGCGGACCGGGGCAGGCGCCTGGAATGGCTCGCCGAAGCGTGTGACGGTATCGATGAGACGCGCGTCGCAGTGCCAGGCGGCCGTACGTTCACGCTGCACAAGGGGTATGGGGACGTCTACGAGGGGCTGGAATCGCTGCACCCCTCCTGGCAGCAGCTGGGACACGGCCTGCGCCTTGAAGGGGAGGAGCTGGTCCTTGAGTGGGCACCGCAGGAGGTGCTGCTGCTGCGGCTGCACCCGCACCTAGGGGAGTGGGTGAGTACGGAGTATTTCGAGCCCGGCGAGCAGCACTGGATTCTGGCCGCTGACTCTGCTGTCCGTGCAGTGCGCTCAATGGTCGATGCCCTCGGCGGCCGCACCATCCGTGAAGTATCGGCGCCGGTGCCGGGGTGGAAGCTGATCAAGGGCGTGCGCGCCGTCAATGGGCTGGCCTTCGTGAGGGCCCTCGACCGGGGCGGAGACCACGCACATGTCCTCGAGCCCCAGATCCGGCACCACGCCGCGCTGTCCGGCGGGCTGCGCATCGCCCCTGAGTACCGGGCGGGTGCCGGAGTGGCCGGCCATTTCCTCCGTGGCGGTGCTCCCGACCTCATGTTGCCGGCCAGCGACTCACCGGACGGCCGTGTGGAAATCGTCCTCGACGGCCGTACTGAGAAGCTGCGTGCCGATCCCCGGGTGCCCTTCCCGCTCTGCCTGATCCCACTTGATGAGGGAGAACACCGTGTGGGAACGGCCCACAGCAGCCAGCTGTTCACACTGCACGACGGACTTCACGAAGGCCTGCCGCCGGGCACCGGGACGCTGGGGTACCCCTGCGACGGCACTGCCCAGCCCAAGCTGAGCGCCGTAACGGGCTCCAAGGCCGCCATCCGCGGGGCTGATGCGGCAAGCAGCATCAGCCTCCCGCGAACCGAGCTGCTGCGCTCAAGTGTTCTGGAAGCCGTGCTGCTGGATCCCCGCGGCGGCGTGCACCGGGCCAAGCAACGGTCGGTCCCGGCCTGGATGGCTTCCCGTCTGCCCGCTGCAGCCCTCGGCCCCTGCCTCGAGATCGAGGTGCCGGACGGCTGCGTCTGGCTGGTCTACCGTACGGCGGCCCGCTGGTCGGTCAGGGCGCTGGCAGCAGCTGCTGACATACCCGCTCCCGCGCCGGCATCCGACGACTATGCCTGGGCGTACGCCGTTCTCAGCGCTGCCCAGCGCCTGCAGGATCCTGCCTGGCTTGACTACGTAGCGGCAGCGGAAGCGATCAGCGGAAGGCGGGGAGCCTGATGACCGACACAGGAGCTCTGCTCTTGCGCTGGCTGAGTGAGCAGGGCGCCGGCACTCTGTCTGATGCCAAGCAGGGCATGTGGTGGCTTGCAGTTAAACACTGTCAAGACATCGAACCGGGAGCCGCGGGCCGCTGGCTGCGCGACGCCGTCTCTCTGGCTTACATGGACATCGACTGGCGCAACCGGCGCTGGTGCGCGGCCCCGCCAGTCCTGACCCGCCTGCCGCAGGCGCGGGGGCTGGCGGTACTCACCGGGAGCCGGACGGCCGCGTTTGACGCGCGCGTAGCGCAGGCGGTGGAGGATGGGTTGCTGGAGCTGTTCCGAGTGCCCAGTGACCGTCCGCCCACCGACATCCCCCTGCCCCCCTCCCTCATCGTCCAGTTTGACGACGAAGCAGGGCTCGCAAGCTGGGCGGCCGAGCTCGGCGTCTCCTACACACCGTGCTTCGCGCTGCAAGGAGCTGCACTCTTGCCGCCTTTGAGTCTTGGAGTGCCTACCTCTGCACCGGAGTTCGGCAAGCCGCTGGAACAGTACGACCTTGAGCGCGGCGAATACCGTCTTGTCCCGCGGCCCCAGGGTGATGGTCTGTACCGGCTCAAGCGGCGCGACAGCAAGCGTGTATGCCAGATCCTGCGCGACCGGCAATGGTACGAGACCAGCCACGAGCAGGGCGTCTACCTCGTGCTGGAGAGCCAAAGCCGGACTGCAGACGTGCTGCGCTGGAGGCCCGAGAAGGACTCCGGGCGTGAGAGATTCGGGACCCTATTCGTCGACTGGGGATATCCCCTGCCTGACCTGCACCGGCGCGTGGCCGTGATGTGCTGCGGCCTCGCGCCCCGTATCCACGCCCAAGCCAAGAACCTCGCCTACGACAACGTGCCCTACGCCGTAGCCGCCAAGATTGCACAATCGCTCGGACAGCATCTGGGGGAGAACGATGAGTGACGCCGCTTCGCAGCAGCCTGGCCGGGACGTGGACATCCTTGGTTCGTTCGAGCACTTGAAGGACGCGCTCTTCCGTTACTACAACACGCCGTTCGGGCTTGCTGACGAGCACCTCGAACGCGAGCGCCAGGACCTGTTCGACGTGAACGGCGGAGCCTGGAGGCGTCCTCTGCTGGAGGTCCGCCCGCGCTACGTTCAGATGGGTGCGGGCATCGCGGAATCCGTGAAGGCAGCAGGAGCCCACCCTGACCTGGCGGAACTGGTCCAGCTTGGACTGATGCAGGGCGTCCCCTCCCTGTACGAGCATCAGCACCGGGCCCTGGCCGCCGCTGTGCGCGACGGGCGCGACGTCGTCGTCACGGCCGGTACGGGCTCGGGCAAGACAGAGTCGTTCATGCTGCCCATCCTCGCCGACCTCGTCCGCGAGTCCGCCGACTGGCCGATCGCCTCGCCGCCGTCGAACCGCTGGTGGGCCTCTCCCAACGGTGAGTATCAGCCCCAGCGGGCAGGCGAGGCCGGCCGACACGCAGCTGTACGCGCCCTCGTCCTCTACCCCATGAACGCGCTCGTCGACGACCAGATGATGCGCCTGCGCAGGGCGCTGGACAGCGATGATGCCAGGGCATGGCTTGCCCGGTCGCGGCCCGGCCACCGCTTCTACTTCGGCCGCTACACCGGGGCAACCCCCGTCCCCGGTGAGATCGGTTCGCCGACCGGCGTCAAGACGTTGCGCAAGGAGTTTGCCGCCACGGAGGAGCGCTCCCGCCAGGCGCAGAAAGCCTCCGGTGACGGCCGGTACTTCATCCCCCGGCTGGATGGCGCGGAAATGCGCTGCCGCTGGGACATGATCCAGGCTCCGCCCGACATCATGATCACGAACTACAGCATGCTCAACGTCATGCTGATGCGCTCACGCGAGTCGCAGATCTTCGACAAGACGCGCCGCTGGCTGGAGGAGGTGCCCGACGCCCGCTTCACCCTGGTCGTCGATGAGCTCCACATGTACCGGGGCACGGCGGGCACAGAGATTGCTTACCTCCTGCGTAACCTGCGCCACCGCCTCGGCCTGGACCACAGGCCGGACAAGTTCCGCATCCTGGCGGCCTCCGCCTCCCTCGAAGCCCCGCGCGACCTGGACTTCCTGCAGGAGTTCTTCGGCGTCGACCGCAACCGGTTCGTGGTCCTCGGCGGCCAGCTTGTGTTGCCGACGCACACCCGCACCGACATCTCCCATCACGCCGACGCGTATGCCGCCCTGGACCCGGATCCCGCGCCCGCCCAGGCCGAGCAGCTCCTGGCAGATACTGGCGCTGGTGACGCGCTGGTCAACGCCCTGCGTGACGGTGACCGCCTCATCGCCGACTTCGACGACGCCGTTGCCGCCCGCATCTTCCCTGCCGCCGACACCGCCGTGCAGAAGAACGCGTTGCGCGGAGTCCTCACCGCACTGCGCCGCTCGGCCGATCCCAGGACGCCCAAGCTGCGCGGACACCTCTTCTTCCGCAACATCCCCGGCGTCTGGGCCTGCTCAGACCCTCAGTGTCCCGACGCTCCACGCCCGGAAGGCATGGAGAGAACCGTCGGCAAGCTGTACTCGCGCCCCACGCCGCGCTGCAGCTGCGATGCACGGGTCCTGGAACTCCTCTACTGCCAGAACTGCGGAGATCCGTTCCTCGGCGGGTACGCACCAGAATCGGCCTTCCGTAACGCGGCCAAGGGACGCCCCTTCGAAGCCGGCCTGCTTGCGGATCTGCCCGACCTCGACTCACTGCCCGACGCCGCTGCTACGAGGCCGAGCGCAGCCAACTACATCGTCTACTGGCCGCGTAAGGACGACCCGGCGGTGGACAAGCTGGAGTGGAACTCCACCTCGGACAAGGGCACGCTGAGCGCCGACTTCGAGTTCAAGCGCAGCCATTACGACCCGCGCACCGGCATCCTCCGCAACCAGCGCGACCACAGCGGCTGGTCCTTCCACACCAGCGTTCCGCAGCCCAAGAGGGGGCGGCCCCGGCTCAAAGCGGAGGACCTCCCCGCGGCACCGACCCAGTGCCCCAACTGCGGTGACAACTGGGAGGTCAGGCAGATCGGAACGGAGCATTTCAGCCTCAACGACTCCCGCCGCATGCGTACACCAGTCAGGTCCATGCGCACCGGTTTCGAGAAGGTCAACCAGGTGCTGACCACCGGGATCCTCTCCCACCTGCCGAACAGGCAGGCCGTGGTCTTCTCCGACAGCCGCCAGGACGCAGCGAAGCTGTCCGCAGGCCTGGGACTGCGCCACTACCAGGACCTCCTGCGCCTGCTGCTTGCCGAGGAGGTCGAGGGCCAGGGGGATCCGGCCGCCGACCTCGCAGCCGTATCGGCCTTCTACCGCAAATCCCCAGACAACCCCGTCGACAAGGCGACAGCCAAAGCCGCCCGCGACCGGCTGCGCGCCCGCGATCCGGAGACCTACGACGCCTGGGTGAAGCTCCAGAAAGCATCCGAAAGCCTCGACGATCTCGACGATGACCTCCCCGACCCGGCAGAAGAGGCTGCACTTTACAGCCGCCTCAGCCGGGTGCCCAGCCTCGACAGCCATGGCACCGCCGTCGCTGAACGCCTGGTCCAGCTCGGCATCAATCCCGGCGGCCCGAAAGCGTCCCTGCAGCAGACCAGCTACCAGAATGGCTCCCAGCCGCAGTCCTGGACCTCCCTGTACCAGTGGCCCGAGCCCCCTGGCGGCAAGGTACGTGACGAATCCAGCCTGGTCCTGAGCGACCGGCAGGAGCAGCTGCGCCAGGACATCCGCGAGGCCCTCACCAGCGAGCTGCTCAACGGGCTGTTCGGCAGCGCCGGACGCGACTTCGAGTCTCTGGGTCTGGGCTGGCTCACCCTCGCCACCGATCAGGCACCGCTTGAAGCCGAGCGGGCCTCCGATGCCGCGCTGGCCCGGGCCAGCCTGCGAGTCCTCGGCCACATGCGCCGTTTCGCAGGACTGCGCAGCCCGGCTGACGAACCGCCCAAGAAGTTGCGGGACTTCTGGGCCAGCGCAGCGGACCACCTGGGGCAGGACCCGGACGACCTCCGCAATACCGTCGAGAGGATCTGGGGCGAAGCAGTCAAGAAATACGTCATTCAGCCTGAGCACGTCGCCTTGCGCCACGGCCGAGCGGTGTCCTGGACCTGCTCTGTCTGCCGCCGAAGGCACCTCCACCCCGGCGTCGGAGTGTGCACGAAGTGCCGACGGCCCCTTCCTGCTGCGCACGAGCCGTTCGAGGGAACAGACGCCGACTACTACGCCTGGATGGCACGCAGGCAGTTCGGTGATTTCCGCCTTAACGCCGCCGAACTCACCGGCCAGACCGACCGCCTGGACGCCCAGGCCCGCCAGGCCCGCTTCCAAGGCATCTTCCTCGACGGCAAGGAGCACAAGCTCCCCGATACCCTCGACATCCTCTCTGTCACCACCACGATGGAAGCCGGAGTCGACATCGGCCCGCTGTCCGCTGTCCTGATGGCGAACATGCCGCCGACCCGGTTCAACTACCAGCAGCGCGTCGGACGGGCAGGACGACGCACCTCGCCGGTCGCGCTCGCACTCACCGTGTGCCGCGGCCGCAGCCACGACGAGCACTACTTCCAGGACCCGCAGCGCATCACCAACGATCCGACCCCGCCGCCTTACCTGTCCACCGACATGCAGGACATCTACCAGCGGGTCCTCGCTGCCGAAGTACTCCGCAGGGCATTCGACGCAGTACAGGGTGCGGCTGGGGACGACACAGGGCCCGACCCGACCCGCAACGTCCACGGCCAGTTCGGCCACACCGCAGACTGGCCCGCCGTAAGCGAAGCGGTCAGCGGATGGATCAAGTCACACGACGCCGAAATCTGCAGTCTCGCCGAAGCCCTCGCCGACCGCACCCGTAGCACCTGGTCCCCGGCACAGGCGGCGGCATGGGTGGCCCAGGACCTCGTCAACCGCGTCACCCAGATCGCCGACGAGCCTCGCGGCCACCACGAACTCAGCCAACGACTGGCGGAGTCAGGCCTGCTGCCGATGTTCGGATTCCCCACCTCAGCCCGCTACCTGTACACCAAGCGCCCTTTCGACTCCTACCCCTGGCCGCCGAGCGGTGTAGTCGACCGGTCGCTGGACATCGCGATCTCGCAGTTCGCTCCCGGCGCCGAGACGGTCAAGGACGGACAGGTCCACACGGCAGTCGGCGCAGTCGCGTTCGAGCCGACCGGGCGAGCCCCCCGAGCCGTGCAGGAACCGCTCGGACAGCCCGTCCTCATCGGTATCTGCCGCGCCTGCGGCCACCTCGCAGAGGACGTACAGGCGCTGCCGGAGCAGGAGGACGCCCCGCCGCAGCCCTGCCGCGCCTGCGGAACGGCCGACGGCTCCTACCGCGAGATCGAACTGCGCGAACCGGCCGGCTTCTACTCCGCGGGCAAGGCACGCGACTTCGACGGCAACTTCGCATGGAGGGCCAGGTCGCTCGCCCCCCGCACCGCCGCAGACCTTGAGCACGGCGCACCGCTGAAGATCGAGACGCCTGGCATGGTGGTCCACGCCGGCAAGGGCGAGCGGTACGCAGTCAACGACAACGGCGGCCGACTGTTCCAGTTCTCAAAAGTAAGCCCGACCACACGCTGGTCCGGCGCCTACCTGGAGGCCGGAGCGGCCGATCTGTTCCCCTGGCTTGCAAAGGACATCGCCGCCGACGGGGAACCGCTCACCACCGCCATCGGCGCCACCCAGCGCACGGACCTGTTCCTGCTCGGCCCCCAGGCAAGCGAGATCCCAGCGCTCGGTCTGCGCCTGAACCTCACCTCCGTGCCGCAGCGCACCGGCTTCCCTGACGACCGCTCGGGCCGACGTGCGGCCTGGTACTCGCTGTCCGCCCTGCTGCGCACAGCAGCCGGCTCGCTCCTCCAGGTGCAACCCAACGAGATCGCATCCGGCATCCACGGTGCCGGCTCCGGCAACAGCAAGGCTCGCACCTTCGCCTTCCTCTCCGACACCTTGGACAACGGCGCCGGCTACTGCACACACCTCGCTGAACGGGAGGTCTTCGAGCAGCTCATGGCGACTGCCAACAGGATGCTGACCGACTTCGCGGACGGTGCGCACGGCCGCGAGTGCCGCGGCTCGTGCTACCAGTGCCTGCGCGACTACACGAACATGGCGTATCACAGCCTTCTGGACTGGCGACTTGCCGGCGAACTCCTGGTCATCCTCCAAGGCACAGGCGCCGCCAGCAGCCAGCATGGCCGCCGGGCCGCGGGACTGCTGCGGAACTGGGCGTCCGACTTCCCGCCGGGCGATGCGGAATTTGTGGACGACCTGGGCGGCACCGGCCCTGCGGTCCTCTTCGAAGAGCGGGTCTGGGTCGCTGCCAAGGGCCCGTTCGAGGCAGCCGACGCCACACTCTCCTCCCCCCGCATCAGCTCTGTGCGCGACGCTGCCGCAGCCGACAGCCGAGACGTTCCGGACGTGGTATTCGTCGACGACTTCCTCCTCGACAAAGCTCCTGCCCGGGTGTCAGCCATGCTCGCCGACTTCGACGGGGTGTAGAAGATCCGCCCCTTGCGGCTCCGGAGCCGCAAGGGGCAACGGAAGCTGAGAGGCAGCACAGCCGCTGCAGCCGCGCACACGCCCGATGGCTGTCGGCTGCTTGTGCCAAGATGATCGGCTAAGGGAGGGGCATGGCCGAGCCGGAGGGGAATATGGACGACCCGGTACTGCTGCAGCGGTTCGCAGCCTGGCTCCAGCCCGGGCCGTCGGCTGAGGATGCGGAGCGCAGCGCCTTCTTCAAAGACGGCGTCATCGTGCTGGACACGAACGTCCTGCTGAGCCTGTACGAGTACACCGAGACCTCCAGAAAAGAGGTCCTGTCGGCACTTGAGCAGACCGCAGGACGGCTGTGGATGCCCTACCAGGTCGGCCTTGAGTTCGTCCGCGGCCGTCGCAGCACACTGGAATCCCGCAAAAAGGCTCTCTCTGATGCTGCCTCAGAAGTCAATAAGAAGCTCATGGCAGCTCGCAAAGCAATCGTTGAAGCCAAGAAGGTCGTGTGCGCCCAGCTCGACAAGTACGCCCGGGCCCAGCAGGAGATCGCGGGACTCGACGCACTTGTCGCGGATGTCGGCGTAGATGCTCACCTCGACGTCTACCGGCACGAGTTCAAACGCCACCTGGACATGCTCAAAGCCGACCACGGCTTAGCACTGAACTCCGCCGATGCGGAAGACCCCATCCTTAAACACATTGCGAAGCTCTACGGGGAAAGGATCGGAGAGCAGCCTGACGACGACATCCTGCGCAAGCGTCTGGAGGAAGCGACCGCCTTCCGGTTCCCGAACAAGATCCCTCCCGGATTCTCCGACTCCGACAAGGACACGCCGTTGAAGTCCGCTGGCGACTTCCTCCTCTGGGAAGAGCTGATCGCGCATGTCCGCCAGCTGCCGCCCAGTGGCCGCCGCGTGCTGTTCGTGTCGAACGACACGAAGGAAGACTGGTACGAGCAGGGCTCCAGCTCAAGCAGCTCCCGTCCGTGGCCGAGCCTCGTCGACGAACTGAGGCGGAGGGCACAAGCAGACTTGAGGATCGAGACACCGCCGCACTTCTTCGGCGGGGTTAGGGAGTTCTTGGACGCTGAGCTCGCCGCGGATACTTACGCGGAGATTGAGCGGGTGTCGGAGGCATTCGAGTTGAAAGTTCCGGACACACCGCTGGTGGTCACGGAGGAGACAGCGTCTCACCTAGATCCGCCGGAGGGCCTGGCGCTTGATGCGTCCAATTCAGTGGGGCTCGTCTCTTCGGCCGTGCGTGCGGCTGTGGAGTCGGCGTCGCCGTCCCAACGGTTGTTCCAGTGGTGGCTGATCGGTGTGACAGCTCAGCTTGGGCGGCGGGATGCTGGAGAAACGGGGCCATCTGTAAGCATTGCTGCGGCAACTCGAAGCAGCAAGCCGCTCTCCCGGGACTGGGTGCCCGGTACCGCCCTCTCTCCAGGTGAATGGCTCCACCGCGACTCATCGTGGATCGCACCGTGGTTCATAGACCTGCTGGACTCCATCCCACAGGCGGACCGCACTATCCTGCGTCGGCTGGCAGCGCAGCAAGCGGAGAGCAACAGGCGCTCCGGCAGCTGACGCTCATGGATGTCCCAACTAGTGTTTTGAACAGACCAGTCGATAAGTCTTGAGCTTGGGAAGCTGTGACCAGTTAGGGCGACAGAGGCCGCGTAGGGAACGGCAATTTTCAGCAGGTCAGAGAGACAAAGAGGCCGGGGATGATCCCACCAGTCCACGGATAGGCCGCGGCTTCCGCTTGGCTAGGACTGGGGAAAGCTCTGCTTGAGCCACTGCCGCACGGAGCCCACGGTCGTTCGTCCCTGCTGGCGGAGCGAGTCGATGATGTCTCGTCCGCAGACCAGGGCAATGGGGTGGCCGTCTTCGTGGACCTCGTCCTGCACCTGCTTGTTGAAGAACGATGTGGTGACCAGCACGCCGAAGTTCCGGTGCCGGATTCTGGAGATCAGCCGGGAGACCTCGCGCACCCCTACCGAGTTGTCCGCGGCATAGCACTTGGCCTCAAGAGCGAAGTCGATCGCGATGCGGTTTGCCACTGGCCCCAGGACGTAGGTGCCGACTGCATCCCGTCCGCCGTCGCGGCTCGGCCGGGTCACGTCAACCGCACCTGTGCTCGGTGCGATGAGCCGCCAGATCGCGACCGCGCATGCTTCGAAATCGTGCTCGCGGCCGCGGAAGTACTCTCGGATCTCCTCCAGCATGGCTACACCGGTCGTGTCTTCCGGAAGCTGGTCCGTCTTGGAGCGGATGGTGGTGGTGGCAGGAGCCAGCAGGGGGCGGTAGACCCGGCTTTCAACCCAGGTCCGCCATACCTCGGGGCACTCACCGGCCAGCGGGTCGCCGCCTGCCAGTAGGTGCTGAATCCAGTCGCGCGGAATGCGGTCCGCGTCAAGCACCGTGAAGCGAGCGCGGTAGTTCTGGAAGCGTTTGCCCGCTGTAGCCCGCCAGATGGCGGCAAGCTCGTCGTCAGAGGTCATCGTGGGGCCGCCGGGCGCTAGAAGCCCGCGGAAAAGCACTGAACGACCTGTCCTTGCAGCCTTCTCGAACAGGAGGAACGGGGGCACCTTGGCTCTGTCGGCTGGTGTCCCGTGGGAGACCTCGAAGGCATCGCGCAGCAGGACGTTTCCCGAACGCGGCGTCTCGTGAAGGCCTTGCCCAGGCTTCCGGTTGTCACCGTAGTAGGTGAAGGTCCCGGTCTGTACGTCCAGATAGTCGGGCCAGTCGACCTCGCCGCCGCTGGTGTACAGGACGGCGAGCTTCACCGTGCGATTGGTCGGCGAGCCGGCGTATCGGAAGCCTCCCTGGTTACCGATCCCCTTTATGAGCTTGGACATCGGATCGTCGCCAGAGTTGCCGCTCGTCCCGCCGGCGTAGAGCGCATCGACTTGAAGGTCGGCGGTCTCCAAGTCGGAGAACGCCACGTGCGGCACAGCATCGACAGGAAGGGTCATGCTGCTAGGTCTACCAGGTCTCACTGACAGCTCGGTTGGCTGACCGCGCTCCCCCCTGGGGTGTCAGTGGTGGAACGTAAGATCCATCCCCACTGCTGGAAGACCTTGGGGGGAGTTGATGGAGTCCGTGCGCGTGATGGACCTCTTCGCTGGATGTGGCGGATTTTCGGAGGGCTTCCGCTCCTACACCCCGGGTGCTGCCGGCTCGCGGGCAGTGTTCGAAACCATTGCAGCAGTGGACCTTGATCGCGCAGCGTTGGCAACGTTCCAGGCCAACCACCCCTCAGCTGAGGTGATGAACCTGGATATCGAGCAGTTTGACCCCAGCCCCTTCGCGAACCGCGTCGACGTCATCACCGGAGGACCGCCCTGCCAGGGATTTTCAGGGCTGAACAAGCGGGGATATTGGGACGATCCGCGCAACAGCCTCTGGCTGGAATACGTCAGGGTCGTCAGCACCGTTCAACCGAAGGTCTTCGTTATGGAGAACGTAGACCGCTTCAAGAAGTCGCATGAGTATGCAGGGATTCTGGATTCAGTTAAGCCTGGTGGACCGCTGGATGACTACACCCTCGTCGAAGGCCTGCTCAACTCGGCTGACTACGGGGTACCCCAGGCGCGGAAGCGGACGATCGTCATCGGTACGCACCGGGCACTGGGTGCGCCCATTCCACTGCCGACGCCGACTCACAGCCGGAACGCTCTCCAGCAGGCTAGTGACTTTCTTCCGTTCGATGGAGCAATGACGCTCCTGCCCTGGGTGCCCGTTGACACGGTGTTCGACCGCTCACGGCATCTAGTGATCAAGGAGGCGGTGCTTCCTGGACGCACCCGCACTGATGGTGTGCCCGGCCCGTTCTTGACGACTGAACTACACATAGGGCGAGCGCCGCAGGCAATATCGTTGGCACGCTATGCGGCGATCCCGCCGGGCGGCAATCGAAAGGATCTGCGCGGTAAGTGGGCGCTGATCGACGGCCGAGAGGTGTACCTCAGCACGGTAAGCTGGGACATGCACAACAGTGGCTCGGGAGACGTCATGGGGCGTCTGAGACTTGGCCATCCTTCGGTCACCATTCGGACCGAGTTCTTCAAGCCCGAGAAGGGCCGATACCTCCACCCAGTGGAGCATCGGCCGATCACTCACTATGAGGCTGCCCTCATCCAGGGGTTCCCCGAGGAATATCTCTGGCATGGCACGAAGATCGACATTGCGAGGCAGATCGGTAATGCCGTGCCGGTCGGCCTTGCCCGCGCACTGGCTGGCGTCATTCATGACCGGCTAAAACCTAGCGCGATGGGTCACCGAGAGGGCCGGGTTCGCTAAGCGGGGCTCGGTGCCAGGAGAGAACAGAGACCGCTACGGCCTGAAGTCCTCGACAGTCGGCCGTAGACGGAGCGGGGCAAGAGCTCGCCCGCGCTCACCGATCCGTGCCCGGGCAACCTCTACGACCCCCAAACGCTCCCCGTCCTGGCTTAGCTCGCCAGAGACGGACTGCAGGCTCGGCTCGCGCTCTTCGCTGGCGCCGCCGTGGCCGCTCTCGCGGTCTTGCCCGCAATTATGTCCCGACGCGACCGGGCGGCCTGGGGCAAAGGCTTTGAAGGAGGCCACGGGGGCGACGGTGCCCAGCTCACGCCCGGGGCGGCCAGGATGCTCCTGATGCCAAACAGCGCCGACGGCATGGGCGTCGAGGTGTTTTGCGAGAGCTACCGGAGATCCGGTGGCATGATGTGCGCGGGGGCGGCCCGAGCCGCAGAAAACAAGATGGGCGGGGACATGGGCAGACGCCTGATGCTCGGATTCTGTGCGGCACTTCTGGCGCTGGGCACGACTGCCTGCAGCGAAGACGGCAAGAGAGCGGAAGCAGTACCGGCGGCCCAGGGCACAGCGGCCGACAACGCCGGCATTAGCCGGGCACAGGAGTGCACGAAGACGGTCCTTGCTGCAGTCGCGGATAAAATGTGGGTCGACTCCGGCCAGGTGACCGACGACACGGAGAGCCAGGAACGCAACACGAGGCTGCGTGCTTTCTCCACCGCTTACTTGGGTGTCCCTGAAATGGACATCTTCATGCGGGCGGGCAGCGATGCCGTCAACGCCATCAACGGCGGTTCGACGGTCACGGAAAGCATCGCCAGCACGACCGGCCGAATCACGGAAGAGTGCGCCGAGGCGTACCCATAGCCCATGCCAGATCGTCATTGCTAACCAGCGCGTCTGCGCACCTCAGAGGTGTTGCCTGGCTGCTTTGACCAGTCGGCTGATGCCGTCACGGGTCCGTACCCTGGCATCGTCGAGTTCGGTTCTGCTGTCTGTCTTGGGCAGCGCCGTAACCTCTGCGAGCACGTCCTCCGCGGCCTGGCTCAGGGGCTCGTCCTCGGTGAGCATCTCGACCCGGAACAGTGCCTCCTGGGCGCTGGAGCGTAGATCGTAGGCACGGATCCGCACCGTGTCAGGGTCCTCCGGTGAAGGCTGTTCGTGCTCGCAGAACCAGAGGTGAACCAGGCAGCGCCGGTAGTTGACCAACGCGCCGGCGTAGGCAGAGTAGGCATCGAGTCGTTCCTGCCGGAGCTTCTCGCGGTGGGTGAACTGGTGGCTCCTGTCGGCGGTGCGCTGCTGGAACGCCAGGGTGATCCCCGAACCGAGCAGCGTTCCCAGGACGGCTATGCCGCTGGCGATGATGGTCTCCACGCCTCAAGCTGATCACGCATCGCCGTCCTCCGTGGGGTGTTGCCCAACGCCAGTGCCAACCCGCTTTCCAACTGTGTTGGTGGGGCGTGGGACTGCGTTTGGGGGTGTTCACCTGCGTTCATGAGCGGCTGGGCCGTGGGCGACCCTCAGGACCTGGTCCCGTCTGAACGGCCGTGAACGGTGCTGAATGAGACGGACGGCAATGCTCGCCTCCTATGCTGGCGGGATGGCAAGTTCATGGACGCGTCTTCATCAGGAACTCGGCATTTCACCTGGCCCACTCACGTACGCGCACATCGAGCAGGGTGTGAACGAGGTCGTCGGCGAACGAGATGACCTCGACTGGAAGCGTGATCTTCCCAAGAAGGCCGAGCCAGGCGAATGGAACGAGTTCTCGAAGGATGTCGCCGCTATGGCCAATACCCGCGGTGGCTTGCTCATCTACGGTGTCCGCAACGACCGCAAGATCACGGGGATTGATCCGAGCGCCGTACAGACAGAGCATCTGCAAGATGCGGTGAATCGGTGTCGAGTGCTCGGTCTAGTGCTGCCTCGACCTCCAGCCGCATGATGTGCGTCCGGGAGAGCAAGGTGGTGAAGCCCGAGACCTCTTCCATCACATCGGCGATGTCGGCTCGCTGGCGTGGATCCTGGATCCCCGCCATTTCCATGTAGTGAGTGAGAGACAAGGGGAAGAGATACAGCCCGGAACTGGCAGCATCTCGCACCGCAGTGAGCGCCGGCTGGTAGGGCCCCCCGGTTCGATGTCCCGTAGCGGCCTTGGCCAGGCTGATCCAGTGGTTGAGGTCCAGGTAGACGAGGCGCTGTCCCGTCTGACGTCGAACTAGGTGACCGGGCCAGGCGTATGTAGGGGTCTGCCGTCGTGCCATGGCGGCCATTCTGGCAACCCAGGGCTGTGGAGGCCTTCGAATATGGGTGGCAGCACGAACCGTGAGGTGCAGCGAGATTGAGCACCGCTTTAGTAGCTGTTGTCGTTCCGATCTTGAGCGGTGTCCGTCGAACGGGAGTCTCGATT
>NZ_JBHVCP010000096.1:0-18858 GCF_042803315.1 Streptomyces sp. NPDC057424
GGCACTCAGATCTGCCTCACGCCACCCTGACCTGCACCTATTTACGCGTCAGAGCCCCTTTGTAGCAGGCTCCAGAATCGCCACACACTCCACATGCGACGTCATCGGAAACATGTCAGCCTGAACGGATCCCAGAAAAGCCCTGGTCAGGCCCGGTTCTCGGCTCATCGTCCTCCGTGCACACGCCCAGAGCGTCAAGGCCGAGAGTCCGTCCTGCTCAGGGCTGAGCGGACTGCGGCAACCAGCTCACCGGGGGATCCGCCCCCGCTCGCTCCGGCCGCCAGCTCGCACAGTTCATGACCCTTACGTCTCCGGCCGCCATAGTGGAGTCATACCCTCCACCCCACAGCGCCCCGTACCCACCCCGAGGGACGTCTCGGGCACGGTCGCCGACGACCGACGTGTCGACCCTCAGAGCAGCACCACCGAGCGCAGGACATCGCCGTGCTGCATGCGCTCGAACGCCTTCTCCACCTCGTCGAGTTCGATCGTCTCGGTCACGAACGCCCCCAGGTCCAAGAGGCCTTGCAGATGCAGGTCGATCAGCATGGGGAAGTCACGGGAGGGCAGGCAGTCGCCGTACCAGGACGACTTCAGCGACCCGCCCCGACCGAAAACGTCCAGCAGGGGCAGTTCCAGCTTCATCTCCGGGGTCGGAACCCCGACCAGGACGACCGTGCCGGCGAGGTCGCGGGCGTAGAACGCCTGCCGGTATGTCTCCGGACGGCCCACGGCCTCGATGACCACGTCCGCGCCGAAGCCACCGGTGAGCTCGCGGATCGCCTCGACCGCCTCCAAGCGGCGGGAGTTGACTGTGTGGGTGGCGCCCATCTCACGGGCCTTGGCCAGCTTGTTGTCGTCGATGTCCACCGCGATGATCTTCGCAGCGCCGGCCAGCCGGGAGCCCGCCACGGCCGCATCGCCCACCCCGCCGCAGCCGATGACGGCGACTGTGTCGCCCCGGCCCACGGTGCCGGTGTTGATCGCCGCGCCGATGCCGGCCATCACCCCGCAGCCGAGCAGCCCGGCCACTTGCGGCGCCACCGACGGGTCGACCTTGGTGCACTGCCCGGCCGCCACCAGGGTCTTCTCCGCGAAGGCGCCGATGCCCAGCGCCGGCGACAGCTCCTGGCCGGTCGAGGCGACGGTCATCTTCTGCCGTGCGTTGTGGGTGTTGAAGCAGTACCAGGGCCGCCCGCGCAGACAGGATCGGCAATTTCCACACACTGCCCGCCAGTTGAGGATGACGAAGTCCCCGGGCACCACATCGGTGACGTCCGCGCCGACCGACTCCACCACGCCCGCGGCCTCGTGGCCCAGCAGGAACGGGAAGTCGTCGCTGATGCCGCCTTGCTTGTAGTGCAGGTCGGTGTGGCACACCCCGCATGCCTGCACGCGGACCACAGCCTCTCCGGGGCCCGGGTCGGGGACGACGATCGTCTCCACCCGCACCGGATCGCCCTTGCCCGGAGCGATCACGCCCTGTACTTCCTGCGCCATGAAATCAGTCGCCCTTCTCGGAGTAGTCGTGGAAACCGCGGCCGGACTTCCGGCCGAGCAGGCCGGCCTCCACCATGCGCAGCAGCAAGGGTGGCGGGGCGTGCTGTGGGTCCTTGAAGTCGGCGTACATCGCCTCGGCGATGGCCGTGAGGGTGTCCAGGCCGATCAGGTCGGCCAGGCTCAGCGGGCCCATGGGGTGGGCGCAGCCGAGGACCATGCCGGTGTCGATGTCGCCGGCGGAGGCGTGCCCCGACTCCAGCATGCGGATCGCCGAGAGGAGATAGGGCACGAGCAGGGCGTTCACCACGAACCCGGCCCGGTCCTGGGCGCGGATCACCTTCTTGCCCAGGATGCCCGTGATGAAGCCCTCTGCACGCGACTGTGTCCGAGGTGCCGTCAGCAGTGAAGGCACGATCTCGACCAGCTCCAACACCGGCACGGGGTTGAAGAAGTGCACCCCGATCACCTGCTGCGGGCGGGTGGTGGCGGTGCCCAGTTTCATGATGGGCAGGGAAGAGGTGTTCGTGGCCAGGAGGGCGTCTTCCCGGGTGACGATCCGGTCGAGTTCGGCGAACAGTTCGACCTTGACCTTTTCGTCCTCCGTGGCCGCCTCCACGACCAGGTCCCGGTCGGCCAGCTCCGTGAGGTGCGTGGTGACCCGGACCAGGTCAAGGGCGGCGTCACGTTCCGCTCCGCTCAGCTTTCCGCGCCGCACGCCCCGGTCGAGGGAGGCGGTGATCCGGGCGCGGCCGGCCTCGGCCGCGCCCGGACTCACCTCGTGGACGACAACGTCCAGGCCGGCCCGGGCGCAGACCTCGGCGATGCCCGCGCCCATCAGACCGCAGCCGACCACGCCGACCCGTGAGAGATCACTCACCGGAACGCCGCCTGCCCCGTCAGCGCCTGGCCGATCACGAGGGTGTGCATCTCCGCCGTACCCTCGTAGGTGAGGATCGACTCCAGGTTGTTGGCGTGCCGGATGACCGGGTACTCCAGCGAGATGCCGTTGGCGCCCAGCACGGTCCGCGCGGTGCGGCAGATCTCCAGTGCCGCCCGGGTGTTGTTGAGCTTGCCGTAGCTGACCTGCTCGGGCCTGAGGCCCCGGTCGTCCTTGGTGCGGCCGAGGTGCAGGGCCAGCAGGATGCCCTTGTTCAGTTCCAGGGACATGTCGGTCAGCTTGGCCTGGGTGAGCTGGAAGCCGCTGATGGGGCGGTCGAACTGGACCCGGTCACCCGCGTAGGCCAGCGCTGCCCGGAAGGCGGAGCGGGCGGCGCCCATCGCGCCCCAGGCGATGCCGTAGCGCGCCTCGCTCAGGCAGGACAACGGTCCCCGCAGCCCGACGACACCCGGCAGCACGGCACTTCCCGGGAGCCGTACGGAGTCCAGGACCAGCTCGCTGGTCACCGATGCCCGCAACGACATCTTGTGCTTGATCGCGGGAGCCGAGAAGCCGGGCGTATCGGTGGGGACGACGAAACCGCGGATGCCGTCCTCCGTACGCGCCCAGACCACGGCGACATCGGCGACCGACCCGTTGGTGATCCACATCTTGCGCCCGTCGAGGACCCAGTCTCCCCCACCGTCGCGGCGGGCGGCGGTGCGCATGCTGCCCGGGTCGGAGCCGGAGTCGGGCTCGGTGAGTCCGAAGCAGCCGATCGCCGTGCCGGCCGCCATCCGCGGCAGCCACTGCTCCTTCTGCTCCTCGGAGCCGAAGGCGTGGATCGCGTACATGGCGAGGGAGCCCTGGACCGAGACCAGGGAGCGCAGGCCCGAGTCGGTCGCCTCCAGTTCCAGGCAGGCCAGTCCGTAGTCGACCGCGCTCATGCCGGCGCAGCCGTAGCCCTCCAGGTGCATGCCCAGCAGGCCGAGTTCGCCGAGTTCCTTGGTGAGGCCGCGGATGTCCTCGATCTCGCCCTGTTCGAACCACTCGGCGATGTGCGGGTCGACGCGCCGGTCGCAGAAGGTGCGCACGGCATCGCGGACGGCGCGCTCGTCGGGCGTGAGCAGGCTGTCGAGTTCCAGGAGGTCGAGGGGGTCGGCCGGGCGGCCGGAGTGCGATGCGGTCATCGGTGTCTCCAAAGTCTCGCAGGGGATCAGGCCGTCGGGCTGATGATGAAGTTGCTGAAGCCGCCGTTGCGTACGGCGATCCCGCTGATCGCCTCGTTGACCTGCTCCAGCGGATACACGTGGTGCTCCAGCGGGCTCAGGTCCAGCAGTCCGGCCCCCGCCATGTCGGCCATGGTCTGGCCCTCGGCGGAGGTGAACCACGCCGAGCCGATCAGCCGCAGCTGCTGGTCCATCATCCGGTGGATGTCGATGGGCAGATCCCCGGCGACGGCGCCGATGTTGACGGCGATACCGCCGCGCGCCATGGCCCGCATGCCCGCCCGGAACGTCTCGTGCGGGGCGCCAGGGCCGAGGGCGTCGATGTAGATGTCGGCGCCGTAGCCGTCGGTCTCCTCGCGGATCCACTCGTCGAGGGGGCCGTCGTCGAGCGAGTGCAGGCGCAGCCGGCCGCCCGCGATCTTGCCGACCTGGTCGAGCAGGGCCTTGTCCCGGCCGGTGCCGTACACGTGGGTCAGGCCCAGGGCGGGCGCGAGGAGCGCGGCGGCGATGCCGAGGGTGCCGCTGATGCCGTTGATGAGGATCGTCTTGCCCGGACCGGCCTCGGCCTTGCGCAGCGCCGAGTACATGGTGCCGATGTAGCCGAAGCGTGCGGCGGCCTCGAAGGAGAGCGAGTCCGGCAGTTTCACCAAGCTGTACGCCGGGGCGACCATGTACTCGGCGAGGCCGCCCTGGTAGCGGTCGAGCAGGTCGAGGGCGGTGGCGGAGAAGCCGAAGTAGCCGGCGAAGGCGTAGCTGGCGCAGTTGATCGAGTCGCCGCCGCGGCACGAGCGGCAGGAGCCGCAGGAGCGGCCCGGGTTGACGTACACCCGGTCGCCCGGCTTGAACGCCTGGACGCCCTCGCCGACCGCCTCGACCACGCCCGCCGGGTCGAGGCCGAAGATCGCGGGCAGGGTCGGCAGGGGGCTGTGCGGGAACCAGGTGGTCCACATGTTCAGAATGTTGGCCAGGTTGGGCACGATGTTGACGGCGTGGACGGCCACGCGGACGTCACCGGGGCCGGGCTCGGGAACGGGCAGTTCCTCGATCTTCATCGGCTCGCCGACGGCGTGCATCCGCGCGGCTCGCATGGTCGCACTCATGGCGTCTCCTCGGGTTTCCGGGTGCGGCTCACAGAGACGGCACCAACTGCGGTGCGGTCCCTGGGAGTCATGGAGGATGGGTCAGTTGTCCAGCAGCGTCGTCAGCCTCGCGCGCTGCAGCTTTCCGGTCGCCCCGCGGGGCAGTGTGGGCACGACGCACAGGCGTCGGGGCCACTTGTGCCGGGCGAGCCGGCCGTCGAGATGGGAGCGGATGTCGTCCAGGGCGGGGGCGCCGGAGTCGGTGACCAGGAAGGCGGTCACGAGTTCGCCCCAGACGGGGTCCGGTGCTCCGGAGACCGCGACCTCGACGACGCCGGGGAAGTCGGCGAGCGCGTTCTCGACCTCGGCGGGGTCGACGTTCTCCCCGCCGGTGATGATGGTGTCTTTGAGCCGCCCGACGACCGACAGCCGGCCCTCGGCGTCGAAGAGCCCGCGGTCCCCGGTGTGGAACCAGCCCTCGCCGTCGGTCACGGGTACCGGTCCCGCGGCGGTCCGGTACACCTCCGCCACCGAGGGCCCGCGTACCCAGATCTCCCCGGGTGTGCCGGCCGGGGCGGGCGTGCCGGTCGCGTCCACGATCGTCACCTCGGCCTGCGGAACCGGCGGTCCGGTGGAGGTGGCCGCGTCGTCGGGCGCGGAGTACGTCACTCCGGCCGCGGTCTCCGTCAGGCCGTAGGAGTTGACCACGCCGATCCCGCGTGCCCGGAACTGCTCACGGGTGGCGGTCTGGGCCGGTGAGCCGCCGGACAGGATCCACCGCAGGGTGTCCAGGTCGCCGCCGGAGAACCGGGGGTGCCGGGCCAGCAGGGCGGACATGGCCGGCACGGCGAAGGCGCAGGTGACACGGTGGTCGCGGACCAGGTCGATGAACAGGTCCGGGTCGAAGCGCGGGGCCAGCACCACGGTTCCGCGCCGGGCCCAGACGCACTGCGGCAGCCCGCCGAGTACGGCGACATGGGCCAGCGGGGTGGAGACGAGCGCGGTGTCGTCCTCGCCGACGGGCGACAGTGCCAGGGCGCCCGCCATACTCCAGTACAGGTTGTCGTGCGTCAGCGCGACACCCTTGGGGCGGCCGGAGGTGCCGGACGTGAACGCGATGACCGCGACGTCCGACCCGGCACACGGCTCCGTCGGGACAACGGCGGACTGCTCCTCGTCGCCGTGCAGGTCCTCCCACGCCAGGCGCATACCGGTCCCGGCCGGGAACTGCTCGTCCCCGACGACCGCACGCGGCTCGGCCTCCTCGCACACGACGGCCAACTCGCCCTCGGTCACGAGGGGATGCAGCGGCACGAGCACCGCACCCAGCCGCGTCACCGCAAACAGCGTGATCAGCGCCTCGGGCCGGGCTGCCCCCTGCATCACCACCCGGTCGCCCTTGCGCACCCCGAACGTGTCGAGGCGAGCGACGGCGCACTGTACGGCCAGGTCCAGTTCGGCATAGGTCCAGCTCCGGTCCTCGAAGACGAGGGCGGTCCGGGAGCCGGCCTCGGCTGCACTGGCGACGAGGTGGGCGCCGAAGGTGCGTGTCATGTCCTCACCTCCACTGCACGTCTGGCCCGGGCGAGCGCGCCGAGAGTCGTCCCGGCGAGGTCGCCGTTAGAGACCGGCGTTCCCCGCTCCAGCAGCCGACGGGCGGCCAGGTGCTCGGCGGGCCAGTTCAACGTCTCCACGGCCACCAGCCGGTCGTCACGGAAGGCGTAGGCGGCCAGCCGCTCGGGTGAGTCCCCGGGCACGAGGCGCACCTCGTCGGAGGCCGAACGCAGGCCCACGATCTGCAACTTGACGTCACCCTGGTCGCTCCAGAACCACGGCAGACTCTCGTACGGGGCGGGCGAACCGGCGGCGATACGACGCCCCACCAACGCCCCCTGATCGATGGCGTTCTGCACGGACTCCAGCCGCACCAGTCCGTCCGCGTGCGGATGCGGATGGCGGGCACAGTCGCCGACGGCGGAGACCCGGGGGTCGCTGACCGAGCGCAGCTGCTCGTCGACGACCACACCGTCCTGCACGGCCAGACCGGCCTCGCGGGCCAGTTCGTCGCGGGGGACGGCTCCGATGCCGTAGACGACGAGATCCGCAGGCAGGACGCCCTGCGATGTGGCGACCCGCTCGACCCGTCCGGAACCCTGCAGCGCCTGTACGGCCGTTCCGGTCAGGATCCGGACGCCGGCACGCTCGTGCCGTTCCCGCAGGCGCGCTTCCAGCTGCGCCGACACGGCTCGGCTCAGCAGCCGATCAGCCAGTTCTACGACGGTGACGTCGGCGCCGCGGGCACGGGCCACGCGGGCGAGCTCGAGGCCGATGAACCCGCCGCCCACGACCACCACGGTACGGACCGTCGCCAGTGCCCGGCCGATGGTCAGGGCGTCGTCGAAGGAGCGCAGGGCGTGGACGCCGGCCAGGTCGGCGCCGGGGACGGGGAGCGGACGGTTCCTCGCGCCCGTCGCCAGCACCAGATGGCCGTAGGAGAAATGCTCGCCGGCCCGGGTGACGACCGTGGCGGCAGCAGTGTCGAGGGCGACCACGGCGTCCCCGATCCGCAGCTCGATGTCCCGCTCGCGGTAGAACGTCTCCGGCACCAGCTCGACACGGATGCCGTCCGCCTCGACGTGCGCCTTCTTCGACAACGGCGGCCGCTGGTAAGGAAGATGGGGCTCGGCGGCGAACACCGTGACCGGGCCGTCGTAGCCGGATGCGCGCAGCGTCGACACCACGCTGAACCCGGCCTGCCCGCCGCCGACGACGACCACACCCGCCGCAGTGCTCGTCATACCTGCTCCTCGGGCACGTGGACGACCAGTCCGTCCAGGGCGTCGGAGAGGTGGACCTGGCAGCTGAGCCGGCTGGTGGGCCTGCGTTCGGCGGCGGTGAAGTCCAGCATCTCGTCCTCGACGTCGTTCGGCGGGCCCACCAGATCGGCCTGCGTGGCATCCACGTAGACATGGCAGGTGGCGCAGGAGGCGTTGCCGCCGCACTCGGCGACGATGCCCTCGACGCCGTTGGAGACGGCGGCCTGCATGAGGACGGTCCCCGACTCGGCGGTGACCTTGCGTTCGGACCCGTCGGGCAGCTGGAAGATGACGGTGGGCATGAAGTCCTCCCGATGGGGACGGCTCAGGGGGCTTGCCAGGTGACGTGCAGCGAGGTGAGCCCGCGGAACACCCAGCCGTCCAGGCGGTCGTCCGCGCTGTCGTCGAGGCGGAGTCCCTTCAGGCGGCTGAAGACGAGGGGCCAGGCGACGGCGCTGACCTCGTGGCGCGCGACCCACGCGCCCATGCAGAAGTGCGGTCCGCCGCCGAAGGCGAGGTGGGGGCGGTGCGGGCGGTCGGGGTCGAAATCGTCAGCCCGGTCGAAGACCGACTCGTCGCGGTTCCCGGAGGCGATGACGAGGGCGACGCGGCTGCCGGCGGGCAGGGTGACGCCGGCGATCTCGTAGTCCTGGGTGAGCTGGCGGGGATACATGCCGATCGGCGAGATCCAGCGGGCGGTCTCCTCGAAGACCCGCTTCCAGGACGCCGGGTCCTTCAGGACCTTCTCCAACGCCGGCGGGCGTCGCAGCAGCGCCCAGGCGCCCACGCCGAAGACGTCGCGCGGCTCGTTGACGCCCCCGCCGATGATGACCTTGACGTTGTTCTGGATCTCGGCGAGCTCCACCGGCTCGGCCGCGTGGACCATGGAGGAGATCACCGAGCCGTCCGGCTCGCGGCGCACGGCCTCGGCCGCTTCGGCCACCGCGTCCTCGATGGCCCGGGTCACCCGCTCGGCGCGCCGCCAGATGTCGGGGTCATCGGCGTAGTTGCCGTTGGCGGCCATCATCGCCCGCGACCACTCGGCGATGTCGTCGGCCGTGGCGTTGCGCAGGCCGAGGACCAGGGCCAGGTTGGCCGCCGCGAGCGGCTCGGCGAAGTCAGCTATGAGGTCGGCCTCGCCCCGGCTCGCGATCCGATCGAGCAGCCTGTACGCGGTGCGCTCGAAGGAGGCCGCCCACAGGTCGCGGACCTGGCGCGGGCGGGTGGGCGACTCGGCCGCGGCCCGCAGGCGACGGTGCTCCGGATCGTCCTCGCGGAGCATGTTGCGGCCGACCGTCCGCAACAGCAGCGAGCCCTCCTCGCGGGAGCTGAACACCTCGGGCAGCTTCTCGGCCCGGACGATGTCCTCGTAGCGGGTCAGCAGGTGACGTCCTACCGACGGGACCCAGGCGAGCGGCGCGCTGCGGCGCAGTTCGGCGTAGGCGGGATACGGGTCGCGGCGCAGCTCGGCCAGGTCGAGCTCGACGACGGGAGCGCCGGGTGCCGCCGCCGTCAGGACGCTCATGACGCGCCACCCGCGCCGATCAGGACGAAGAACACGGTGGCGGGCTCGGCGCTGTTGTTGCGCCAGGCGTGCCGCGTGCCATTCTGCACGACGATGTCGCCGGGCTTCAGGACCACGGTCTCACCGCCGTCGAGATCGAGGACTATCTCGCCGCTGAGGACGACGCCGTAGTCGACGGTCGGCGTGGTGTGCATGCCCGGGTTGTCGAGCTCGAACAGCTCGGCCAGGCCCGGGGTGGCCTCCAGCTGCTCGGCGCCGGCGGCCACGGGGTCCCAGCCCGCGTCGGCGTAGACACTGGCCGGCGGGAAGGTGACGGTCAGCGCGATCGTCTCGCCGGGGGCCGGTACATAGGACTTCAGGGACTCCGTCGGGTCGGCCGACGGGGCGGCGGGAGCGGCCGTGTTCCACACCAGGGAGCGGGCGAAGCCGGGGGTGTGGGTGTACCGGCGGGTGACGGGCGGCTCTCCGTCGCCGACGATCACGGGCTTGCCACTGTGATCGACACCGGTGACAACGCGACGGACCATGATTTTCTCCTTCAATAACCGACCTACTGAGAAATATGACAGGTCGTTAGATACCTGACAGTAAGAGGACTGACGATTTTCGGGAGCTGCGCCACGGCAGCTCCGAGCACAGGGCATGGGGTGGGCCGGTTTCCCGGGGCCCGGTCACTCCGCGGGCGGGGTCTCCTGGTTCACCAGCGTACGCAGCAGGTGGACGATCTCACTGAGCTGGTCGTCCCGCAGTACGGCGGTCCACGCCCGCTCGCGCTTCGTCTGGGCCTCGATGGCCTGGCGCAGGGTCTCGCGGCCCTCCGCGGTCAGCTCGACGAACAGTTGACGCCGGTCGGACTCGACCCGCTCGCGGGTGACCAGGCCCCGGCTCTCCAGGGTGGCCAGCGCGCTGGAGATGCTGGCCCGGGTGGAGCCGGAGAACCGGCCGATGTCCTGCTGACCGAGCGGGCCGTAGACCCACAGGGCGTTCAGGATCCGGAAGCCCGCCCAGGTCAGGCCGAGCGGCCGGTGGACGTGCTTCTCGAAGTCCTTGGTGAGACGGGCTTCGAGGCGGGTGAGGTCGGTGACCATCTCGATCGCGTCGAGGTCCCGGGGGTCGGTCGTGCCCAGCTCACGATGGTGGTGGCGCAGCAGTTCCGAGAACTCCCGGGTCCTGCTCGCGCCGCCGGCCCCCGTCTCGCGCACGGTGTCCGTCACGGTCTCCCGCCCTTCCCTCTGCCTAGCCCGCCACGACCGGATTGACCATAGTGCCCACGCCCGTGACCTCGGTACGCAGGATCTTGCCCTCGGTCAGGTACAGCCGAGGGGTGCGGCGGACGCCGCAGCCGGCCGGGGTGCCGGTGAAGATCAGGTCGCCGGGCTCGAACGTCACCCGCTTCGACAGCCAGGCGATCAGCGCGGGCACCGGAAAGATCAGGTCCGAGGTGCGGCCACGTTGCACCTCCAGGTCGTCGACCCAGCCGGCCACCTCGATGTCGTCCGGATCCTCGAACTCGTCGAGGGTGACCAGGTAGGGGCCGATCGGGCTGAAGGTGTCGTACGACTTCGGCAGCGTGAACTGGTTGATCGGCTTGCGCCACTGCTCGCGCCGGTCGCTGACGTCCTGCCCGGCGGTCACGCCCGCGACGTAGGACCAGGCGTCGGCCTCGGAGATGTTCTTGCCGGTGCGCCCCATGACGACGACGAGTTCGGCCTCGTAGTCGACCTTGTCGTACTGCGGCTCGACGACGATGTCGTCGTAGGGGCCGACGACGGACGAAGCGAACTTGGCGAACACGGACGGCTCGTCCGGCACAGGGAGGTTCGACTCCTCCGCGTGGGCGCGGTAGTTGAGGGCCACCCCGATCGCCTTGTACGGCTTGGCGACGCGGCCCAGGTCACGCGGCTCGAACGGCTTCCAGTCCGCCTCGGCGGCCCGCTCGGCGAGCGCCCGCAGCTCCTCGTGGAGGGAAAGGTCGGACAGGACCTCGAGGCGCGGCTCGATCGCACCTTTGCTCGCGTCCGCGATGTCGAGGGCGAGCTCACCCTGTACGAGTACGGGACGGCCGGTGAGGTTGGCGAGCTTCATGCGGAACCTTCCCTGAGGTCTGCGGGCAGGGGAAGTGCGAGGTCGCCCTCCACCTGGACGCCGAGCGTGTTGATGACGGTGGCGATGGTCAGGTACTGGCCGACGGTATAGAGGACGTCGATGACCTGCTCGGTGCCCAGGTGGGCGGTCAGCCGGTCCCACAGCTCGTCGTCGACACCCTGGCTCTCGACGAGCGAGTCGGTGGCGGCCAGCAGGACCTGGTCCAGCTCGTCGAGGCCGTCCCAGTCGCCGGTCGCGGCGGCCAGGATCGTCCCGTCGGCCAGCCCGGCGCGGCGGGCGATGCGGACGTGCTGGTCCCACTCGTACGCGGCCCGCGCCCGGGCCGCGATCCGCAGGATCATCAGCTCCCGGGACTTCAGCGGCAGGGTGTTCTTGCCCAGCACGTGATTGCTGAAGACGAGGTAGCGGCGCAGCGCGTCCTCGTGATGGGCCAGCGTCGCCCAGATCGCGTAGATGCGACCGTCCTGGTCACGGTACGGCGCCAGCGACGCCAGTGTCTTCTCCTGCAGGTCCGCCTCGTCGACGGGCTGCAGGCGGGGCTTCTCCGGCATCGGAGTCCTCCTCGGCTCGATGGCGGCAACGTATTCGTCAGAGCCTTGACCGTCAAGGGTCTAACAAATATCGTCCTCGCCATGACGATCCAGAGCCTTGGTTACGTGGGGATCGGCGCGCCCGATCCGGCAGCGTGGGCGGAGTACGCCCGCACGGTGATCGGCCTCGCGGTCGAGCCGGGGGACCCGGAAGGGCCGGTGCGCCACCGCCTGCGGATGGACCAGCACCCGTTCCGTATGTGGCTGACGGAGGCGGATACCGGCGGTGTGACGGTCATCGGCTGGGAGGTCCGGGACGGGGCGGCGATCGACGAGATGACCGTACGCCTCAAGGAGGCCGGCGTCGACGTCGCGGCAGGCACCGAGGAGGAGTGCCGGGACCGCCAGGTGACCCGCATGGTCCACTTCGGCGGCCCCCTCGGCATCCGCACCGAGCTGTTCTGCGGCCGCCGTCTCGCGCCCAGGCAGTTCGTCTCCCCGCTGGGCGTCGACTTCGTGACCGGCGAGCAGGGGCTCGGGCACCTGGTGATGAAGACGCCGCGCGTCCAGGAGGCCGTCGACTTCTACTGCGACGTGCTGGGCTTCCGGCTCAGCGACACCGCCGACTACCCCTGGGGCACCTTCTACTTCCTCGGCTGCAACCCGCGCCACCACAGCATCGCCTTCATCCGCTCGTACAAGAACGAGGGCACCCACCACATCCTGTGCGAGGTCACCACCCCGGAGGAGGTCGGCCGCGCCCTCGACCGCACGCGCGAGCACGACGTCAAGCTCATGGCCACGCTCGGCAAGCACGCCAACGACGGGATGTTCTCCTTCTACATGACCTCGCCCGCCGGCTTCGGCATCGAGATCGGCACGGGCGGCGTCCAGGTCGACGAGGACACGTGGGTGAGCCGCACGTACACGGCCGACATCTGGGGCCACCACCCGGTGCCGTAGCCCTCGTTCCCCTCCGCTGCCCCTCCGACGACCCCTCCGAAAGAAAGCGGACCGCATCCATGCTTCTCGAGAGTCATCTGCAGGACACCTGGGTCGCGCCGATGTCCGGCGACTCCACGGCAGTCGACGTGCGTGACGCCGTCACCGGCGAGACGGTCTGCCGCGTCTCCTCCCACGGTCTCGACCTCGCGGGCGGGTTCGACCATGCGCGCCGGGTCGGGGGGCCGCCCCTGCGGGCGATGACCTTCCACCAGCGCGCCGACCTGCTGGACGCGCTCGCCGCGGCCGTCCGCGCCCGCCGCGAGGAGCTCTACGCCCTCTCGGCCCGGGCCGGAGCCACCCTCAACGACGCACGCTACGACGTGGACGGCGGCATCCGCGTCCTGCGCGACTACGCCGACCGCGCCCGCACCGAACTCCCGGACTCCCCTCACCTGTTGGAGGGACCAGCCGAACGCCTGGCCCGCGGCGAGGACTTCCTCGGCGTACACCTCGTCACCCCCTCCCCCGGCCTCATGCTCCAGGTGAACGCCTTCAACTTCCCTGTCTGGGCGCCTCTGGAGAAGCTCGCCCAGGCAGTGCTGGCGGGCATGCCCAGCGTGATCAAGCCGGCCACCCCGACCGCATATCTCACCGAGCACCTGATCCGGATCATCACCGACGCCGCGGTCCTGCCGCCCGGCGCCCTGCAGCTGGTCGTCGGCTCGGTGCGCCCGGCGCTCGATCTGCTCGGCGAGCAGGACGTGCTGTCCTTCACCGGCTCCGCCGCCACCGCCACCACCCTGCGCACCCACCCCAACCTGGTGGCCCGCTCCGTCCGCTTCAACGCCGAGGCCGACTCCGTCAACGCCATCGTGCTGGCCCCGGACGTCACGCCCGGCACCCCCCTCTTCGAGGCGTTCGTCCGCGAGGTCGTCACCGAGATGACGGTCAAGGCGGGCCAGAAGTGCACCGCGATCCGCCGCGTCCTCGTGTCGAGCGAGCAGGAGGGCGCCGCCCTCGACGCGATCGCGTCCGAGCTCGCCGGGGTGACCATCGGCAAGCCCACAGCACAGGGCGTGCGGATGGGCGCCGTCGTCAGCCTCGCCCAGCGCGAGGACGTACGGCGGGCGGTGCACAGGATCGCCGAGTCCGGCCGCTTCGTCTACGGCGACCCGGAGAAGGTACGGGTCGTCGACGCCGACCCCGAGCGGGGCGCCTTCCTGGACACCCTGCTGATCTCGGCGGACCCGGACGCCGCCGCACCCCACGAGGTGGAGCCGTTCGGCCCAGCCGCGACCGTCCTCGCCTACCGCGACACCGCACACGCCACCGACCTGGTGATCCGCGGCCGGGGCAGCCTCGCCGCTTCCCTGGTCAGCGACGACCTCGCCTGGACGACCGCCTTCGTCGGGGAGGCGGCTGCCTGGCACGGCCGTCTCCACCTGCTGGACTCGACCACCATGACGCAGACCACCGGACACGGATCGCCGCTGCCCGCCCTGCGCCACGGCGGACCGGGCCGGGCCGGCGGCGGATCGGAGATGGGGGGCACGCGCGGTGTCCTGGACCTGATGCAGCGAACGGCACTCCAGGCATCGCCCATGCTGCTGGACTCTTTGCGGACCGCGCGCCCGTCGGCCGACTCCGTGTGACGGGCGGTGCGAGGCGGTCACCCCGGCACACCTGCTCGTCGCCGTGGCGTGCGCACTGCTCATCGCGGCGACCGGCGGGGCTTCGCAGTCCGGCGGCCGGGCGGCCCCGCCGCCGGCATGGTCCCCGGGATGTCCGACCGCTGGGGCGGCGGCGACCGCGCCGGGGGTGACGGCGAGCGGCCCGTCGAGGACGGTCACGCAGACGAGCCCATCAGGGTGCACAGTCCGTCGCCGATGCCGACGCCCCTGAGCAGACCGGTGACGGCGGCGACCGTACCCGCCACCAACGACTCGATCAGCACCGACCGCGCCACCTACCGACGCGAGGCGCCGACCGCGCGCAGAAGCACCCGTTCCTTGGTGCGCCGGGCGACCAGCAGGACGAAGCACAGCCCGGCGAACGCCGCGAGGAGGGCACCGGGCTGCAGGCCGATGGCGGACCCCCAAGGTCCCCCCACTCGCCGCGCCGACCGCCGCTCCTTGACGGGCAAGGGTTGCCTGCCGCAGCACACTGGCTTCGGTGCGGAATTCGACCGGTACTTCTCGCCATGCCTCGTCCACCGGCCCAGACCTGACGAGCCATCAGAGCGAGCGTCACATGAGCGTCACGACCGCTCTGCGCGGACCGAGCCAAGAGCGGAGACACCACACGCCGGTCTTTCCGGAAATCATCGAAACCGCAGGTCAGACCGGTTCGGCCGACATAGGGCGTGCTCCACCTCGTGCGCATCGCGAAACAGGTCGAGCACGCCCCAGCCATCCTGGCTGATTCACATGAAATAGCAGGTCAGGCGCCCTTTGCTACGGGTTCAAGAATGGCCACGCACTCCACATGCGAGGTCATCGGAAACAGATCGAACGCCCGCAGCACCCGCACCCGGTACCCCCCGTCCCGGAAGTACCCCAGATCCCGCGCCAGCGCAGCCGGATCACACGCCACATACGCGATCCGCCGCGCGCCCAGCGAGGCCAGATGCTCCACCGTCTTGCGCCCAGCCCCCGCCCGCGGCGGGTCGAGCACGATCAGGTCGACCTCGGAGATGCCCGTGCGCGGCAGCACGCTCTCGACCTTGCCCTGCTCGATCCGCACGCGCTCGAAGTCGGCGAGGTTGTGGCGGGCGTCCTCCGCCGCGCGCTTGCCGGACTCGATGCCGAGGACCGCGCCCTGGTCGCCGACGCGGTCGGCGAGGGCGCCGGCGAAGAGGCCGACGCCGCAGTAGAGGTCGAGGGCCATGTCGCCCTTGCGCGGCAGCAGGCCCTGCATGACCGCGGTCACCAGGGTGTCCGCGGCCTTCGGGTGGACCTGCCAGAAGCCGCCGTTCCCGACGCGGTGGGTGCGGCCGTCGGCACGTTCGCGGACGAAGGGGCGGCCGTGGACGCGGTGGACACCGCCAGTGCGCTCGTCCACGCGCAGGACGGAGACGGGGCGGTCGAGTTCGACGAGCGGGAGGCGGGCGCCCGGCTTCGGGGTGAGGATCACCTGGCGGTCCTGGGAGCCCGTCGCCGCGATCGCCTCGACGGAGTCCATGCCGGTCCAGACGCGCTTCTCGATGCCCAGCTCGCTGACACCCTCCGCGGCGATCATGCAGTGGTCGATCGGCTCGACCTCGTGCGAGCGGTGCCGGCGCAGTCCCGCCCGGCCGTCGGCGGTGACGGCGTACTGGACGCGGGTGCGCCACGCGGGGACCTGGCCCGCGGGCAGCTTGTCACCCTCGGCGGGCAGCACCGTGCCGTCCCAGCCGGCCTCCTCCGGGGTGAGCCCGGCGAGGTGCTGGAGCTGTTCGGCGATGACGTCGGCCTTCAGGCGTCGCTGCGCGCCCGGCTTGGCGTGCTGCCAGTCGCAGCCGCCGCAGCGGCCGGGGCCCGCGAACGGGCAGGGCTCGTCGATCCGGTCCTTGGAGGCGTCGAGCACCGTCACGGCGTCGGCGCGCAGGAACCGCGCGCCCTGCTCGCCCTCCGTCACCCGCGCCACGACCCGCTCCCCGGGCAGCGCGTGCCGTACGAACAGCACCTGGCCCTCGGACGTGCGGGCGATGCAATGACCGCCGTGGGCGACGGGGCCGACCTCGACCTCGTACTCCTCCCCCACCAGCGACTTCCTCGGTTCTGCCTGCATGGCGGGGTGACTCCAAAACGCGTGAGGGGAAAGGGCCGAACGGACACGGCCGGACAACAGCCCACCAGTCTACGTGGCTGCCGCCCGGCCGCTTCACACGAGCCGTCGCCTCACGACTTGTGCTCGGGGGACTCCTTCGACCGCACCTGCGCGGGACCGCGCCGCACCGACCCCGGCGCGTTCCAGTCCTGTTGCTTGCGGGCCCGCCGCTTGGCCGCCTCGGAGGACTGCAGCTGGTACGGCACCGAGGTCACCATGATCCCGGGCGTGAACAGCAGCCGGCCCTTCAGCCGCAGGGCGCTCTGATTGTGCAGCAGGTGCTCGTACCAGTGGCCGACGACGTACTCGGGGATGATCACGGACACCGCGTCCCGCGGCGACTCCTTGCGCAGCCCCTTGACGTACTCGATGATCGGCCGCGTGATCTCGCGGTAGGGCGAGTCCAGCACCTTCAGCGGTACGTCGATGCCGCGCCGCTCCCACTCCTCGCGCAGGGCCTTGGTCTCCGCCGGGTCGACGTTGACGCTGAGGGCCTCCAGCGTGTCCGAGCGCATCAGCTTGGCGTAGGCCAGGGCGCGCAGCGTCGGGCGGTGGATCTTGGAGATCAGGACGACCGAGTGGACGCGGGAGGGCCGTACGCTGTCGTCGCTCGGGCCCTCGGGGGCGGCGATCTCGGCGGCGACCCGGTCGTAGTGCTTCCGGATGGCCGTCATCGTCGCGAAGAAGATCACCATGCCGAGCAGGGCGACCCAGGCGCCGTGCGTGAACTTGGTGACGAGGACGACCACGAGCACCAGGCCGGTGAAGAAGGCGCCGAAGGCGTTGATCGCGCGCGAGCGGATCATGTGACGGCGCTTGGCCTGGTCCCGCTCGGTGGCCAGGTGGCGGTTCCAGTGCCGGACCATGCCGGTCTGGCTGAGCGTGAAGGACACGAACACGCCGACGATGTACAGCTGGATCAGGCGGGTGGAGTCGGCTCCGTAGATCCCGACCAGCAGTGCGGCGGCGCCCGCGAGGAGCACGATGCCGTTGGAGAAGGCGAGCCGGTCGCCGCGGGTGTGCAGCTGGCGCGGCAGGTAGCGGTCCTGGGCGAGGATCGAGCCGAGCAGCGGGAAGCCGTTGTAGGCGGTGTTGGCGGCGAGGAACAGCACCAGCGCGGTGGCCGCGGCCAGGATGATGAACAGGAGGCTGCCCTTGCCGAAGACGGCCTCGGCGACCTGGGAGATCACCGGGTTCTGCACGTAGTCCGGGCCGAGCGGGACGCCGTTGTGGATGAGGTCCTTGGCCGGGTTCTCGGACATGCGGACGTCGGTCGCGAGGGCCAGCGCGATGATGCCGCAGAACATGGTGACGGCCAGCAGGCCCATCATCGCGAGCGTGGTCGCGGCGTTCTTCGACTTGGGCTTGCGGAAGGCCGGGACGCCGTTGGAGATCGCCTCGACGCCGGTGAGCGCGGCGCAGCCGGAGGAGAAGGCGCGCAGCAGCAGGAAGACCAGGGCGAAGCCGGCCAGGCCCTGGTGCTCGGGCTTGATGGCGTAGTCCGCTGTCGGCGCCCGCATGGTGTCGTCCAGGACGAGTCCGCGGAAGGCGCCCCAGGCGATCATGGTGAAGACGCCCGCGACGAAGACGTACGTCGGGATCGCGAACAGCGAGCCCGACTCCTTCACCCCGCGCAGGTTCATCAGCGTCAGCAGCACGATCACGCCGATCGCGCAGAGCACCTTGTGCTCGACCACGAAGGGGACCGCGGAGCCGAGGTTCTCGATGCCGGAGGAGATCGACACCGCGACCGTGAGGACGTAGTCCACGAGCAGCGCGCTGGCGACCGTCAGGCCCGCCTTGGGGCCGAGGTTGGTGTTCGCCACCTCGTAGTCGCCGCCGCCGCTGGGGTAGGCGCGCACGTTCTGCCGGTACGAGGCGACCACGGTGAACATCAGCACGACGACCGCGACGGCGATCCACGGGCTGAAGTGGTACGCCGTCACGCCCGCGATCGACAGGACCAGCAGCACCTCGCCGGGCGCGTACGCCACCGACGACAGCGGGTCGGAGGCGAAGACGGGGAGTGCGATGCGCTTCGGCAGGAGCGTTTCCCCGAGCCGGTCACTGCGCAGTGCGCGCCCGATCAGGAGCCGTTTGGGCACGTCGGTCAGTTTGGACACAACAGAGGATCGTAGGCCTTCGATTGCGGGGCCGCCCACCCGCCACCCCCCGTCGGTGTTCCGTCTGCTCTCCGAGTGAATTCACCTGCCCGTGCGGCTGCGGATTCCGCAGGTCACCCGCTTCCCATGCCTATATGACTAAGCCCCGTCCGTCGCCCGGCCGTTGCCGCCCCTGGAGGTCCCATGCACCCGCCCGCCCAGCTGATCGGAGCAGCGGCCACCCTCGTCGCCCTCGGAATCCTGACGCTGGCGAGCGTCCGCAGCATCAGCCGCCGCAAGGACGTGTCACCGGGGGTGCGCTAGGGGGCTTCTGATGGATCC
>NZ_JBHVCP010000097.1:0-18715 GCF_042803315.1 Streptomyces sp. NPDC057424
CTGCGTCCGGGCGATTAGCTCTGTGGGAGAGCGCTTCGTCCACACCGAAGTGTTCACTGGTGCGAACCCAGTATCGCCCACCAGCCCCGGCGGCTCACCTGCGATTGCGCAGGTGGGCCGCCGTCGTTGTACCCACGCACGCCGGGGGCGTGCCGTCGGGCAGCGGGTGTCGGCTGCCGGCGGTCTGCTGTGCGGCGGTCTGCTCCGCGGTTCGCGGGAACTCCCTTCCCTGGTCACGCCCGGACCCCCGCTGACGCCGAGATCCGCCCCTCTGCGGGCGGGGACGGGCCAGGACCCCTGTCGGGCGGGCACGCTCGCGCCGCTGAGCCTGTTGTGGGACCGGTCGGTGATGTGGTCTGCCGGAGGGGCTGGGCGTTGAGGGGGCGTGATCGGTGGGCTGCTCGTGCGCGCTGGGCCTGTCGTCGGACCGGTCGGTGATGTGTCTGCCCGAGGGGCCGGCGTTCAGGGATCCGGCTCGGTGGGCCGCTCGTGCTGCCGACCCCGCCCCTTGGACCGCTGGTGCCGAGATCGGCTGGGAGAGCCGGGCGTGACACGGGGCGCCGGCTGGAAGGCCGGCGGAGCAGCCGAGGCCGCCCCGACGGGCCGGTTCGCTCCGAGATCACTCCTCGAGTGAGGCGTGCCGGTGACCCCCGTCCGGGGCCGCCAGGGCGCCGGCACCCCTTGGCGGGCCGGCTCGGGGCTTGCGTGGCAGGAGATTCTGCCTGGGGAGCCGGTCGTGCCGCTGTCGCTCCCGACCACGAGCCGCTGGTGGCGAGGGCCGCCTGTCGGGGCAGCTGGGTTGAGTGCTGTTCACGGGCGGGTGTGCCGGGAGCCCTGCTGCGAGCTGGTCGTGCTGCTGTCGTCCCTCGGGGCGCGCCGCTGGTGGCGAGATCCGCTCGTCGGGTCAGCTGGGGCCGAGATCCGCCCTTGGGCCGGAAGGCCAGGCCTCTTGCTCGGGGAGCCGGGCCGCCGCCCCCGCCGAGGTCCGCTCAACGGGCCGCTGTGCCGCGGATCCGCCGCCGGACCGACTCCGTACGTCAGAGCGCTTGCGAGGACGGTGCCCATCCGCCCGTACGTCGCCGTCCCGGACCCTCTCCAGCCCGCCCACGTGCTGCCCACCGGCGATCTCAGGTGCCGCCCCGTCAGCCCACCGTGCTGCCACCCCCGGGCCTCACCCGCCGGCCCCTCACCCTCATCCCTCCCCGCCCGTCGCCCCGGTCGCGGCCGCCCCCGGCCGAACCCGCCCGCGCAACGCCTCCCACTCCAACGCCACATGGCCGGAACTCACCCTCATTCTCACGCCCCTCTCCCTCCACCTCACCGTCGTCTTTCGGTCGCGCCCGACATCGGCCCGACTCGACCCGCCGTGTTCGGAGGTTCGGTCACGTGGCCGTCACCAGCCGTGTCGTCCGGCGTCGCTCCCGGCGCCACCCCCTGGTCCGGTTCCATGGCCCGATCCCTCGGTAAGAAAATCTTGTCCGAATCATTGACGCACCCTCAGCCCCTCCGTACCTTGTGCCAGCAAGCGCTTACTTGAAACGATTCATGCGAGCGGGACGACGTGCGGGGAGGTCCAACCGTGGTGAACGGCAGGAAAGTTGAGAGGCGTACCATCCTGAAGGCGGCCGGAGCCACGGCAGCGACGCTGGGGCTGGCCGCGACGACCGGTTGCGGCGGTGACGGAGGGACCTCCGCGGACGGGACGGTGACGATCCGTTACGCGTGGTGGGGCGCGGAGGACCGCGCCCAGAGAATCAACAAGACCATCGCGCTCTTCGAGAAGAAGTACCCGAAGATCAAGGTGAAAACAGACTTCCAGCCCTACACGGACTTCTGGAAGAAGTTCAACACCCAAGCCTCGGGCGGCAATCCGCCGGACGTCTTCCAGAATGCCATCGGATTCCTGCGCAAATACGACGCGAAGAACGTTCTGCTCGATCTCAGTGAGCAGGCCGAGGCGGGCAATCTCTCCATGGAGGGATTCCGGGCGGGGCTCGACAAGTTCGGTGAGATCGACGGCAAGCTCCTCGGTGTTCCGGTCGGCTCCAACTCGATGGCCCTGGTGATCGACAAGCCCGTCTACGCCAGGGCGGGCGTGAAGCCGGAGCAGGGCTGGACCTGGGACGACTACCACGCGGCGATGAGGAAGATCCGCGACAAGACGGGGCGCGCCGGTGACACCGGCCCGTACAACGTCATGTACCTCTACGACCTCTACCTGCGCCAGAACGGCAAGGCGTTCTTCACCGAGGACGGGCTCGGCTTCACCGAGGCGGACCTGAAGCGCTGGTGGGCGAAGGCCGAGAAGGGTGTCGAGGACGGCAGCTACGCCGACCAGAAGAAGGTCGCCCAGATCAAGCCCAAGTCGGCGGTCTCCGGGGAAATCGCCGCTGGTGAGTTCACCTGGGACAACTTCACCGTCCGCTACACCTCCGAGGGCAAGAGCGAGTACGGCCTGGCCCCCATCCCGACCACCGACGGCAAGAAGACCGGTCAGTACCTCGGCTCGCTCATGCTCAGCGCTTCCAAGCGCACCCAGCACCCCAAGGAAGTCGCCCAGTTCATCGACTTCATGGTGCACGACCCCGAGGTCGCCAAGATCATGGGCTACGACCGCGGCGTGCCCGCGACCCAGGCCCAGTACGACGCGTACGAGCCGACCGACGAGGTCAACAAGGCGATAGCCGCCTACGAGGAGTCCCTCGTCGAGGCGGGTGTCCTGGAGCCCATCACCCCGCATCCGAACGGCGCGGACATCTGCGAGGCGGCCTTCCTGCGCATCGGTGAGGAGCTCGGCCTGGGCAAGCGCTCGGTGGACGAGGCCGTCAAGCAGTTCTTCACCGAGTCGAAGACGGCTCTCGGCACCTGATGGGAACCACCGTGACACACGCCCCTGCGATGGAGGGCCTGTCCCAGGACTCCGAGCCGCGGCACGGTCCGGTGAAGCCCGCGCGCCCCGCCGCCCTCAAGCGGCGGCGGCGCCGGGAGAACCTGGCCGGCTATCTCTTCATGTCCCCGTGGATCGCCGGGTTCCTGCTGCTCACGGCGGGTCCGATGATCGCGTCGCTCTACTTCGCCTTCACCGACTACAACCTGTTCGACGCGCCCAAGTGGATCGGCCTCGACAACTTCTCCGAGATGTTCGGCGATCCACGCTGGCGCCACTCGGTGCGGGTGACGCTCTGGTACGTCGCCGTCGGCACACCGCTGAAGCTGCTCGCGGCCCTCGGTGTGGCGCTGCTGCTAGCCCAGAGCCGGCGCGGGCAGGCCTTCTACCGGGCCGCCTTCTACGCGCCGTCGCTCATCGGCGCGAGCGTCTCCGTCGCGATCGTGTGGAAGGCGATCTTCTCGGACGACGCGGTCGTCGACCGCACGCAGAAGATCTTCGGGATCGACGTCGGCGGCTGGACCGGCAACCCGGACATGATCATCTACAGTCTGGTGGCACTCACCGTCTGGCAGTTCGGCGCCCCCATGGTCATCTTCCTGGCCGGCCTCAAGCAGGTCCCGCGCGAGCTGTACGAGGCGGCCGAGGTCGACGGGGCGGGCAAGCTGCGGCGGTTCTGGAACATCACGCTGCCGATGATCTCGCCCGTCCTCTTCTTCAACGTCCTGCTGGAGACGATCCACTCCTTCCAGATCTTCAGTTCGGCGTACATCGTCGGCGGCGGTGCCGGGGGCAACGCCTGCGGTCCGGCCGACGGCTCGATGGTCTACACCTGTTATCTCTACGTCCAGGGCTTCGAGAACAGCCGCATGGGTCTGGCCTCCGCGATGGCCTGGCTCCTGCTGATCGCGGTCGCCCTGGTGACGGCGGTGCTGTTCTGGTCCCAGAAGCGCTGGGTGCACTACGAGGAGGGCGCCCGATGAGCTCCCCCAATCTCTCGACTCCGCTCGATCAGGGGGCACCCCCATCGGCCACCGGCATCAAGCCCTCCGCCGGAGCCGGGGCGCTCCGGCACCGGCTGCCCGGCTCCCTCGCCTGGCACATCGGGTCCCTGCTGATCCTCGCGGTGATCCTCTACCCCGTGATCTGGGTCGTCGGCGGGTCCTTCAAGAAGAGCGAGGACATCGTCGGCAGCCTGGACCTGTTCCCGGGCGACCCGGTCGTCGACAACTACCGGAGCCTGGCCGACGGCATCGCCGACATCTCGATCTCCACGTTCTTCTACAACTCTCTCTTCCTCGCGGTCGGTTCGGTCATCGGCATCCTGGTGTCCTGCTCGCTGACGGCCTACGCCTTCGCGAGGATCAGGTTCGCGGGGCGCAATCTGCTGTTCACGCTGATGATCGGCACCCTCCTGCTGCCGTACCACGTGCTGCTGATCCCGCAGTACGTGCTGTTCCGCAACATGGAGATGATCAACACCTACACGCCGCTGCTGCTCGGGAAGTACCTGGCCACCGAGGCGTTCTTCATCTTCCTGATGGTGCAGTTCATGCGCAGCATGCCCAGGGAACTGGACGAGGCGGCCCGCCTCGACGGCTGCGGCCACTTCCGGATCTACTGGTCGATCGTGCTGCCGCTGAGCCGGCCGGCCCTGATCACCAGCGCGATCTTCACCTTCATCAACAGCTGGAACGACTTCATGGGCCCGCTGATCTACCTCAACGAGCCCGACAAGTACACGGTCTCGCTCGGCCTGAAGATGTTCGTCGACCAGGAGGGGGTGGCCAACTACGGCGGCATGATCGCCATGTCGCTGGTCGCGCTGCTGCCGGTGCTCGCCTTCTTCCTCGCCTTCCAGCGGTATCTGATCGACGGCATGGCCACGTCGGGTCTGAAGGGCTGAGGCGGGCATGGCCGGGACACGGGTGAAGGCACGGGGCGAGTCGGCGCTTGCCGAGCGGTTCGCGGTGTTCGCCGAGTGCCTGCTGACCGGTGTGTGGATCGCGGTGGCCTCCCTGGGAGTCGTCACCTATCCCGCCGCGTTCGCCGCCGGGGCGCGGCATCTGCGACGCCGTACCGCTCATGAGGGCGGTGGCTGGCGGGAGTTCGCCGGCGACTTCCGCACGGCCCTGCGTGGCGGGTGGCTCGCCGGGCTCGCCGGGTGGGCGGCGGTGGCCGCGGTCTGGGTGGACGTGCAGGCGGCCCGGGCGGGGATTCCCGGTGGGCCGCTGGCCGGGGCCGTCGGGGTCGTCGCCCTGATCGGGCTCGTCGTGGCCGGTCTGCGCGCGGCGGCGGTCTGGGCGCCCGGCGCCCGCTGGCGGACGCTGCTGGCCGGGGCCGGGCGGCGGACGGTGCTCGATCCGGCCGGGTCCTTCCTGATCGTCGGCGGGCTGGCCGTGGTGGCCCTGTCCGCCTGGTTCGCCGCACCCCTGGCGATCGCCGTCCTCGGAGCCGTCGCCGCGGCGGCCGTCGCCGTGGAGGAGCGGTACCGGCACCGCTGAACGGCGGTGTCCCCTTCCAGGCCGGCACCGCCCCCGGTGCCGCACCCCTCTGTCATGCCCCTGACCAACGCACGGAACCGCTTCCCGTACGGACAAGGAAAGGCAGCATCGCCATGTCTCCCATCCCCCGCAGGTCCCTCCTCAAGGCAGCCGCCGTCACCGGAGCCGCCGCCCAGTTCAGCTGGGCACTGGGAGCCCAGGACGCCCAGGCCGCGCCCAGAGCCGAACCCGCCGACGCGGACCCGGTCACCCTGGACTGGCTGGAGGACGGCGGCCTCGGCGCCGCACCCGGCTCCACCGTCGGCGTGCCCTGGCCCAAGGGCGCGTACCGGAAGGACCAGACCTTCGCGCTGACGGACGCCGGCGGCAAGGCCGTACCCGTGCAGTCCTGGCCGATCGCCTACTGGCCCGACGGATCCCTCAAGTGGACCGCGCACGCGGTCGCCTCGGGCGACGGCAAGCTCACCCTCGCCGCCGGGACGCCCGCCGCGCCCGAGAAGAAGGTCACCGTCGAGAAGCGCGGCGGCACCATCGACATCTCCACCGGCGTCATCACCGCGAAGATCGGCAAGTCCGGCTCCACCCTCGTCAAGTCCGTCACCCGCGGCTCCACGGAGATCGCGAAGAACGGCCGGCTCGTGCTGATCCGCCAGCCCGAGATCGAGGACGAGGACCAGGGCGCGGTCAAGACCGAGCGCTTCGACGGTGCGATCTCCAAGGTCGAGGTCGAGCAGGCCGGCCCGGTCCGCGCGGTCGTGCGCATCGACGGCAAGCACCGCAGGGGCGGCCGCAGTTGGCTGCCCTTCTCGATCAGGCTCTACTTCTACGCGGGAGCCGACTCCTTCCGCATGGTGCACACCATCACCTACGACGGCAAGCAGGAGCCGGGCAAGGCCAGTGGCGACTTCATCCGCGGCCTCGGCGTCCGCTTCACCGTGCCCCTGCGGGACGAGTCGTACGACCGCCACATCCGCATCGGCGGCGACGGCACCGGACTGCTGCGCGAGGCCGTCAAGGGCATCACCGGACTGCGCCGGGACCCGGGCGCGGCTGTGCAGGCGGCCCAGTTCGAGGGCAAAAAGCTGCCCGACCCCGCCACCTGGGACCAGCGGGTGACGACCCGGCTGCAGTACATCCCCGAGTGGGGTGACTACACCCTCTCCCAGCTGTCCGCCGACGGCTTCACACTGCGCAAGCGCACCAAGAAGGGCCACGGCTGGGTCGCCGCGGGGGGTGGCCGGCGCGCGTCCGGCTTCGGCTACGTCGGCGGGGCGAGCGGCGGGTTCTCCTTCGGACTGCGCGACTTCTGGGAGAAGTTCCCCGCCCAACTCGACATCCGGGACGCCCACACCGACGAGGCCGAGGTCACCCTCTGGCTCTGGTCGCCCGAGGCACAGCCCATGGACATGCGCTTCTACCACGACGGCATGGGCCAGGACACCTACCCCGAGCAGATCGAAGGCCTCAACATCACCTACGAGGACTACGAGCCGGAGTTCGGCACCCCGTACGGCATCGCCCGCACCTCCGAACTCCTCTTCTGGGCCAACGAGTCGACCCCCAGCCCCGACCGGTTCGCCGAGCAGGTCGAGGCCGTCCGCGTGCTGCCGCAGCTGGCCGCCCCGCCCCAGCAGCTCATCAGGGCCAAGGTCTTCGGGCCGGGCATGTACTCCGAGCCCGACCGCTCCACCCCGGCCAAGGCGAAGATCGAGGACCACCTCGACTTCCTCTTCACCTTCTACAAGGACCAGGTGGAGCAGCGCCGCTGGTACGGCTTCTGGGACTACGGCGACATCATGCACACCTATGACACGTTCCGGCACCAGTGGCGGTACGACATCGGCGGCTACGCCTGGGACAACTCCGAGCTCTCGCCGGACCTGTGGCTCTGGTTCGCCTACCTGCGCTCCGGCCGCGCCGACATCTTCCGCTTCGCCGAGGCGATGACGCGGCACACCGGGGAGGTCGACGTCTACCACCTGGGCAAGTGGGCGGGCCTCGGCACCCGGCACGGCGTGCAGCACTTCGCCGACAGCGCCAAGCAGCAGCGCATCGCCAACACCACCTACCGGCGCTACTACTACTTCCTCACGGCGGACGAACGGGTCGGCGACCTCATGCACGCCAACGTCGACTCCGACGAGACGTTCCTCGCCCTCGACCCGCTCCGCAAGATCCGCACCGAGCCGTACACGCCCGACCGGCACGCCCTGTCGATCGGTTTCGGCACGGACTGGAGCGGCCTGGTGTCGGCCTGGCTGACGGAGTGGGAACGCAAGGGCCCGAAGTGGGAGAAGGCCAAGGCCCGCGTGCTGTCCACGATGGAGACCATCGCCGCCCAGCCCAACGGCTTCGTCCAGGGCAGCGGCCTGTACGACCTGGACACCGGCAGGTTCGCCGTCGCCGCCCAGCCCAAGGTGGAGGTGTCGCACCTCTCGGCCGTCTTCGGCCTCAACGAGCTGTGTGCCGAGCTCATCGACCTGATCGACATGCCGAAGTTCAACGAGGCGTACTTCGACTACTGCCGCTACTTCAACGCCACCAAGGCCGAACAGGCGGCCCGCTACGGCTCCAACTTCGGCAGCCTGCTGCTCTTCCAGGGCCACTCGCGCCTCGACGCGTACGCGGCCGTCAAGACCGGCGACGAGAAGCTCGCCAAGCGGGCGTGGGAGAAGTTCTACAACTCCGACGGCTACAAGGAGTCGGCGCCCTGGCGGACGGAGAAGCTGAGCGGTCCGGTCGCGCTGGTGCCGGGCAGCGAGGCCACCTGGGTGTCCACGAACGAGACCGCGCTGTACGGCCTCGCCGCCATCGAGAACCTGGCACTGCTCGGGGACAGGATGCCGTAAACGGGGGACCGGCCGAGCGCATCCCGTGCCGAGGCACCGGGGTCCGCTCGGCCAGGGCCTGCAGAAGCCCTCTAGTCCATCCGCCCCAGGACCTCCCGGACCCGCCGGACGTCCCGGATCCGCTGCTCGTACGTCGCCCCGAGGGCGAGCAACAGGAGTCCGGCGAGGGCGGGAGGGGCCCAGCGCGGGAGCGCCCCCGTCACCTGCACGACGTAGGGGGCGAGTTCGTGCAGGGTGACCAGGGCCAGCACCGAGCCGCCGAGCACCAGCGGCGCCCGGAGGTGGTGCCGGGCACCGAGCAGGGTGACCAGCAGCGCCGCCGTGCCCAGGAGCAGCGGCCGTGTCCAGTGCGGATCGGACCAGGCCGCGACCAGGCTCGGCACGAGGGTGGCGGCGAGCCCGGGGCCGTACGCCGACCAGGAGGAGGCCTGCGGGTCGCGGCGCCGGCGGAGCACTCCGACGAGCAGCGCCGGGACGGTCACCGGAAGCGTGTACGCCTCGGGCGTGCCGACGTCCCAGGCTGCCAGGCGCACCCACGCGGCCAGCACGAACAGGGCCGTGGCCGCGTAGCCGACGGGATGCCGCCCGGCGCGCAGGGCCGTGCCCGCGGCGATCACCCCGCACAGGGCCAGCACCAGGGCGAGCATCGGCGGGTCGGTGACGGCGAGAGCCACGGCGAACAGCCCGAGGGCGATTCCCACGGCCTCGACGGGCACCGTCGCCCGGGACGCACCGAGACGCGGCGCCAGCAGGGCGGCGGCAGCGACAACCACCAGGACCAGCAAGGCGGTTCGGGCCGGCGGCCACTCCGCGGCGGCACCGGACGCCGAGGCCAGGGCAGCGGCGTACACGAGAGCCGCCGGGGCCGTGAAGGGGGCGGTGCCCGCCCGCCACGAGGCCGCGGCGGACAGCGCCGTCAGCACCGACAGCACGCCGAGGGTCGCGGACTGGGAGGCGAGGGAGACCAGAGTGAGGCCGACAGCCGTGACCAGGGCGAGGACGAGGGCCGTGACCTGCGCGGCCGACGCAGTGACCCGGCAGGCGTACAGCGCCGCCGCCGTCATCAGAGCCAGGACCACCATCCCCGCGAGGTAAGGAGCCTCGAAGACCGCCGGAAGCAGCAGAGCCGTGGCCCAGAGCAGACTCAGGGAACCGAGCCGGGCCCGCCCACGCCACTCCTGCGCGCGGACCGCCAGGGCGAGGACGGCGGCGACGGCCACCAGCACCAGGGGAGCCATCGCCGCGTCCGGCGGCCAGGGCGCCCCGACGGCCACCGCCGCACGGGCGTCCGACGGCGCACCGCTCCACACCCGGCCCGCCCAGCCGGCCGGGCCCAGCAGCACCACCGCGACCACGGGCAGCGTCCACAGCACCGCCAGCGCCTGTACGGCACCGGAGGCCCAGGCGAAGCCCCTCCGCAGCGCGTCCGGCAGCCGCTCGATCCGCACCGCGCCCAACAGGGCGATGCCGACGGCCAGATGAGCCGGAACCGCCCACTCCGAGGGCACCCCGGAACGAGCCACCCCACCGAGCGCGGCCACGACGAGCAGCCCGGACGTGATCGCGAGACCGAAGGCGTGCCCGATGCCCGGCCCCCGCCGGACCGCACCCAGCGTGATGGCCGCCGCGAGCAGGAGCAACGCCCCGGCACGGGAAGCGTCACCCGGGCCGCCGGCCGTCAAGGACAGCCAGCCTGCACCCAGAACGCCCCAGCCACCCATGCCGTACGCACCGACGGCGGCGGTGATCCGCACGGCCCCGGACGGCAACCGCACCACCGCCACCGCGTCGAGCCCGGCCGTCACCAGCAGCGCGGCCGTGATCACATACGGACCCGCGTCGGCGGACAGGGCCCACAGCAGCAGCGGGAACTGGGCCACGGCCAGGGCGCAGGGCAGGGGCAGGCGCAGCGCCGCCGTGACGGGCAGCAGGCCGTACGCCGACCAGGTCGCCGCCAGCACCGCCGACGCGGCGGCCGCGTACCCGGTGCCGTCCGTCCGGGAGAGGGCCGCCGCGTGCAGTGCGTAGGCGTCCAGGACGGTCAGGGCGAGCCCGAGGCCCGCCACGGACTCGGCCGTCGACCGCAGCCCCCGCTTCAGCAGTGCCACGGGCACGGCGAGCGCGGCCAACGTGACCGCGCCGAGCACCAGGGCCCGCCCGGCGATCCCCATGTGCCCCCAGCTGACCAGTGTGAACACCGCCGCCGCGAGCGTGAGCAGGACACCGCCGAGGACCAGCAGCACGTTCTGCACGCTGGGCGCGGCCGTCTCCGGGCGGGGCGCGGCGGCGGGCGGCTGCGTCGAGGCCTGGGCCCGCGACTGCTGCTGCGTCTGGTGCAGTGCCGCGACCAGCCAGGCGCGACGAGAGAGCAACTGGGCGCGCCGGGCGTCCAGTTGCCAGAGTTCGGCATCGAGGAGGCGCAGTTCCTCGGCCGGCGGCGGAAGGTTGGTCATGGACGCAGTGTGGTTCGCGTCACCTCGCACGGCATGAGTGCGGATACTCAGGCGCGTACTCAGACAGTCCGCGTCGCGAGTGGGCAGACTGCCGGAATGGACTGGAACCAATACCGCTTCCGGAGTCTGTGGCCTCTGCCCGCACCACCCGCCGCGGTCTACGGCGTGCTGGAACGCCCCGAGGACTACCCGCGCTGGTGGCGCCAGGTCAAGGAGGTGACCCGGCTCGACGACACCACCGGGGTGATCCGCGTCCGCTCCGTCCTGCCGTACGACATGACCTTCACGGCGCGGGAGGTGCGGCACGATCCGGCGGCAGGCGTGCTGGAGACGGCACTGTCCGGGGACCTCGAGGGCTGGGCGCGCTGGACCGTCACACCGCACGGGGCGGGCAGTCTCGCGCGGTACGACCAGGTCGTCGGTGTGCACAAGCCGCTGCTGCGGCGCCTCGCCGTACCGGGGCGGCCCGTCTTCCGCGCCAACCACGCCCTGATGATGCGGTCCGGGCGGCGCGGGCTCCTCAGGCACCTGCGAGCGGTTTGAAGGAAGCGTGCCCGGACCTGTATGGTTCAGTGCGTTCCCGGGCGATTAGCTCAGTGGGAGAGCGCTTCGTTCACACCGAAGAGGTCACTGGTTCGAACCCAGTATCGCCCACCGGAAACAGCCGGTCCGTCACAGACGGACCGGTTTTTTCATGTGCGGGACCGCTTCGCTCAGGCCGCAGCCGGCAGGTCCGGACGCAGCGGCCAGGCCGGGTCGACCGCCTCGTCCACGCCACTGCGCGCGAACCACGCCTGCAGCCCCCGCGCCTGCGCCGCGTGCCACACCGCCTGCAGGGTGTGCAGCTCACCCGGGGCGAGACGCTCCAGCCGGGACGCGAACCGGCGGCCCACCGCCCGGGTGACCTCCAGTGCCGCGACGGCGTCGGCCGCCGCGTCGTGCGCGCCCTCCAGGGCGACGCCGTAGTGCGCACACAGGTCGGTCAGGGTGCGGCGGCCCTTGCGGTAGCGGTCCAGATGCTTGTCCAGGACCCGCGGGTCCAGCACGGACAGCGGCGCCGACTCGAACCAGCGGCCGAGCGAAGAGGCACGATGCCGGCGCAACTCCCGGTCCAGCAGCGTCAGATCGAACGGCGCGTTCATCACCACGACCGGGCGCCCGGCGTGCGCCTGCTCGGCCAGTGCCTGCGCTATCTCGTGCATCACCGGCGCCGGCCACCGGCCGTTGCGCTGCAGGTGCTCCTCCGTCAGCCCGTGCACCGCCGTCGCCCCGGCGGGCACCGGCACCCCCGGGTTCACCAGCCAGCGGCTCACCCGCGGCCGGATGCCCGGGGCATCCTGGACGACGACGGCGGCCGACACGATCCGGTCGGTCTCGACGTCCACGCCCGTCGTCTCCGTGTCGAAGGCGGCCAGCGGCCCCTCGTACCAGCACATCGTCATAGCCACACAACCCCTCGTTCACCTTCGGCAGTTGACGCACCGTCCGCTGCCCGATCCGGTGATACCCGTGCTGTTTGCGCCGTACGCCGGAAGGAGACAACAGGAGTACGGGTTGTTGCAGTTCAGCGGCCCGCAGCGGGGAATCACTTGTTCTGGAAGGCTGTTGGCCATGGCCATTGCGCAGCCCGAACGGGGCGGGCTGCTGCCCGAGCGCACGGCTCCCTCTCGCGGCACTCTCGCCACCACCGCCTGCATGGAGACACTGCAGGTCGGCTATCTGCACGCCGTCGCGGCAGCGGCCGGCTGCTCGCTGTCGCAGCCCTTTCCCGACAACGGCATCGACTGGCACGTCAGCCACAGCGCCCCCGGGCACACGGTCGATGACGAGGTCACCATCAAGGTGCAGCTCAAGGCCACCTACCAGGTGCCGCCCAGCCCACCCGGCCGCACCTTCTCCTTCACGCTCGACAACGACCACCTGGCGAAGCTCGCCCGCACCCCCGTGTCGGTGCACAAGATCCTGGTGGTGATGCTGGTGCCCCGCTCCCAGGACGACTGGCTGCGCGCCGGCCACGACCGGCTCGACCTGAGGCACTGCTGCTACTGGACCAACCTCGCCGGACAACCGATCACCGGCCGCCGCCGCACCACCGTGCGCATCCCGACCTCACGCATCTTCGACGACCGGGCCCTCTGCGAGATCATGACGCGGGTCGGGACGGGAGGGAAACCGTGACGCACCGTCCGACCGAGGAGCCACTGAGGCCGGTACGGCCGCACCCCGTCGACACCACCTGGAGCGGCTCCCCGCCCGAGCCCGGCGACGTCGACCCGGCCGTGCTGAGCGCCCTGCTGCGCCGGCACGGCTGGCAGCGGCGCGGCGGCGCCCCCGGACGCTACGGCCGCTGGACCCCGCCCGGCCCCGGCGGCAGCGGCACCAGCCTCCTGGTGCCGGAGAGCCGCGCCTTCCCCGACAGCGACGACCTGCTCGGCGAGGCCCTGCTCGCCCTGTCCCGCAGCGGCTCGCCGTCCGCCCGCGAGGTGCTCGTCTCCCTCGCCGTGCCCAGCGACGAGATCCGCTGGTGGCACGACGTCCCCGCCGGGCCCGCCGGCGCGCCGACCTGGACCGTCGAGGACCGGCTGCGCGGCGCCGCCCGCCGGACACTGCTCGCGGCGGCCCTCGCCACCCGCGCCCGGGCCGGCTACCACGGCGCCCGCCACCGCCGCTCCGCCGCCGCGGCCCTGGAGAACGTCCTGGTCGGCTCCGCCACCGACGGCCGGATCACCGCGTTCGTGCCGGTCGCCGGTGGCCGCCCCCTCGCCGTGCGCCTCCACCAGGCGCTGTTCGCCGCCCGGGAGGCGATCGACTACCAGCGGGCCACCGGCGGCATGGACGCCTTCGACGCGGCGGTCGAGGCAGGGGTGAGTCATGAGCTCACCGAGGCGCTCGTGGCTCTCGTCCGGGGCACGGAGGGCGCCCGGATCGCCGTCGAGTGGGCCCCGGCGGCCGGTGTGCCCGAGGGCTGCGCGCCCTCCGCCGAGCCCGTCGGGTTCTCGCCCGGTGACCTCGCCGTGCTGCGCGAGGCGGGCGCCCGCTACCTGCGCGAGGAGCCCGCCGTCCCGGTGCGGATCACGGGAGCGGTGGTACGGCTGCGCAGATCCGGACCGCGCGGCGACGGCACCGTACGGCTGCGCGTGCTGGCCGGGGCCGATGTGCCGAACGTCCGGATCACGCTCGACGAGGAGGCGTACCGGATCGCCGGGCACGCCCACCTCGTCGGGCTTCCGGTGCGGGTGCAGGGACGGCTGGAGAGCCGGGGCGGATTCCGCCGTCTCACCGGTGCTCACGGGGTCGTCCCCGTACAGGTCGACGACGCCGAGCGGGACCGGCTGATGAAGGAGCTCCACGAGAATCTCGACTTCTTCGAGGAGGCCTGCGGAGGGGACTGCGGGGACTGATTTCGCGAAGGGCGGTCCCGGGTCGGTACGATCCTTACTCGTGCGCGCGCTCGGGTATGGCGCCGCAGCCCCCTTCAGTCAGGAGAGACCGGTGTCAGACGTCCGTGTGATCATCCAGCGCGATTCCGAGCGGGAAGAACGCGTGGTGACGACGGGCACTACGGCCGCCGAGCTCTTCGCCGGCGAGCGCTCGGTCGTCGCCGCGCGCGTGGCCGGCGAACTCAGGGACCTGTCGTACACCCTGTCCGAGGGCGACGAGGTCGAGGGCGTCGAGATCTCCTCCGAGGACGGCCTGAACATCCTGCGCCACTCCACCGCGCACGTCATGGCGCAGGCCGTGCAGGAGCTCTTCCCCGAGGCCAAGCTCGGCATCGGCCCGCCCGTCAAGGACGGCTTCTACTACGACTTCGACGTCGAGAAGCCCTTCCACCCCGATGACCTCAAGGCCATCGAGAAGAAGATGCAGGAGATCCAGAAGCGGGGGCAGCGCTTCTCCCGCCGCGTGGTGACCGACGAGGCCGCCCGCGAGGAGCTGGCCGACGAGCCCTACAAGCTGGAGCTGATCGGCCTCAAGGGCTCCGCCTCGTCAGACGACGGCGCGGACGTCGAGGTCGGCGCCGGCGAGCTGACGATCTACGACAACCTGGACGCCAAGACCGGCGACCTGTGCTGGAAGGACCTCTGCCGGGGCCCTCACCTGCCGTCGACCCGTGCCATCCCGGCGTTCAAGCTGATGCGCAACGCGGCCGCCTACTGGCGCGGCAGCGAGAAGAACCCCATGCTCCAGCGCATCTACGGCACCGCCTGGCCCACCAAGGACGAGCTGAAGGCGCACCTGGAGTTCCTCGCCGAGGCCGAGAAGCGCGACCACCGCAAGCTCGGCAGCGAGCTGGACCTGTTCTCCGTCCCGGAGCAGATCGGCTCCGGCCTCGCCGTCTTCCACCCCAAGGGCGGCATCATCCGCCGGGTCATGGAGGACTACTCGCGCCGCCGCCACGAGGAGGAGGGCTACGAGTTCGTCTACACCCCGCACGCGACGAAGGGGAAGCTCTTCGAGACCTCGGGCCACCTGGACTGGTACGCCGACGGCATGTACCCGCCCATGCAGCTCGACGAGGGCGTGGACTACTACCTCAAGCCCATGAACTGCCCGATGCACAACCTGATCTTCGACGCGCGCGGTCGTTCCTACCGTGAACTGCCGCTGCGCCTCTTCGAGTTCGGGACGGTCTACCGCTACGAGAAGTCGGGCGTCGTGCACGGCCTGACCCGGGCCCGCGGCTTCACCCAGGACGACGCGCACATCTACTGCACCCGTGAGCAGATGTCGGAGGAGCTCGACAAGACGCTCACCTTCGTCCTCGGCCTGCTGCGTGACTACGGCCTGACCGACTTCTACCTGGAGCTCTCCACCAAGGACCCGGAGAAGTTCGTCGGCTCCGACGAGGCCTGGGAGGAGGCCACGGAGACGCTGCGCCAGGTCGCCGAGAAGCAGGGCCTGCCGCTCGTCCCCGACCCGGGCGGTGCCGCCTTCTACGGCCCGAAGATCTCCGTGCAGACCAAGGACGCCATCGGCCGCACCTGGCAGATGTCGACCATCCAGCTCGACTTCAACCTGCCGGAGCGCTTCGACCTGGAGTACACGGGTCCGGACGGCGCCAAGCAGCGCCCCGTCATGATCCACCGCGCGCTGTTCGGCTCCATCGAGCGCTTCTTCGCGGTGCTCCTGGAGCACTACGCGGGTGCCTTCCCGGCGTGGCTGGCCCCCGTCCAGGCCGTCGGCATCCCGATCGGCGACGCGCACGTGGACTACCTCGAGAAGTTCGCGGCCGCGGCCAGGAAGAAGGGTCTGCGCGTCGAGGTCGACTCCTCCTCCGACCGCATGCAGAAGAAGATCCGCAACGCCCAGAAGCAGAAGGTGCCCTTCATGGTCATCGCGGGCGACGAGGACATGTCCCACGAGTCCGTGTCCTTCCGCTACCGCGACGGCTCGCAGGAGAACGGCATCCCCTTCGACGAGGCCATCGCGAAGATCCAGAAGGTCGTGGAAGAGCGCGCTCAGGTCTGATCACACGGTGCGCTGGCCCCCGGGGAGATCCCGGGGGCCTTTGCCGTCCCCCCAGCTCGACGCCATATGCTGCACTGCATGACGAGTGAGCCGGAGCAGCAGCTGGGAGTGGGGACTCAGGACGCGTTCCAGCGTCTGTGGACGCCCCATCGGATGGCCTACATCCAGGGCGAGAACAAGCCCACCGGCCCGGGCGCCGGCGACGGCTGCCCCTTCTGCTCGATCCCGGCCAAGTCCGACGAGGACGGGCTCGTCGTCCGGCGCGGCGAGCAGGTCTACGCGGTGCTCAACCTCTACCCGTACAACGGCGGGCACCTGATGACCGTGCCCTACCGGCACGTCGCCGACTACACCGACCTCACGCCGGGGGAGTCCGCAGAGCTCGGCGAACTCACCAAGCAGGCCATGACGGCCCTGCGCACGGCCTCCGGCGCACACGGCTTCAACATCGGCATGAACCAGGGCACGGTCGCCGGCGCGGGCATCGCCGCGCACCTGCACCAGCACATCGTGCCGCGCTGGGGCGGGGACACGAACTTCATGCCGGTGGTGGGGCACACGCGGGTGCTCCCGCAGCTCCTGGCGGACACGCGGAAGATGCTGGCGGAGGCCTGGCCGACCGCCTGATTACGGCGGGTCCGGTACTCCCGGCCCGTCCGGCGTTTGAGGACGAGGCCGCTCAGGCCGATGGGGGTCCGGGGGCGCAGCCCCCAGGGACACCACCACGCCCGGCCCGCGGCTGATCGGCTCGACCGCCGGAGGCCTACGCGTCGTAGACATCCGCCTTCTTCGGCGAAGCCTCCTGCACAGCCCCGCTGAGCGCCGACGACCGCGACCCGAACTTCTCCACGTCCACCCCGTTCTCCCGCAGCACCTTCAGCGCCGCCGCATGCACCGCCCGCAGTACCGGCGTGGCCGCCCGCAGCGCGTCGTCGGCCATGAACCGGTGCCGCCAGGGCTGGTCGGCCCACGCGTGCCGCAGACCGAACGGCTCCGGCAGCGTCAGGCTGCCGCCCAGCCAGTTCAGCAGCGGCGGGTACCAGGTCAGCGGGGCGCGCGCGGCCAGCCGCACCACCTCGTCGGCGTCGATCAGCGGGAGCTTCACGGTGCGGGTCTCCCAGAACCGCAAGGCCTTCTGCACCGCCTTCTCCTTGGCCGCCGGCTTCTCGTTGAACAGGGAGTTGACCGGCCCCAGGGCGTGGCCGGTGACCTCGATGCGCAGCGTGTCGTGCAGCACGGTCACCGTGATCAGCATCGTGATCACCAGGTGGCCGTCCCACAGGGTCCACTGCACGCCCAGGTAGTGCCGGTCACCGCTGCCGAACTGCTGCTTGTTGCAGATGTCCTGTACGGCGTGCGTCCGGACCGTGTACGCGTCGACGTCCGTGCCGCTCGGCCGGGACACGTCCGTCGCCTTCTCGCCGATCGGCGTGACGATCCAGTGCGTGATCGACGGCTTGGGGAATCCGCCGGTGTTGATGGACGTGCGCTCCAGCATGCCGAGAGCGCCCTGGATCGCCACGATGACGTCCCAGCTGCGGAACGGATGGAACTCCTTGCCCGGCTCTGCGGAGACCAGCTCCTCGGCCAGCTGCCAGCTGCCCCACCGCGTGCCCATGCCGAGTATGCCCTTGGGGCCGGCGTAGAAGACCGAGTTGGACCGCTGCTCGGCGGCGAGGCGGGCCAGCTCCTTGCGCACCTGCTCCGCCGCGTCACCGGGGTTGCCGGGGACGGCCTCGGGGATCTTGGCGCCCACGCCGCCGCCCGACAGCAGGCTCGACCAGCGCTCCCGGAGGTCACGGGCGGTCCGCTCACAGATCTGCTTGGCCCAGAACCAGCCGACGACCGGCATGATCACCGCCGCGCGCCCGTACAGGGCCCAGAACCCCGTGAACGGCATGCGGATCAGGAACAGCACGGCGAGCGCGCCCACGGCGACCAGCAGGGTCGTGGCGAGAGCGCCCGCGCGCTTGTCCTCGCGCTTGGCCATGGTGGTGCGCAGCGTGAACACCAGCAGCCACACGAGGAAGCCGGGCAGGAAGAGCACCCCGCAGATCACCGTGATCGCCGAGAGCCAGTTGTCGCGGTCGCGGCGGATGCGGTGGGCCGCCAGGCAGTGCTCCACGACGACCTGGGGCTCGATGCCGAAGGACTGGATGACCGGCTTTCGCCCGGCACCCAGCATCCGGTCGATCACCGCGCGGGAGAAGGCCTCACCGAACCGGGGACGGAAGATCTTCGCCCAGGAGCGCGGGGGAGTCACCTTGGACTGGTGCCACTCGTTGTCGGCGTTCAGGATCTTCGTGACCTCGTCGTCCCGGTACGCCGCCGCGGCCAGCGCGTAGGTCGCCGCCGTCTGGCCGCTCGCACCCGCCAGAGGCACCTGGGCCCCCGGGCTGAAGTCGAATCCGTCCGTCACTGCCGCCCCCATCGCTGCCGCATCCGCATCTGCGGCCTTCCCGACTTCCGCGCTCCGCACACCTGTTGATCAGGTCATCAGCGTATCCGTCCGCACCGGCACGCGGGGGCGGGCGGCCCGTCAAGCCGCCCGCC
>NZ_JBHVCP010000098.1:0-16772 GCF_042803315.1 Streptomyces sp. NPDC057424
GGACGTGGCCCGTCCCCCGACCGGGGGCGGGCCACGTCCCGTCTCATCCGAACGTCGCCCGCTCCAGCCAGAACTCCAGCACTTCGCGCTCCCCCAGCACCTCCAGACCGGGGGCGTCGAGCGGCAGCCTCCGGTAGAACGCGAGCAGGACGGACGTGAGTGGCCCGCGCAGGGCGACGGTGGCCTTCTCATGGCCCCGGCGCCAGGTGACACCGTCCTCGGCGAGTTCCACGAGCCACTCGGCGTCGAGGCCCGGCCCGGTGTCGGTGGCGTGCAGATGGATGGTGCGGCGAGGGCCGCGCAGTTCCCCCACCGTGTCGTGCGGCTCGGTCCGCTGCACGTACTCCACGATCTGCAGCCACTCGTCGATCGCGTCGGCGGCCACCTCGGGCGCGACCTCGTAGGACAGTTCCGCGGCGAGCGTGGCATCCGCGCGGTGCACGGTGATCTCGTGCGTCAGCCGGCGGGCCCAGAACCCGGAGGTCGGGATCCCCGCCCAGGCCCACACCTTCCTGTCAGGCCCGGCCTCCCGCAACGACGCGACGACCTGCTCGCCGCTCTCCGCCAGCCATGCGTCCAGTACGGCGGCGTCCCCCCGGCTCCCGGGCCCGGCGAGACCCGGCACCCGCTCCTCGGGCACTTCCTCTCCGGCCCGGGTCCGCACGATGTACTCCACCCAGCGCAGGGCGCCGCCCATGTGCCGGACCAGGTCCTCCAGCGACCAGTCCGGGCAGGTCGGCACCCTGCCGGACAGATCGGCGCCGGACGTCACCACACTTCTCAACTGAGCGACCTGGTGGGCGATTTCATCGCAGTAGCGATCATGTGCGAGCAGCGTCATGCCCCGCACCTTAAGCGGCGGCCGATCAGCCGAGCACCACGATTTCAGCCGCGTCGAACTCCACCCCGGCCTCGTCACCGACGTCCGGCGCCGCCCGCAGCGTGCACGCCGCCTCCAGGCGTGGGGCGTCCTCGGGCTGGAGGTGCACGGCGACATGGGTGCCCTTGAAGGTGCGCGCGGCCACCGTGCAGCGCAGGCCCGAGCCGACAGGCACCAGGCGCACTCCGGCGGGCCGCACGAGCAGCGTGCGCGTGCCCTGCGGGGCGCCCCCCGGCACCGGCACCTTGCCCCACGGTGTGTCCGCGGCCTCGGCCCCGACCGTTGCCTCGACCACGTTCTCGAAGCCGAGGAAGCGGGCGACGAACGCGTCGGCCGGCCGCTGCCACACCTCGAGAGGCGTACCGGACTGCGCGATCCGCCCGTCCCGCATCACCACGACCCGGCCGGCCAGCGCGAAGGCCTCCCCCTGGTCGTGCGTCACGGCGAGCACGGTCGTGCCCAACCGGCCGAAGAGTTCCTTCAGTTCGACGACCAGCCGCTCCCTCAGCGACCGGTCGAGCTGCCCCAGCGGCTCGTCCAGCATCAGCAGCCGGGGGCTCGGCGCAAGGGCCCGGGCCAGCGCCACGCGCTGCTGCTCCCCGCCGGACAGCGCTGCGACAGCCCGGCGGCCTGCGCCCGGCAGTCCCACCAGATCGAGCAACTCCCGCACCCGATCGGCCTGTCGCCGCTTCGGCTCGCCGCGCATCCGCAGCCCGAACGCCACGTTGCCGCCCACGTCCCGCTGCGGGAACAGCTGGTGGTCCTGGAACATCAGCCCGACGCCCCGCCGGTGCGCGGGCACTCCCGCCTGGTCGTGTCCGTCGAGCACCACCCGCCCGGAGTCGAGGGGCTGCAGCCCGGCCACCGCCCGCAGCAGGGTCGACTTGCCACTGCCGCTGGGGCCGAGCACGCACACGATCTCGTGCTCGGCGACCTCCAGATCAACGGCGTCCAGTACGGCACGCCCGCCGAAACGGACCGTCGCGCCCCGCAGAGCCAGCAGCATCAGAACTCCCCCGTCCGGTCCGTGCGGAGTCGCTCCAGCACCAGCAGGGCCACCGCGCACACCACCATCAGAATCGTCGAAAGGGCCATCGCCTGGCCGTAGTTGAGATCACCGGGCCGCCCGAGCAGCCGGGCCACGGCCACCGGCAGCGTCGGCCGGTCGGGCCGTGCGATGAACACCGTCGCGCCGAACTCCCCGAGGGACACGGCGAAGGCGAACCCGGCCGCGATCAGCAGCGCCCGCCGCACCATCGGCAGGTCCACCTCCCGCCACACCCGCCAGGGCGAGGCCCCGAGCACGGAGGCCGCTTCCCGCAGCCGCGCGTCGACCGCCCTCAGGACGGGCAGCATGGTCCGTACGACGAACGGCACCCCGACCAGCGCCTGCGCGAGCGGCACCAGGATCCAGGAGGATCTGAGGTCCAGCGGCGGCTCGTCGAGGGAGATGAGGAACCCGAAGCCGACCGTCACGGCTGACACACCGAGCGGCAGCATCAGCAGCGCGTCGAAGCCGCGCACGAACCTTCCGGCGCCCCGGCGAGTGAGTGCGACAGCGGCGAGGCCGCCGATCACCACGGCGATGAGCGTGGCGGCGACGGCGTACGACAGGGAGTTGCCGATCGCCTCGATCGGCGGGACCAGGAACACTCCCCCGTCCTCGCTGGTCAGCGCCCGGTAGTAGCCGAAGCCCGGCGCGTCCAGGGATCGCTGCACCAGCACGGCCAGCGGCAGCACGAGCAGCACGGCGACCGTGACGAGCACCCCGCCCAGCAGTGCCCGCTGTCCCGCGCCGCGCGGCCGGCGCGCGGTCACGGCCGCGTCCACGAGCCGCAGCGCGGTCTCGCGGCGCCGCACGGTCCAGGCGTGCAGGGCGAGGATCGCGCCGACCGCGACGAACTGGACGAGGGTCAGCACGGCCGCCGTGGACAGGTCGAAGATCTCGGACGTCTGCCGGTAGATCTCCACCTCCAGAGTGGAGAAGGTGGGCCCGCCGAGGATCTGCACGACGCCGAAGGAGGTGAAGGTGAACAGGAAGACCATGAGCGAGGCGGCGGCCACGGCCGGGGCGAGGGCGGGCAGGGTGATCTGCCGCCAGGCCTTCAGCGGAGACGCCCCGAGCATCCGCGCGGCCTCCTCCTGCCGGGGGTCGAGCTGCGCCCAGAGCCCGCCGACCGTCCGGACGACGACCGCGTAGTTGAAGAAGACGTGCGCGAGCAGGATCGCCCACACGGTGGTGTCCAGCCGCACGCCCCACAGCTCGTCGAGCAGCCCGCCCCGCCCGACCAGCGCCAGGAACGCCGTACCGACGACGACCGTCGGCAGCACGAACGGCACGGTCACGACCGCCCGCAGGACCTGCTTGCCGGGGAAGTCGAAGCGGGCGAAGACGTACGCGCCGGGCAGCGCGACGAGCAGGGTGAGCGCGGTCGAGACCAGCGCCTGCCAGGTGGTGAACCACAGCACGTGCCGGACGTCGGACTGCGCCAGCACCTCCCCGATCCGCCCGAGGTGCCAGGTCCCGTCGGCCTTCAGGCCGCGCGCGACGATCGCGGAGACGGGGTAGGCGAAGAAGACCGCGAAGAACGCGACGGGCGCGGCCAGCAGACCGAACCGCGCCGCCGCGCCCCGCTTCCGGGCGGCTACTTCAGTACGAGCGAGGTCCACGACTTGACCCACTGGTCACGGTGGTCGGCGATCTTCGCCGGGTCCATGGTCTCGGGGTCCTTCGCCTGCGGCCCGTACTTCACGAAGTCCGGCGGCACCTGGGCACCCTGGCGCACCGGGTACACGAACATGTTCATCGGCATGTCCTCCTGGAACCGCTGCGTGAGCAGGAAGTCCAGGAACGCCTTGCCGCCCTTGGTGTTCTTCGCGTTACTGAGCAGCCCCGCGTACTCGACCTGCCGGAAGCAGGTGCCCTCGGCGACCCCGGTCGGCGCCGTACTCGGCTTCGGATCGGCGAAGACGACCTCGGCGGGCGGCGAGGAGGCGTACGACACGACGAGCGGCCGGTCGCCCTTGGCCTTCTTGCCGCCGGCCGAGCCGGAGAACTCCTCGTTGTAGGCCTGCTCCCAGCCGTCGACGACCTTCACGCCGTTGGCCTTGAGCTTCTTCCAGTAGCCTTCCCAGCCGTCGTCGCCGTACGTGGCGGCGGTGCCGAGCAGGAAACCGAGGCCGGGCGAGGAGGCGGAGGCGTTCTCCGTGACGAGCAGGTTCTTGTACTCCGGCTTGACCAGGTCGTCGAAGCTGCGCGGCGGCTGCAGCTTGTGGTCGGCGAAGTACTTCTTGTCGTAGTTGACGCAGATGTCGCCGGTGTCGACGGGCGTGACGCGATGTCGTTCCTGATCGACCCGGTACTCCGCCTTGATCTGCTCCGAACCCTTCGCCTCGTACGACTGGAACAGGCCGTTGTCGAGGGCGCGGGACAGGAGTGTGTTGTCGACGCCGAAGAAGACGTCGCCCTGCGGGTTGTCCTTGGTCAGGATGGCCTTGTTCACGGCCTGACCGGCGTCGCCGTCCTTCAGGACGTCGACCTTGTAACCGGACTGCTTCTCGAAGGCGGCGATGACGTCCTTGGACGCGGCCCACGAGTCGTGGCTGACGAGCGTCACGGTCTTGGAGTCGCCGGCCCCCTGGCCGCCGTCGGACGACCCGCACGCGGCGAGCGTGCCGGCCATGCCGAGCCCGACGACCGCCGCCGTCAGCCGCTTTGCGTAGATGCTCACTGGATTCCTCCTGGAGTGACCAGGAGAAGACGCGGCCCTGCCCGGGACTTCCGCGGTCCCGGGCAGGGCGCAACAGCTCGAGTGGCGACCGATCTCCCTACCCAGAATGACCTGGGCCAGGTTCGGAGGGTCTGCGGCCGTGTGCCGCACTCTCAGCGCTGTGGCGCTCCCCTGTCGGAATATGCAGGTGTGGATGTGATGGTGCCGGTGATGAAGATGTACTGACCCCGGTCAGACTACCGCTCGGTGGCAGCGAGCTGACCACACGCCCCGTCGATCTCCTGACCACGGGTGTCCCGGATCGTCACCGGCACACCATGGGCGGCGATCGCCTCCACGAACGCCTTCTCGTCCTCGGGCCGCGAGGCGGTCCACTTGGAACCGGGCGTCGGGTTCAGCGGGATCAGGTTGACGTGTACCGGCTTACCCTTGAGCAGCCGGCCGAGCCGGTCACCCCGCCAGGCCTGGTCGTTGATGTCCCGGATCAGCGCGTACTCGATGGACAGCCGCCGCCCGGACTTGGCGCTGTACTCGAAACCGGCGTCCAGCACCTCCCGGACCTTCCAGCGCGTGTTCACCGGCACGAGGGTGTCACGCAGCTCGTCGTCGGGAGCGTGCAGCGAGATGGCGAGGCGGCACTTGAAGCCTTCGTCGGCGAACCGGTGGATGGCCGGGACGAGGCCGACGGTGGAGACGGTGATGCCCCGCTGGGACAGACCGAGGCCGTCGGGCTCGGGGTCGGTGAGCCGCCGGATGGATCCGATGACCCGGTTGTAGTTGGCGAGCGGCTCGCCCATGCCCATGAAGACGATGTTGCTGAGCCGCGCGGGGCCGCCGGGGACCTCCCCGTCCCGCAGGGCCCGCATGCCGTCCACGATCTGGTGCACGATCTCGGCGGTGGACAGATTCCGGTCGAGACCGGCCTGTCCGGTCGCGCAGAACGGGCAGTTCATACCGCATCCGGCCTGCGAGCTGATGCACATGGTCACGCGGTCCGGGTAGCGCATCAGCACGGACTCGACGAGCGTCCCGTCGAACAGCCGCCACAGCGTCTTGCGGGTGGTGCCCTGGTCGGTCGACAGATGCCGCACGACGGTCATCAGCTCGGGCAGCAACGCCTCCTGCAGGCGCCCCCGGGCACCGGCCGGAATATCGGTCCACTGCTCCGGATCATGCGCGTACCGCGCGAAGTAGTGCTGCGACAGCTGCTTGGCACGAAACGGCTTCTCCCCGACCGCGGCTACGGCCTCCTTGCGCTCGGCAGGAGTGAGATCGGCGAGATGCCGCGGCGGCTTCTTGGCTCCGCGCGGGGCGACGAAAGTGAGTTCTCCGGGCTTAGGCATGGCCGTACCAGTGTCGCAGATCGAATCGTGCGACCTGGGGGCCGAGCCGCGTGCAGTGGTCGTTGTTGGTTGTCTCTTGTCGTCGGTGGCTCTCCTCGGACGGCCCACAGACGGCCCGGCTGTGCCTCCGCTGCGGGAGCTTCCGTGCAGTTTGACGGCCTCTCGCCCCACACACAGCGACTGCGGTCGGCACTGTCGAGCGGGCCTAAGCTCGTCGCGGCCCTTGCGGCACTCACCGAAGCAATTGTGCAGATCGGTGGCACAGGGCATCCGCCGCTGTGACACTGGCCGACCGGAACTACATTTCATGATCGAACATCTGAGCGACGGGCGCCCACTCACCCACTCCGCCAGTTGCGCTTCCTGGAACCTCAGCTTCTGCTCTGGGTATCGGGGTTAGCGGTTGAGATGCGGCGCTTCGGGCCATGCTGCCCGTATGAAGCCCAAGACGAAGCGGATCACCCTGGGTGCGGTGCTTGCCCTCGTGATCGTGGGCTACGCGCTGCTCCTCTGGCGCGGCCCTTGGTGGATCGACGGGGCCCACCTCCGTCAGAAGAACCTCCAGCCCGCCGACGGCGTCGTCATCACCGGCTTCCGCACCATGCTCGTCGCCATCGGAGCTGGAGCCCTCGCCGCGCTCGGCCTGTACTACACACACAAGAGCCATCGGCACACCGAGAAGCTCTTCGAGCACACCCGCGAGAAGGATCGCGAACAGGCGGAGGTAGCACGCGAAGGGCAGGTCACGGAACGCTATGTAGAGGCGATCAAGCTTCTGTCATCCGGCAGCCTTACCCAGCGGCTCGGGGGCATCTATTCTTTGGAGCGGATCATGCGTGACAGCGAGAAGGATCACGCGACGATCGTGGAGGTTCTAGCGGCCTTCATAAGGGATTCGGCTCCAGAGATCCCAGTGGCTCCTGATGGTTCGAGCCCGAACGAGGCGCGGTCGTCGCCGGAAGAAGATGTCCAGGCGGCACTCGCAGTTCTCGGGCGTCGCCCGGAGTGCATTGAAGAGGAGGCTCGGCTGAACTTGAGCCGTACGAACCTACGTGGAGCCGATCTCCTGGAAGCCAGGCTGGCTGGCGCAAACCTAGCGGATTCCTCCCTGGAAGGAGCTTCGCTTTTCGGAGCCGATCTGCGGGGGGCGTATCTAGACGGCGTTCGCCTCGACCAAGCAGACTTGAGCGAAGCGCGTCTTGACGAGGTGGACTTGAGCGGGGCCAGCGTCGGACGAGCGATTGTACTGGGCGCCATTCTCACCTCGGCGACTGTAGGGCATGCAGACTTTTCGCAAACCATTCATCTCACACGTGAGCAGCTACTGAGCGCCAAGTTCAACAGCTCGACCAAACTTCCACCTCGCTTGATGCATGACCCTGTAGTGGGAGCGCGTATTGCCGAGATAGAGCAGGGGATGAGGCAGCGGCACCCCAGTGGCTCGGGCGGCGAGTAAGGGTTCGCAGATAAACAACGTTCACGCCTCCCAGTACCTCCACGGCGGTCCAGACGTGCAGAGCCCAGGCGTAGAGGCGAGCTTCCGTTTTTGGGTATGCCATGGCGAGGCAAGGCCGGCTATTGCGCGACGGGTGATTGATCGCGGTCGGCCACGGCTGTGCGCTGCTGTTGTCAGTTCCCGTGTCAACGACACCTTGGTAGGTCGACTGAGCTCACCCCGCACGATCTTGAAAACCGTCGTGGCAGCGATGTCACCGTGGGTTCAAATCCCACCGCCTCCGCGCGATAAGCAGTGATAACGGCCCCTGACCTTTGACTTTGGTCGGGGGTCGTGCTCATGTCCGGCTACCGTGACTGCCCGGTGTTCCCCGTGGTTTCCCGCTTGATCGGGCACGACTGGGGCACAGGCGACAGATCCGGCCTGATGCCCGGCGAGAGCGGCGCATCTGAGTAGCTGTGCTCATGTGCAGTGCCCGCTGCAACCACCATGCTGACCGCATGTACTTAGACGTCGTCTCAATTGGAGTGCTGGGTAATCTGCACCGTGTGGTGATGGTCGAGCGCATGGTGCCGGACGAGTTGTGGGAGCTGTTCCAGCGGGTGGTCCCGCCTGCTCCATCGCGGCCGCAGGGCGGCGGTCGGCGCCGGTACGGAGATCGTGAGGTTCTGGCCGCGATCATCTTCGTGGCCACGACGGGCTGCACCTGGCGGCAGTTGCCGCCGGTCTTCGGCCCGTCGGGGCCGACCGCGCACCGGCGCTTCACTGAGTGGACCGCCGCCCGGGTCTGGGCAAAGCTGCACCGCGTCATCCTCGACGAGCTGGGTTCGCGCGGAGACCTGGACTGGTCGCGCTGCGCGATCGACTCGGTGAACATACGGGCCCTGAAAGGGGGGACCTGACAGGTCCGAATCCTGTTGACCGGGGCAAGAAGGGCTCGAAGGTCCACTTGATCACCGAGCGGACGGGTTTACCCCTCTCGATCGGGATCTCCGGAGCGAACCTGCACGACAGCCAGGCACTCGAGCCGCTTGTGCGCGGCATCCCGCCGATCCGATCCCGCCGCGGCCCGCGCAGACGACGGCCCGCCAAGCTGCACGCGGACAAGGGCTACGGCTACGACCACCTGCGCCGGTGGCTGCGCAAGCGAGGCATCCGCCACCGCATCGCCCGCAAGGGCATCGAGTCCTCCACCCGGCTTGGCCGACACCGCTGGACGATCGAGCGCACGATGTCCTGGCTGGCCGGTTGCCGCCGCCTGCACCGCCGCTACGAACGCAAGGCCGAACACTTCCTGGCCTTCACCGCCATCGCCTGCAGCCTCATCTGCTACCGCAGACTCACCAAATGAGACGACGTCTTAGTGGATCGTCACCTGCAGACGGGACGGCAGTGGGCATGAGACGGGCGAATGAGCCGTCAACCGGCCAGCAGATCGGAGTCAGCGTGGCGCTACTCGTCATCGACTTCATGCTCATCGCTTGGGCGGTGTACGGCGTTGGGATGGCGGGATGGGCCGACAGCTACGAAAGCGACGGCGTCGTTCCGTCGAGTGCGTCGCGGGCGGCGTCGCAGGCATTGTGGCTTCTGGGGGGCGGCTCAGTACTGACAGGCGGTGGCCTCCTCGCCCTGGGATGGCGCATTCCTGGCATCGTGCAGTTGGTCGTCCTCGGGTTCGGGGCGGTGCTGGTCTCTTCACTGGCTGCCGGTTGATAGCGCGCGCCTGCCAAGCCAGAGATTCCCACCATCCCGTCTGCCGTCGACCCACACACCGTGGAGCGGGCGTGGTTCCTGGCGTCCAGGTGGAGCGCGCCACTGTACGAACGACCTGGACGCCAGGGGCCGCGTCTGCTCGGCTCTGCCTGGGTCGATGGCAGGCGGGATGGCAGCTCCCCGCGCACGCCACTACTCCGGCCAGCGCGCCTCCGCGCCCCCTCCATCTCGGAGCCTGAGCGCCCCCGCCGGAGGCATGCTTTGAGCGTTGCCGCGCTCTGCGGTCTCGACTCATGACCCGGCCTGTTTCACATGTGGGCGCGCGTCGGCGCAGCCGGGCGGAGCGGGCCGAAGGCAGGAGCGGCGCCCGGAGCGGAGCGGGGAAGCGCGGCCACCTGAGCGAGGACGTCATCCGGGTCTTCCACGGCCAGGAGCTGATCACCACCGTCCCGCGTGTCACCAGGAAGGAGGTGGTGGTCCGCAAGTCCAGCGAACACAACCGCCGGAAGATCGTCTAGGGCCGACGTCAAGCATCACCCGACGCCAACCTGTCGACCATCAGCTGAGACTCGACAATGATCCCTTGGACCCGTCCGGGGCTGCCGACTGTGTGCCCGCTGGGCTACCGTGCGATCTATGTCCTCTGCCCTAGACACGCCTCAAGGTGCGGCCGAGCTGGCCGAGTCTCTGTTGCCTCCGCTCGGGAATCGTGGCTGCACACTCAGGCCGTTGCCGCTCGTGCCCGCGAAGCGTCGGCGGCAGTGTCTAAGGATGATCGCGATCTCTCGTCGCTGCCGCGTGGCTGCACGACATCGGCTACGCCCCGGAACTGCGGGACACGGGCTTTCATCCCCTCGACGGTGCGCGATACCTGGAGACGCTTGGTGCGCCGTCCCGGCTCGTGCGCCTGGTCGCTCACCACTCCGGCGCCGTGTATGAGGCCGAGCAGCGCGGCCTGACTGCTGAGCTGGAGGTGTATGACCGAGAGGACTCCTCGGTCCTGGATGCGCTGATCTACGCGGACATGACGACCGGCCCGGCCGGTCAGTGCTTCGTCTTCGACAGTCGCATTGATGAGATCTTGGAGCGGTACGAGCCGGGTAGCGAGGCACACCGCGATCAGCAAGGCGCGGCCGTACCTCGGCGCCGCTGTTGGTCGGACGCTTGCTCGCCTAGACGATCAGCCGACGTAGGGCTCAGGGTGGTCAGCCAGGCCGTGATCGATCCGCATCCGCATCGACGGATGGATGTTCAGGCTGTCCAGCCGACTGGGATGGACGAACGCCACCTCCTTGCTCTCGTTGCTCGCGCGCAGCTCGCCGCCGACGATGCCTGCTCGGAAGCAGATCGAGAACTGTTGGCGGACCTCGCTGAGGGCGCTCGTAGTGCAGCGACCCCTTACTCGCCCGTGTGCTCCAGACGGTCCTTGAGGAGCTGCTCGTTTCGCGGGAGTTCCTTGCGGACCTGAGGGCGTGCGACGAGCGGGACGAGGACCTTGCCCATGCCGTGGCCCTCGAAGTCGATGTCGATCGTGACGTGCGAGCGGCGGCCCTCGTCGTAGGGCTCGACCTGGCCGTGCACCTGTGCCCGGACGGGGCCGTCGACGCCGCGCATGCCCCAGCTGTGCGGCGGGTCGTACTCGGTGACCTCCATCGTCATCGGCATGACGCGGCGGCCGAGGTGCCGGGTCACCCGGACCTGGGTGCCGACGCCGACGGGCCCTTCGTCGAGGCGCTCCGCGGACACGGCGCTCAGCTGCCACTCCGGCAGGCGCTGAGCGTCCATGAGGTACTGGTAGACCTCCTCGGGACGGCGGTCGACGTCGATGCTCTCTCGGATGATGGCCATGATGGCCTCCTTTGGGAGGTACACCTGAATCGTCCCACCTCACTCCCCCCGACGTCTCCCCGGGACGTCAGTGAGCTCCCGCCCGGCCGGACGGGAGCTCACTGACGAAGACGGCCGGTTCAGCCGGAGCCGACGAAGAGCACGAGCAGCAGCCACACCACCGGCGCCGTGGGCAGCAGCGAGTCGAGCCGGTCCATGATGCCGCCGTGGCCCGGCAGCAGCGTGCCCATGTCCTTGATGCCGAGGTCCCGCTTGATCATGGACTCGCCGAGGTCGCCGAGCGTGGCCGTGACCGCGACCGCGAGGCCCAGCACGAGCCCCTGCCACCAGGCACCGTCGTCGATGAGGAACTGCATGCACAGTGCCCCCGCGACCATGGCGAAGGAAACCGCGCCGAGCAGGCCCTCGCGGGTCTTGCCGGGGCTGATGCGCGGGGCCAGCTTGTGCCGGCCGAACCGCCAGCCGACGGCGTAGGCCCCGGTGTCGCTGACGACCGTGAGCAGCAGGAAGGTGAGCACCCGCTGCGCCCCGTCGTCCGCGGTCAGCATCATCGCGACGAAGGTCGCGAGGAAGGGCACGTAGAACGCCGCGAAGACGCCTGCGGTGACGTCCCTCAGGTAGCCCTCGGGCGGTTCGGTCATGCGCCAGACCAGGACGGCCAGTGCCGTGAGCGCCATCGCCACCCACGCGCCCTCCGCGCCCCGGACGTACCCGGCGACGACCATCGCGGCACCGCCGAGCGCGAGCGGCACCAGGGGCGCCCGGATGCCCTTGCGTTCCTCCAGCCGCTTGGTCAGCTCCCACAGGCCCACCACCACGGCCACCGCGACGACACCGACGAACACGGCCTTGACGACGAACAGCGACGCGACGATCACCGCACCGAGCCCGACACCGACCCCTATCGCGGCACTCAGGTCGCGACCCGCGCTCTTCTTCGGCGGCTTGGGCGCCGGCTGCGGGGCGTCGGGCATGGGCTCCGGATTCGTGTCGTTTCGGACCGGGGGGCCACTCAGTCGAGCAGCCCCCCGGTCGTCATCCTGGTTTCCGCCGAATTCGGTCACGTCGGGCACGATGGGCATGGGGCGAGTCTGAGGCGCTTCATACGCATCGTATGCGGGACCCGCCGGAGCGGCCCCCTGGACGTGCCCGTGGCCGGGGCCCTGGACGTGGCCGTGACCATGCCCTTGGTCGGTGGGCCCCCAGTACCCGGCCTGTGGCGGCGCCCCCCAGGAAGAGTCGTTCATCAGACCTCGAGCAGCTCCGCTTCCTTGTGCTTCAGGAGCTCGTCCACCTGCGCGACGTACTTCGCGGTGGTGTCGTCGAGCTCCTTCTCCGCACGGCGGCCCTCGTCCTCGCCGACCTCGCCGTCCTTGATCAGCTTGTCGATGGCGTCCTTGGCCTTGCGGCGCACGGAGCGGATGGAGACCTTGGCGTCCTCACCCTTGCTCTTGGCGACCTTGATGTACTCGCGGCGGCGCTCCTCGGTCAGCTCGGGGAACACCACCCGGATGATGTTGCCGTCGTTGCTCGGGTTGACGCCCAGGTCGGAGTCGCGGATCGCCTGCTCGATGTTGCGCAGCGCGCTCTTGTCGAACGGGGTCACCACGGCCATGCGCGGCTCGGGCACCGAGAACGAGGCCAGCTGGTTGATCGGGGTCGGCGCACCGTAGTAGTCGGCCACGATCTTGTTGAACATCGCCGGGTGCGCACGGCCGGTGCGGATCGCGGCGAAGTCCTCCTTGGCGACCACGACGGCCTTCTCCATCTTCTCCTCGGCCTCGAGGAGGGTCTCTTCGATCACCACTTGCTCCTGCGTGTCTTGAGTAGGCCCGGCTGCGGTTCCATGTGGGGCGGCGGCCGGCTGCGTCGCGTCTTCTTCCTGCACGGTTCCCGACCGGCAGGACATTGTCCATCCCCCGGCCCGGCTCCGTCCCGTCCGTCCCCCGGACGGGGTTGTTCCCGGGGTGTCAGTCCCGGCTGCCGGGGTCCCCCACCAGCGTGCCGATCTTCTCACCCTTGACGGCGCGTCCGATGTTGCCCTCCGCCAGCAGCTCGAAGACCACGATCGGGAGCTTGTTGTCGCGGCACAGCGTCACGGCCGTGGCGTCGGCGACCTTCAGATCGCGCGTGATGACCTCGCCGTAGCCGAGGTGATCGAACTTCACCGCGTCCGGGTTGGTCTTGGGGTCGGAGTCGTAAACCCCGTCCACACCGTTCTTGCCCATGAGCAGCGCCTCGGCGTCGATCTCCAGGGCGCGCTGGGCGGCGGTGGTGTCGGTGGAGAAGTACGGCATGCCCATCCCGGCGCCGAAGATGACCACACGGCCCTTCTCCAGGTGCCGCACGGCGCGCAGCGGGATGTAGGGCTCGGCGACCTGGCCCATGGTGATGGCGGTCTGCACCCGGCAGTCCACGCCCACCTTCTCCAGGAAGTCCTGGAGAGCGAGGCAGTTCATGACGGTGCCGAGCATGCCCATGTAGTCGGAGCGGGCCCGGTCCATGCCGCGCTGCTGGAGTTCGGCACCGCGGAAGAAGTTGCCGCCGCCGATGACGATCGCGATCTCCGCGCCGTCGCGTACGACGGCCGCGATCTCGCGGGCGATCTTGTGCACCACGTCGGGGTCGACGCCAAGGCCCCCGCCACCGGAGAAGGCCTCTCCGGACAGCTTCAGCAGAAACCGGCCGCGTACTTTGCCGTCGTCGCTCTTCTGGGCCTTGGTGGTCATGGGGGATCCCGCCTCTTTCACGTGTTGCACATACCAAGAAGGCCATTGCCGGTGGGGCGTGTTTCGCATCCCATACGGCAATGGCCTCCTCGTCAGATCTGCTGTCGCCCGCCACTCATGTGACGGCGCACGCGGACGACTGCTGTCGACCCTATCGGGGTCGGGCGTCGAGCGCGGTACGGACTCAGATGCCGACCTTGATGCGCGTGAAGCGCTTCAGGGTGACACCGGCCTCGTCCAGGACCTTCTGGACGGACTTCTTGTTGTCGAGCGCGTACGGCTGGCCGAGCAGCGTGGCGTCCTTGAAGAAGCCGTTGAGGCGACCCTCGACGATCTTCGGCAGGGCGGCCTCGGGCTTGCCCTCGGCGCGGGTGGTCTCCTCGGCGACGCGGCGCTCGGACTCGACGACCTCGGCCGGCACGTCCTCCTTGGAGAGGTACTTCGGCGCGAAGGCGGCGATGTGCTGGGCAACGCCCTTGGCGATCTCCGCGTTCGGCTTGTCCAGCTCGACGAGGACACCGATCTGCGGGGGCAGGTCGGGCATCGTGCGGTGCATGTACGCCGTCACGTAGCCGTCGGCGAACTGCGCGAAGCGGTCCAGGACGATCTTCTCGCCCAGGTTGGCGTTGGCCTCGTCGACGAACGCCTGGACGGTCTTGCCGGCCTCGATCTCGGAGGCGAGCAGGGCCTCGAGGTCGGCCGGGGAGGTCTTGGCGACGTGCTCGGCGATGGTGTTGGCCACGGCCTGGAACTTGTCGCCCTTGGCGACGAAGTCCGTCTCGCACTTCAGCTCGACGATGACACCGGAGGAGTTGTCGTCGGCGATGATCGAGACGACGGCACCGTTCTCGGCGGAACGGCCTTCGCGCTTGGCGACGCCCTTCTGGCCCTTGATGCGGAGCGCCTCGACGGCCTTCTCGACGTTGCCCTCGGCCTCGTCCAGCGCCTTCTTGCAGTCCATCATGCCGGCGCCCGTGAGCTCACGGAGCTTCTTGACGTCGGCGGCGGTGTAGTTCGCCATGAGTCTGTGAATCTCTCTCGAAGTCTGGAAGATCGAAGATCTGCGGATGCGCCCCATGGAGCCGGAAGGCGCTGTCCTTCCGCCGACCTACGGGTCAACGGCGGGAGCGGACTTCACCGCGCCGAAGGCGCTGGTGGATTCGGTGCCGCTCCCGCCGTCAACTCGGACTGACGGGTCAGGCCTGCTCGGCCTCGGCCGGCTTCTCGTCCTCGGCCGGCTTCTCGGCCTCGGCAGCGGGGGCCTCGGCGGCCGGAGCAGCCTCGGCGGCCGGAGCAGCCTCGGCGGCCGGAGCGGCCTCCGCGGCGGGGGCGGCCTCGGCGGCCGGAGCAGCCTCGTCGGCCTTCTTCTCGCCCTCGAGCAGGTCGCGCTCCCACTCGGCCAGCGGCTCGCCGGCGGCCTTCTCGCCCTTGCCCTCGGTGGCGACACCGCTGCGGGAGATGAGGCCCTCGGCGACGGCGTCGGCGATGACGCGGGTGAGCAGGGTGACGGAGCGGATCGCGTCGTCGTTGCCCGGGATCTTGTAGTCGACCTCGTCGGGGTCGCAGTTGGTGTCGAGAATCGCGACGACCGGAATGTTCAGCTTCCGGGCCTCACCAACCGCGATGTGCTCCTTCTTGGTGTCCACGATCCAGACGGCGCTGGGCACCTTGGACATCTCGCGGATACCACCGAGGGTCTTCTCCAGCTTGGCCTTCTCGCGCGAGAGCACGAGAAGCTCCTTCTTGGTCAGACCGGACGCGGCGACGTCCTCGAAGTCGATCTGCTCGAGCTCCTTGAGGCGCTGCAGCCGCTTGTAGACGGTCGAGAAGTTGGTGAGCATGCCGCCCAGCCAGCGCTGGTTGACGTAGGGCATGCCGACGCGGGTGGCCTGCTCGGCGATGGCCTCCTGCGCCTGCTTCTTCGTGCCGACGAACATGACCGTGCCGCCGTGGGCGACGGTCTCCTTGACGAACTCGTAGGCGCGGTCGATGTACGACAGCGACTGGAGCAGGTCGATGATGTAGATGCCGTTGCGCTCCGTGAAGATGAAGCGCTTCATCTTCGGGTTCCAACGACGGGTCTGGTGACCGAAGTGGACGCCGCTCTCCAGCAGCTCCCGCATCGTGACGACGGCCATGGCCGTATCTCCTTGTGCTTCTCGGTTGTGCCGCGGATGCCGGACGGCTTCCGCGCCTGACGCCCACTGCGCGCCGTTCCACGAGGGACCGAGGGGCGCTGATACGGCCCGTTGCCGGGGTTCGTATCGGGGCGTGCGAAGTCGACCTGATGACTCAGGTCGCCACCAGAAGTGTACGGGACCCGCGGGGTGCCGGGTGACGCCGTTGTCCACAGCCGGGCCCCCGCCCACAGCCGCGAGCGGCGACGCCTGCGCTCCGGAAGGCTCTCCGCATGCGAGCGAACCGATGTCTTCGTGTCTGTGCGCGCCTGATCCTGCTGGTGATCGTCACGGCTGCGGCCCTGCTGGCCCCGCCACCACCGCTGTTCGCGGCGGGGGCGTCCCTTGCAGACGCCACCGTTCCGGCGATCGGCCGCACCTGGCCCGTCGCCGTACGCCCCCGGGTCCTGCGGGGCTGGGAGCCCCCGGCGACGACCTACGGCCCGGGCCACCGGGGCGTGGATCTGGCGGCGCCCGCGGGCACACCGGTTCGAGCGGTGGCCCCGGGCCGGGTCTCCTTCGCCGGCCGGGTGGCCGGCAAGGGAGTCGTCGCGGTGGACCTCACGGGGACGGGCGATCCCCCCTTGCGCACGACGTACGAGCCGGTGACGGCAACGGTCGAGAAGGGTGCGGAGGTGGCAGCGGGCGAGGTGATCGGCACGGTGGACGCGCGCGGCTCGCACTGCACGGCAGTCACGTGCGTCCACTGGGGACTGCGCCGCGGCGAGGCGTACGAGAACCCGCTGTCGCTCCTGCCGCCCTGGCTCCTGCACAGGGGCCCGTCAAGGCTGCTGCCGGTCCCGGGCGGTGGGGCCGCCGCCGGGTGGGGGCCCCCCGCCGGGCCCCGGCCCGCCGGCGGCAGCACCGCACGGCCCGCCGGCGCCTGGGACAAGCC
>NZ_JBHVCP010000099.1:0-13325 GCF_042803315.1 Streptomyces sp. NPDC057424
GACGTCAATCGCCAAAGCCATTCTCACCCTGGAGCGGCAACGCTGAAGAGGCTCATTCAGTACAGTGCTGGCAATCCGCCGACGGCTCCTCCGATTCCGGGGGGAGCGATGAAATCGCGCCCCCTCCGGACGGTGCCACCCTTGAACGGTGTGCCCCGTGTGAAACAGGCGTCCGGTCAGGGTCTGGATGTGGCCCAGCGCTGTGGAGTCACGCCTCTTGCGGGAGACTGAATTGCCCCGGCAGGTCCGCGTCGCCCTCGCAGCCCAACTCCTTGGCCATCGCAAGGGAGACCGAGTACAGGACGTTCAGGTTTTCTTTGCGCACGGTCGCGTCATCGCGCGACGGTGCCTGAGTATTCGTCAGGTCCCCCTGGATCAGTACGGTGCCACTGTCCGAACCGAATGCATCACTGGAGCACTTCATGTAAAGTGATGCCTTCGGCGGCCGGGACAGGGCCAGTTCGCCCACCTCGTACTTTTTGAATTTCGGGGAAACAGATGTGGGAATCCCTTCCGGGAGGTGAAATGACAGATCAATGCCCATGCTGGCCGTAGAACCGTAGACCGTGCAGAGGTCGTATTCCTTGCCATAGTCATCGGGCCCATTTTCGCCATAGCCGGAAACGAGGGCCTTAGCGGTATTGCCAAGGCTGTCCTGGGACCCGCTCGACTCGAACTCGTTGCTTCCGACCAGATGCAGCAGTGCCTTTCTGGCACCTGTCGAGAGCTGCACCCCGCACAGGGTAGGGGAGGCAGAGGCCGCCTTCGATTGTTCCGTCGTCTGTGGCCTCCCCGGATTTTCCTCGTTGCCGCAGGCCGCGAGAGGAGCAGCTAAAGCGGCTACAGTCACCGTAGCGGCAGCCAACCGTCGCACGGGATTGTTGTTCACCATTGTCATTCTCCCGTTTCGGGCAGCTGCCCCTGCTGGTTCTCACGGTTGATGCCATCGTTGTAACCGCCGGTCCACGCATCCTCCAAGTCCTGCCCGAAGACGGAGTTGTCTCGGATGCGGTGGTTCTCCATGAAGTTCCTCGCTGGTGACTCGGAGTTCTCCCTGCCGGCCGTGAAGATGTTCCTGACCTGCTCTTGGACGTCCTCGCTGCTGTCCTGTTGCTTCGTCTCGGTCCAGTCTCCGATGACATTGCCGATCTGCTGTTCCACCATGCCCTGTCCCGTGTCGGTCATCACCGGGATCGCCGTTGCTGCGATTCCGGCCGCGGCGACCCCGGGCAGGAAGGCCACGCCAGCCGCCACGCCAGCCGCCACAACGGCTCCCGTCCCGAACTCGACCCAGCCGTTGCGCTTTTCGAGCGCGTCGTTGTACTCCTTGTCTGCGGCGACCCCCTCGGCTTTGACGTGGTCCGCCCGCGCCTGGTCCAGGATTCCTTGAATAAGGGCGCCGCTGCGGGTGGCATCGCGCGCTGGCCCCTCGTCGATGCCGTTGGCGCCCACCTGTGCTTCCAGCACGCTGGTGGTGTACACCTGACCGGCAGAGGAGACCTCTGCGTAGGCGTCTGGATGTTGTCCGAGGGTGCTGAGGAAACTGATGGTGTCGCTCTGACCGAACTTGGCGTGACCGTCGGCTCCCGAGGCCGGTGCGAAGGTGCTGCCCTTGCGGTTTTCGTCGAGCCCCCAGTTCAGGTCGTCGATGTAACCAGCCCCCATCCGGCCGAGGCTGTCGGAGAGGATCTCGTGCTGCCCGACGAGTTCTGGATCGTTGCCGTATGTGTGCACGACCTGCTTCATGATCTTGGCCGAGTCCTCGTCGCGCACCAGCGTCGGTGCCGGATCGTCGTAGGCGTGTCCGAGCGTCGCGGACTCCAGCGCGTGGCCCAGGGCATCCACTCCATGAGCCTTCGAGGGGACCTCCGACCCGTCGGTCGGCCACTGGAAATTCTTGTCCGTCAGTTCGCCGAAGTACGTGTAGCCGAGTTTCGCTCCCTTGTTCTCGGTGCCGTCCGCGTTGTAGACCGTCGGGTGCTTGTCGGCGAAAAACTCCTTCGAGGCTTCCGGGCTGTGTCCCAGCGCTTCGAGGGCGCTGGTTAACGGGTCGTACCCCACCCCGACCTTCCCCGAAGGGTTGTACCCGAAATTGGTGTCGATCCCACCCGTCAGGGGCTTGGTCAGGGTGAACATATTGGGGTTCTTGTGGTGCAGCTGAACGATGTGCCCGGCAATGGGATTGATGAAGTTAGCGTCGTAGTTACCGTACCGCAGCAGGCCACCGAGAACCTGGTATCCGTAAGGCGGGTTGAGCCCGGCACGCTCGATCTGTATGCGCTGGCCGCCAAGCTTGCGCATCTGGTCGCCCCAACTTGCTGAGAGGTGGTACTTGTGATCTGGGTCGGTGGCGTTGGCCAATGCCAAGCCCATAGAACGTTGCATGTCCCTGGTCAGAGCGAGGCTGGCCTTGTCGTCGCCGGCCGTGCCGTTGAGCGCCATGGAACCGTAGAACTCCAGCGTTTTCTCCGGGCCGAGGGTCTTGTAGAAGTTGACGGCGAACTCTCCGCCGCCTTCCGATCCGTTGTACTTCATCAGCCGGTTGAATTCCTTCAACTCGGTGTTGGTCATGTGCTCGCCCTTCTTAGCGAGCTCGACCGCGCGTGCGGCCTGTGCCTCGTTAAGCGAGTCATAGTCCGCATGGCCCGCGTCGTGTAGGTCGTTTCCGTGGGCTCGAGCGAGAGCGGACTTCACCGACATGTCTACGTCGTTGGCGCGCCCGACCTTCGCCGAAATCTGGTCGGCGATGGACTGTCGACGCTGCTGCGCCTTTCCGCCTGCCTTTTCCGTCGGCGTCTGACCGGGCGGCACGTACTCGCTGACGGTAACTGTGGTGTCCCCGTTATCCCTGATGGTGTAGTTCTTCGCCCGCGCTTCGTCGACAAGGCCCTTCAATGCGTGTTGCAGCGTGGAGAGTTCACGGTGCGCATCGTCGAGGACCTGGTAGATGCTGTTAGCCTCGGTGTGCAGATCGGCGAACTCCTTGGTCGTCTTGTCGACGAACCCCCGAGTGACGGTGGCGTTCGCGCCGGCCCAACGAGCAGAGTCCGACTTGGCCTTCATCCCCTTACGCGCATCCTCGTCCAGCGACTTGAGGGCGCCGACCGCCTGCTTCCAGTCGTCGACGGCCGCGCCGAGCTTCCCGAGATCAACCTCGAGCAGGTCTGTGTACTTGAGCGGCACTGCGGTTTGCCTCTCTTACTGGAAGTAGCGGCTGAGGCTGGACACGGGCATCGCGGAACCGTCTCGGCCACGAATCTCGGCAGCGATCTGCGCGTCGTCCTGAGCATGTAGCTTCTTGGTGTAGTCCAAGTGGTTCGAAATGTGCGCGACGGCTTGGAGGACCGACTTGACCTGCGAGGTCCACATCGTGACCGTCGTCACGAGGGCGGGGCCAGTAACGAAGCCGCTTCGCTTCAACTCTTCAGCGGCCTGCATCGTCGAGCCGGATCCGGTCTCGTCCGCACCCGCACCAGCGATGTCCACGCGCCGCCGTAGCTGGTCATGGAGGATGTACGCATCGTGCCCAACGGCTCCCAGGTCATCCTGATACGCAACCAAATCGCCGGTGTTGCCGCTCCCGCCGTCCAACGACGGCACGTGATCGATCTGCATCGCTGTGGAGCTCGGGTCGGCCGCGTCGGCTTTGAGCTGCTCCCACTCGTTCCAGGCCATGGGTGAGTCCTTCCCCGTAACTGTTCGACTTGAGCGAAACCTTGGCGTGCCACTCACGTCAGCGGCACTCCGCTTCGCTTTGGCGACGGTCAGACGCTTGGACTTTGTCAAGCTAGCAACACGGCGGGTGGTCACATGTGTGGGACGTGAACCCTCAGCCCGCAGGTGTGAACGCTTCTTTCATCAGAACGCCCCTTCCGGACTCAACCCCACCTGCACCAACGGCCTCCCCCTCCGCCGAGACACAAAGACCCCCCGCCCCGCAGGCATAGGACGCGGCCGAACCCCGCCCAGCAGATCTCCCTCACCTGGATCGCCGGCCAGCACAACCCCCTGCGCCCCCAGCTCCTTCACCCGCTGCATGAACGCCTCGTAAGACGCCCGCCCCGCGCCCGCCGTAGACCGCGCGATGATGAACCGCACCCCCACATCCCGGGCGAACGGCAGGAGTTCCGTCAGTCCCGCCAGCGGGTTGCCGCTCGACGTGGCCACGAGGTCGTAGTCGTCGATGACGACGTACACCGTGGGTCCGCGCCACCAGCTCCGGTCCCGCAGCTGCTGGGCGGTGACGTCGGCTGTCGGTGTGCGGCGTTTCATCAGGTCGGCCAGGGCGGCCATGTGGTGGTCCATGGAGTTGGACATGGGGATGTATTCGGCGAGGTGCGACGACGGCGTCACGTCCAGCAGCGAGCGCCGGTTGTCGATGACGAACAGCTTGGCCTCGTCGCCCGAGTACCGCTGCGTCAGCTGCTGGATCAGCAGGCGCAGCAGGTTCGACTTGCCCGACTCGCTCTCGCCGAAGACGAGGAAGAACGGGTCCTGCTCGAAGTCCACGAAGACCGGTTCGAGGTTGTCCTCGTCGAGGGCGAAGGCGACGCCGCGGCGCGGGAAGCGACCGCCCGGAGGCAGCTCCTCGGCCGGGAACTCGCGGGGCAGCAGACGGACTTCGGGGGCGCCGGGCGCCTGCCAGTGCCGGGAGACCTCCGTCGCCAGAGCTGCCGTGGCGTCGGCCAGGTCCGTGTCGGAGGTGAGACCGTCGATGCGCGGCACCGCCGCCATGAAATGCAGCTTCTGCGGCGCCTGTCCGCGGCCGGGCACCCCCGCCGGGACGTTCGCGGCCACCTTGCGGTCCAGTTCGGAGTCCATCGTGTCGCCGAGCCGCAGCTCCAGGCGGTTCATCAGGTGGTCCTTGAGGTTGGCCCTGACCTCCATCGAGCGTGAGGCCGTCAGGATCAGGTGGACGCCGTAACCGAGACCGCGCGCCGCGATGTCGTGGATCACCTGGTCCATGGCCTCGTAGTCCGCGCGGAAGTTGCCCCAGCCGTCGATGACCAGGAACACGTCACCCCAGGGCTGATCCGTGACCGGGATCTCGCCCCGGGCCCGCCTGGCCCGGAAGTCCGCGATCGAGGCGATGCCCGCGGAGCGGAAGTACTCCTCGCGGCGGTTCAGTACGCCGTACACCTCGGCCACCGTGCGCCGGACCCGTTCCGGATCCAGGCGTGAGGCGATCCCGCCCACGTGCGGCAGGCCGGCCACCGCCGCCATGCCGCCACCGCCGAAGTCGAGGCCGTAGAACTGCACTTCGTACGGCGTGTGCGTGAGCGCGAACGCCGAGATCAGGGTGCGCAGCAGCGTCGACTTGCCGGACTGCGGGCCGCCGATGATCTGCATGTGGCCGGCCGCGCCGGAGAAGTCGATCCAGAGCGGGTCGCGGCGCTGCTCGTAGGGCTTGTCCACCAGGCCCGCCGGTACGACCAGGCGGCCGGCGCCTTCGTAGCCGGGCTGTGTGAGGCCGCGGCCCTGTACCGCTGTGAGGCCGGGCAGGAGTTCGTCGAGCGGCGGCGGACTGTCCAGCGGCGGCAGCCACACCTGGTGTGCCGCCGGGCCCTGGGCCTCCAGTCGGCGCACGATCACGTCGAGCACGGTGTCGGCGAGCGCGTCGTCGACCTCCGGACCGTCCGAAGCCGAAGGGCGCTGCTGTGGCACGGCCATGTACTGCACCGGCACCTCGGCCGCCGTGAACAGCACCGGCCGCCGGTCCATCGGCAGCGGGCCGTCGCCCAGTGCCGCCCGCTGCGTGCCCGAGCGGTACACGCCGGAGACGTAGGCCGCCTTGAATCGCACCATCTCGTCCGTACCGAACTTCAGCAGGCCGGAGCCCGGGACGTTCGGCAGCTCATAGGCGTCCGGTACGCCGATCGCCGCGCGGGACTCCGCGGCGGAGAAGGTGCGCAGACCGACTCGGTACGACAGGTAGGTCTCCAGACCGCGCAGGCGGCCTTCCTCCAGGCGCTGCGACGCCAGCAGCAGGTGTACACCGAGCGACCGGCCGATGCGGCCGATCTGCACGAACATCTCGATGAAGTCGGGCTTCGCCGTCAGCAGCTCACTGAACTCGTCGATGACCAGCACCAGCGACGGAATGGGCTGCAGGGCGGCACCGGCCGCGCGGGCCTTCTCGTAGTCGTGGATGTTGGCGTAGTTGCCCGCGTCGCGCAGCATCTCCTGGCGGCGGTTGAGTTCGCCGCGGATGGAGTCGCCCATGCGGTCGACCAGGGTGAGGTCGTCCGCGAGGTTGGTGATGACGGCCGCGACGTGCGGCATCTGCGCCATGCCGGCGAAGGTCGCGCCGCCCTTGAAGTCCGCGAGGACGAAGTTCAGCGTCTCCGACGAATGGGTGACCGCGAGGCCCAGTACCAGCGTGCGCAGCAGCTCCGACTTGCCGGAGCCGGTGGCGCCGACGCACAGGCCGTGCGGGCCCATGCCCTCCTGTGCGGCCTCCTTGAGGTCCAGCATCACGGGGCGGCCGTCCTCCCCGACACCGATCGGCACCCGCAGCCGCTCCGCCAGCGACCGCGGCCGCCAGGTGCGCTGGGTGTCGACGGACGCCGCGTCACCGAGGTTCAGCAGATCGGTGAACTCCAGGTTGGCGAGCAGTGGTTCGTCGTCGTCACCGCCCGAGGCCATCCGCAGCGGGGCCAGCTGCCGGGCGAGGGCTTCGGCGGACTCGTAGGAGAGGACGTCGGGGGTTCCTTCGTAGACGACGCCGTGCCCCGACTCCAGGTGCAGCGCTTCGGGCTGTACGACGATGGAGAGCTCGCCGCCGCCCGTGATGAGCTCGCCGGGGACCACCTCGAGGACGGTGACGCCCTGGAGCCCTTCGGGACTGGCCAGGACCGAGTCCGGCGGCAGGGTGAGGCCGTCGAGTACGACGACGATGTGGGGCTCCTCCGGCAGCGGCGCCGCGTTCGGGTGGAAGCGCGGGCGGCCGGTCAGCCGGGTGGCGAGCAGGTTCTCCAGTTCGCGGCTGTCGCTGTCGATCAGCCTGCGGCTGCCCGCTCCGTCCACGGCGCCGGGCGCCTGGACGTGCGGCAGCCACTTGGCCCACTCCCAGTGGGGCAGGGCCTCGCGTTCCGCCGCCACCACGATGAGCAGATCATCCGGGGAGTGCAGTGCGGCCAGTGAGCCGGTGATGGCTCGGGCGGAGGACCGCACGGACTGCGGATCGCCGCTGATCGTGACGTGGTAGAACGCCCGCAACGAGACCGCCATCGGCAGGTCGTCCAGGGTGCTGTGGACGGCGAGGAAGCGCTGCATCGCACCCGCGGTCAGCGGCTCCAGCTGCTCGACGGGGGCGGTTTCGGGGGCGACGAGGGCCCTGGCGAGGGCCTGCGCGCCGAGGCCGATGCGGACCTGGGCGAAGTCCTCGTCGCCGGAGCGTCGTTCCCACACCCGGCTGCCCTCGGCGACCAGGGCCCACAGCTGTTCGGGGGAGGGGTGGAGGAAGTACTGCGCGTCACGCTGTGCCGTCGCCGTGTCGACGGCCGTGCGCCGGGTCTGCGCCAGGTAGCTCAGATAGTCGCGGCGCATGTCCGCCAGCTCCCCCTGGGAGCCGCGGCGGAAGCGGATCACCATCGCGACGGACATGGCGATGGTCGAGGCGATCATGATCATGCCCATGATCCTCATGAACGGCTGTCCGCTCGTGAAGAAGAAGACCACCGAGCCACCCATGCCCAACGTCGGCAGGAGTTGCATCAGCACGCTCTCCCGATGGCCCCGCGGAAGCTCCGGCGGAGGCTGCAGGATGATGTCCTGCGTGGACACTTCGGACGGCAGCACCCGAGGCGGGCGCTTCACGACGATGTGGCTCACTGGCATCCATTCCCTCGACCAGCCCGAGAGTCCGTCCGCCGCCCCGTGTCAGGCGGACGCAGGCCGCCGCGCGATCCTACTGACCTCCCTGGACGCAAGGGGCGATAGGGTGCCGGAAGTTCGCGTCGGCACACGCGAGTTGAGCCGGAGTAAACGGGGCATTGCGGCAGATCCCACCGGCGGCGGAAGCCCGGCGACGGCACGAAGGGCTGTTCCTGCGACCTCGCCGCACGATCGGTCACCGGGGACGGGAAAGCCGCGCAGGACTTCCGTACCGTAGGTAAAGAATCATCACTGAGGGGGAGCAGCAGGTGAGCATGACGGCCTCCGCGGCAGCCACCGGAAGGGGACCCGGTACGGGAACCCCCGCCGGGGCGGGCACGGGTCTGGGTTTCTGCCGCGTCACCATCGTCGCGCCCGACAGCCGGATCGACGTGGCGCTGCCCGACGACATCCCGGTTGCCGACCTCTATCCGGAGATCCTCACCCTCACCCGGCAAAGTCCCGCCGAGGGCGCGCCCGTCGGCTACCACCTGGTCCGCCGGGACGGCACCGTCCTCGACAGTGCCCGTTCCTTCGCCGCTCAGCGCATCCTCGACGGAGAACTCCTCGCGCTGCGCCCGTTCTCCGAGTCGCTGCCGCCCGCCGTCTTCGACGACGTCTCCGAGGCGGTCGCCTCCGCCGTGACCAGCGAGCGCACCCTGTGGAGCGGCGACCTGACGCGCGCGGCGGGGCTCGTCGGGGGAGGCGTACTGCCGGTCCTGCTGGCGTTCGTGGCCTGGATGGGCGACCCGCTGCACGACATGAACAGCCTGCCCGGCATCCTCGCCGGCGTCACCGGTGTCCTCCTGGTCGTCCTGGCCTGCGTGCGCGCCCGGGTCTACGACGACCGGGCCTCGGCCATCGCCCTGGGGCTCGGCGCCCTCCCCAACGTCGGCGTGGCCGGCTCGGGTCTCCTGCCGCTCGCCGACGGACAGGGCATCGGCCGGCTCCAGTTCCTCCTCGCCTGCGCGGCGGTGCTGCTGGCCTCGGTCCTGCTCACCCTGTGCTCGCCGAGTGGGGACGGCCCGTTCGTCGGCTTCGTCGTCGCCTCCGCCGTCAGCCTGATCGCCGTGTTCGCGGCGATCCTCGCCGACTGGACGCCCTCCGAGATCGCCGCACTGTGCGCCCCGATCGCCGTCGGAGGCCTGGCCTTCCTGCCGGGGCTGTCGATGCGCTTCGCCCGGCTCCCGATCGGCTTCGACACCCCGAACACGGCCCCGCGCAGCGCGTACGCCACAGACCCCGCCCCCCAGGAGCCGGTCGACGCCGAGCGGGTCGCCGCCCAGGCGCGGCGTGGACACGAACTCCTGGTCGGTCTGGTGGGCGGCTGCGCACTGCTCGCCGTCGGTGCCTCGGCGGTCCTCGGGTTCTCCGAGAACGTCTGGGCTCAGCTCCTGGCCCTGGCGACCGGCCTGGCCATGCTGATGCGCGCCCATCTCTTCCGGTACACCGGCCAGGTGGCCCCCGTCCTGGCCGCCGGTCTCGCCTCTCTCGTACTGCTCGGCCTGGGGCTGGCACTCAATCCGCCGCACTCGATCGTCCGCGAGGCCCTCACGGGCGACCGCAGCGACCTCGACCTCCGGACCATCTGGCTCGTCGCGGCGATCGCCGCGGCGGCCGCGCTCGTCACGGCGATCGGTTTGATCGTCTCGCGCGGCGGCCTCACCCCGTTCTGGGGACGCTTCCTGGAGATCGCCGAGGGCTTCGTGCTGCTGACCCTGGTGCCGCTGACCCTGGCGGTGTTCGACGTGTACTCGGCAGTGCGCTCGATGACCAGCTGAGCCCTGCCCCGCTATCGGTCTTCACCGGGTCCATCCGGGCGGCGGATCCACCACACCTTCGGGAAGCGTCGAACGACGCTGCGGGGCGCCGGTCCGCCGTCCCGCGGGTAGCGGTGGCCGCGGGCCGCCGCGAGACCCGTTTCCCGCTCACTCGGACACCCCGCCGACCGCCACGGGGCGGCTGAAGGGCTCGCCGGCTCGACCCCCGGGTCGTCGGGGAGTGCCCGACGACCCGGTAAGGGCTCCCGTGCCCGCCTGTCACTCCGGGCCAAGACCCCCACTGCGGGGCGTCGGCTCAAGATCGAACTCCCCGTCCCGCGCCCCCAGCACGAACGCCCGCCACTCCGCCTCCGTGTAGCGCAGCACCGTCTCCGGGTCGAGCGACGACCGCATCGCCACAGCCCCCTCGGGCAGGTAGGCGATCTCGACCCGCTCCTCGTGTCCCTCGGTACCCGGCGCGCTGTGCCACTCGACACCGGAGATGTCGAGCGCGTAGAGCTCGTCCCGCTCCCGCTCCTTGCGTGCCTTGATCTCCTCAGCCGTCTCCGCCATGCCGTAGCGACCCCTTCCCGACATACGAACGATCCGACATACAAATGATCCGAACCTGCTCACCCTAGTGGCCCCTCCGCTCCGGCCGGGAGGTTCGAAAGACCAGGGCAAAGAGGACCCCGACCGCCTGGTACCCTGGTCGACGGCCGTTTGTGTACGCACCCCCGGAGCTCACCGCTCTGGAGGCCGCGCCCAGCGGATCCCCGCCTCCCGAGTAACGGAAGCTCCCCCGAGACACAGACCGGGGGCACTCGGTGGCCATCACAGACTACGAGGAGTACGCGTGCCGCTCGACGCCGCTACGAAGAAGCAGATCATCACCGAGTTCGGTCAGAAGGAGGGCGACACCGGCTCCCCCGAGGTCCAGGTCGCCATGCTCTCGCGCCGCATCTCGGACCTGACCGAGCACCTCAAGACCCACAAGCACGACCACCACTCCCGCCGTGGTCTGCTGATCCTCGTGGGTCAGCGTCGCCGCCTTCTCCAGTACCTGGCGAAGAAGGACATCCAGCGCTTCCGTGCGCTGGTCGAGCGCCTCGGCATCCGCCGCGGTGCGGCGGGCGCCAAGTAAGACGCCGTGAGGGGAGCGGTTCCCGAAGGAATAGGGGACCGCTCCCTTTGCTGTACGTGCGGAGTGTCACCACTGCTTTGTAGTGTGGTAGCACAACGCAATATGGACGACACAGCACGACAAGAAGAGGAGAGGCGCTCCTAGCCGCCGCCGGTCCTCGGTAGTGGCCCCCGGGAGAGCGAACCCCGGGTGCTTCGATCGAAGACCGGCCCGCACAGCACGGCGCGCTTCTCCGCAACCGTCTCCCTGCCACACGGGCAGGGCGACGAGGACGAGGAGAAAACGCTAGTGGAGAACGAGACCCACTACGCCGAGGCCGTCATCGACAATGGCGCCTTCGGTACCCGCACCATCCGCTTCGAGACGGGCCGCCTGGCCAAGCAGGCCGCCGGCTCCGCCGTGGCGTACCTGGACGACGACACCATGGTGCTGTCGGCCACCACCGCCTCCAAGAACCCCAAGGACCAGCTCGACTTCTTCCCCCTCACGGTGGACGTCGAGGAGCGGATGTACGCCGCCGGCAAGATCCCCGGCAGCTTCTTCCGCCGCGAGGGCCGTCCCTCCGAGGACGCGATCCTCACCTGCCGCCTGATCGACCGCCCGCTGCGCCCCTCCTTCAAGAAGGGCCTGCGCAACGAGATCCAGGTCGTCGCCACGATCATGGCGCTCAACCCCGACCACCTGTACGACGTCGTCGCGATCAACGCCGCGTCCGCGTCGACGCAGCTGGCCGGCCTGCCCTTCTCCGGCCCGATCGGCGGCGTTCGCGTCGCGCTGATCAACGGCCAGTGGGTGGCCTTCCCGACGCACTCCGAGCTCGAGGACGCCGTCTTCGACATGGTCGTCGCGGGCCGCACCCTGGAGGACGGCGACGTCGCGATCATGATGGTCGAGGCCGAGGCCACCGAGAAGACCATCAAGCTGGTCGAGGGCGGCGCCGAGGCGCCGACCGAGGAAGTCGTCGCCGCCGGTCTGGACGCCGCGAAGCCCTTCATCAAGGTGCTCTGCAGGGCCCAGGCCGACCTCGCCGCGAAGGCCGCCAAGCCGACCGGCGAGTTCCCGATCTTCCTGGACTACCAGGACGACGTCCTCGAGGCGCTCACCGCCGCCGTCAAGCCCGAGCTCGCCCAGGCGCTCACCATCGCCGGCAAGCAGGAGCGCGAGTCCGAGCTGGACCGCGTCAAGGCGCTCGCCGCCGAGAAGCTCCTGCCGGAGTTCGAGGGCCGCGAGAAGGAGATCTCCGCCGCGTACCGCTCGCTGACCAAGACCCTGGTCCGTGAGCGCGTGATCAAGGAGAAGAAGCGCATCGACGGCCGCGGTGTCACCGACATCCGCACCCTGGCCGCCGAGGTCGAGGCCATCCCGCGGGTCCACGGCTCCGCCGTGTTCGAGCGTGGCGAGACCCAGATCCTGGGCGTCACCACCCTGAACATGCTCCGCATGGAGCAGCAGCTGGACACCCTCTCCCCGGTGACCCGCAAGCGCTACATGCACAACTACAACTTCCCGCCGTACTCCACCGGCGAGACCGGCCGCGTCGGCTCCCCGAAGCGCCGCGAGATCGGTCACGGCGCCCTCGCCGAGCGCGCCCTCGTGCCGGTCCTGCCGACGCGCGAGGAGTTCCCCTACGCGATCCGCCAGGTCTCCGAGGCGCTGAGCTCCAACGGCTCGACGTCCATGGGCTCGGTCTGCGCCTCCACCATGTCGCTGCTGAACGCCGGTGTGCCCCTGAAGGCCCCCGTCGCCGGTATCGCCATGGGCCTGATCTCCCAGGAGATCGAGGGCGAGACGCACTACGTCACCCTCACCGACATCCTCGGTGCGGAGGACGCCTTCGGCGACATGGACTTCAAGGTCGCCGGCACGAAGGACTTCGTGACCGCCCTCCAGCTCGACACCAAGCTGGACGGCATCCCGGCCTCCGTCCTGGCCGCGGCGCTCAAGCAGGCCCGTGACGCCCGCCTCCACATCCTCGACGTGATGATGGAAGCGATCGACACGCCGGACGAGATGTCCCCGAACGCCCCGCGGATCATCACCGTCAAGATCCCCGTGGACAAGATCGGCGAGGTCATCGGCCCCAAGGGCAAGATGATCAACCAGATCCAGGAGGACACCGGCGCCGACATCACGATCGAGGACGACGGCACGATCTACATCGGCGCGGTCGACGGACCGTCCGCCGAGGCCGCCCGCACCACGATCAACGGCATCGCCAACCCGACCATGCCGGAGGTCGGCGAGCGCTACCTGGGCACGGTCGTGAAGACGACCACCTTCGGTGCGTTCGTGTCGCTGCTCCCGGGCAAGGACGGTCTGCTGCACATCTCGCAGATCCGCAAGCTGGCGGGCGGCAAGCGCGTGGAGAACGTCGAGGACGTTCTCGGCGTGGGCGCCAAGGTCCAGGTCGAGATCGCCGAGATCGACTCCCGCGGCAAGCTCTCCCTGATCCCGGTCGTCGAGGGCGAAGACGGCGACGAGAAGAAGGACGACGGCGACAAGTGACGTCCCGCGGCTTCAAGGCGACGGCCCGCACCTCCTCGGAG
>NZ_JBHVCP010000100.1:0-11999 GCF_042803315.1 Streptomyces sp. NPDC057424
CCACCGTCATCGGTGTCGCCGGCGGCTCCCGGAAGGCGGCCGTCGCCCGCGAGCTGGGCTGCGACGTCGTGATCGACCGGCGCTCCGAGGACGTCGTCGCCGCCGTCAAGGAGGCCACCGGCGGCCGGGGCGCCGACGTGATCTACGACCCGGTCGGCGGCGAGGCCTACACCCAGTCCGCCAAGGCCGTCGCCTTCGAGGGACGCATCGTGGTCGTCGGCTTCGCCAGCGGCACGATCCCCAGCCCCGGCCTGAACCACGCCCTGGTGAAGAACTACTCGATCCTCGGCCTGCACTGGGGCCTTTACAACACCAAGAACCCCAAGCTGGTCCAGCACTGCCATGAGCGGCTCACCGAGCTGGCCGCCCGGGGCGCGATCAAGCCACTGGTGAGCGGGCGCGTGCCGCTCGGCGGGGCGGCCGCCGCCGTGCAGCAGGTCGCGGACGGCCGGACCACCGGCCGGATCGCGGTCGTCATGGAGGAGGCAGCATGACCGACGTCGAGGAACTGCGCCGCCGTACCCGGGAGTTGCTGGTCGCCCACCCGCCGGCCGCCACCGACCGCCTTGACTTCCTCCGGGCCCGCTTCGACGCCGGTCTCGCCTGGGTGCACTACCCGGAGGGCCTCGGCGGTCTCGGCGCCCCCCGCTCCCTCCAGGCAATCGTGGACGCCGAGCTGGAGGCCGCCGGGGCTCCCGACAACGACCCGCGGCGCATCGGCATCGGCCTCGGCATGGCCGCGCCGACCATCCTGGGCTACGGCACCGACGAGCAGAAGCGGCGCTACCTCAGGCCCCTGTGGACGGGCGAGGAGGTCTGGTGCCAGCTGTTCAGCGAGCCGGGCGCCGGATCCGACCTGGCCGCGCTGGGCACGCGGGCCGTGCGTGAGGGCGACACCTGGGTCGTCAACGGACAGAAGGTCTGGACGTCCAGCGCCCATGTCGCCCGCTGGGCGATCCTCATCGCCCGCACCGACCCGGACGTGCCCAAGCACCGGGGCATCACGTACTTCGTCTGCGACATGACCGACCCCGGTGTCGAGGTGCGGCCCCTGCGGCAGGTCACCGGCGAGGCCGAGTTCAACGAGGTGTTCCTCACCGACGTCCGCATCCCCGACTCGCGGCGCCTCGGCGAGGTCGGCGACGGCTGGAAGGTCGCGCAGACCACGCTGAACAACGAGCGCGTGGCCATCGGCGGCATGCGGCTGCCCCGCGAGGGCGGCATGATCGGCCCTGTCTCGAAGACCTGGCGCGAGCGGCCCGGGCTGCGCACCCACGACCTGCACCAGCGGCTGCTGAAGCTGTGGGTGGAGTCCGAGGTCTCCCGCCTCACCGCCGAGCGGCTGCGCCAGCAACTCGTCGCGGGCCAGCCCGGCCCCGAGGGCGCGGGCATGAAGCTGGCCTTCGCCCGCCTGAACCAGGAGATCAGCGGCCTGGAGGTGGAACTCCTCGGCGAGGAGGGCCTGTTGTACGACGACTGGACGATGCGGCGCCCGGAGCTGGTCGACTTCACCGGCCGCGACGCCGGCTACCGCTACCTGCGCTCCAAGGGCAACAGCATCGAGGGCGGGACCAGCGAGGTCCTGCTGAACATCGTCGCCGAGCGCGTCCTGGGCCTGCCCGCCGAGCCGCGCACCGACAAGGACGTCGCCTGGAAGGACCTCGCCCGATGAGCGACCTGTTGTACTCGGAAGAGGAAGAGGCGCTGCGCGCCGCCGTCCGCGACCTGCTCACCGACCACTGCGACGCACCCGGCGTCATCGCCCGCACCGAGTCGGACACCCCGCACCACCTGGCCCTGTGGAAGGCCCTCACCGACGGCATGGGCCTCGCCGGTCTGCTGGTGCCCGAGGAACTCGACGGCCAGGGCGCCACCCACCGCGAAGCCGCCGTCGTGCTGGAGGAACTGGGCCGCGCGGTCGCCCCCGTGCCGTACCTGACGAGCGCGGTCGTCGCCACCGAGGCGCTGCTGTCCTGCGGCACCGACGACCTGCTCCGCGACCTCGCGACCGGGACGACGATCGGCGCCCTCGCAGTCGCCCTCAACGTCGCACCGGGCGCCGCCTACAAGGTCGTCCGGCACGAGGACGGGCTGCTGCGCGGCGAACTGACCGGCATCGCGGACGCGGCCGTGGCCGACGTGCTGCTCGTGCCGGCCGACGACGGCGGTCTGTACGCCGTCGACGCCACCGCCGCGACCGTCACGCCCCAGACCTCCCTCGACCTGACCCGGCCGCTCGCGACCGTCACCCTCGACGGAGTGCGGGGCCGGCTGCTGGGGGACGCCGAACCCGCCGTACGCCGGGCCCTGCGCGCCGGCGCCGGACTGCTCGCCTCCGAGCAGTTCGGGCTGGCCGAATGGACGCTGGCGGAGACCGTCCGCTACCTGAAGGAACGCAAGCAGTTCAACCGGCCCGTGGGCGGTTTCCAGGCGATCAAGCACCGGTTGGCTCAGCTGTGGCTGGAGGTCGTCAGCACCCGCGCGGCCGCCCGCAACGCCGCCGACGCCCTGGCGAACGGCGAGGACGTGGACCTGGCCGTCACCGTCGCCCAGGCCTACGCGGCACCCGTGGCCGTGCACGCCGCCGAGGAAGCCCTGCAACTGCACGGCGGCATCGGCATGACGTGGGAGCACCCCGCGCATCTGTACCTCAAGCGCGCCAAGGCCGACTCGATCGCCTACGGCACGCCGGGCGCCCACCGGGAGGCCCTGGCCGCACTGGCCGACCTCCAGGCGCCCTGACGCCCATCCGGCCAACGCCGGGGACCCCGGGGAAAGCATGGAAGGGCCCGTCCCACCAGGGGCGGGCCTTTTCGTGGCCCCGGTCCGGTAAGTGAACGCGTGGCGGCGGTCCGGCCAACTCCGTGCGCGGGCCTGCTCCTTGAGGCTGCCGGGACCCATACTCGCAGGGTTCCCGTACGGCACCTCCAGGGAGGCAGAGCATGGCCCTCACGACCCGTCGCACGGCCCTCACCACCCTCGGCGCGGCCCTCGCGGGCTCGATCGCCCTCCCCGCCGCCCCCGCACCGGCCGGCGAACGCACGTACAGGCCGCGCCCGCTGTGGCGCGCCCACGCCCACAACGACTACGAGCACCCGCGCCCGCTGTCCGACGCCCTCGGCCACCGCTTCGGCAGTGTCGAGGCCGACATCCACCTCGTCGGCGACCAGCTCCTCGTCGCGCACGACCCGGAGGACCTCGACCCGTCCCGCACACTCGAATCCCTCTACCTCGACCCGCTGGCCGCCCGCGTCCGCGCCAACCACGGCTGCGTGTACCGGGGGTACCGCGGCTCGCTGCACCTCCTCATCGACATCAAGACCGAGGGCTCCTCGACCTACCTCGAACTCGACCGCCACCTCAGCCGCCACCGGCACCTGTTCACCACGTACGCCCACGGCCGCGTCTTCCGCGGCCCGGTCACCGCCGTGATCTCCGGCGACCGCGCGGCCCGCGCGCCCATGGAGGCACAGGCCCTCCGGCGCGCCTTCTATGACGGCCGCCTCGCCGACCTCGGCAGCCCGGCACCGGCCTCCCTCATCCCGCTGATCAGTGACAACTGGACGCTCAACTTCACCTGGCAGGGCGCCGGAGCCTTCCCGGAGGCCGAGCGGCGGAAGCTGCGGGGCCTCACCAGGACCGCCCACAGGCGCGGGCAGAAGGTGCGGTTCTGGGCGACCCCGGACCTGGCCGGACCCGCCCGCGACGCGCTCTGGGCCGAACTGCTGGCCGCCGGCGTCGACTACCTCAACACCGACGACCTCGCCGGACTGGAGGCGTTCCTCGACGCCCGGCGGGCGGCATAGGGCAGCGGCAGAACACCACACGTTCGGCGGACAGGTCAGCCGCCCGGACGAACCCTCCGCTACGCCACACTTGCGGCCGAACGCCGTGAACCGGACATGGCGGTGTGGCGGAGGAGTTGACGATGGCCATTTCCATCTCTGTGGTGCTGCTGCTCGCGATCCTTGCGGTGATCTTCCTGCGCAACGGCGGGCTGAAGGTCTCCCATGCCCTGGTCTGCCTGCTGCTCGGCTTCTACCTGGCCAGCACCAGCATCGCCCCCACCATCCACAGCGGCCTCACCGCGACGGCGGACATCGTCAGCGGTCTGCGTCCCTGAGGCCAGGTCACCCCGAGAACACGCCGATACCGTTCGGGACGGCGCGTTCGGCGCCGCCGCTGGGGTGGTTGCGCACCGAGACCGCGCTCGCGCCCGGTTTCCGTGCGACCAGGGTCGACGACCCGCCGCCGTCCAGGCTGAAGGCGTCCTCCGAGCCCAGCTTCCGCATGGTCCCGGCGACTTCGGCGATCGTCAGACCGCTGCGGTAGGCGGCGGCGCCGTCCAGCGCGAGCAGCAGCACGCGCCGCCCGCCGTCGGCGATCCCCACGGCCGTACGGACGGCCGACGTCGTGTTGTCGAGCCCCGGCAGGGGCTGCCCGCCCGAGAGCACCGGGTAGCCGCCGAGGGCGAGCTGGTACGCGACACCGTCCCCGGCCGCCACGAGGCCGTGCTCGACCTCGACCGATTCCCCCGTGGAGAACTTGCGCAGCTGCTGGGCGCCGGCCTCCCGGCCGACCAGCACGGTGGTCCCCGAGGCGATGGGGCCGCTGCCCGGGGTGTCGGCGGCCGAGACGACCTTGCCGTCGCGGACCGTCACCTCGTACGTGTCCGTGCTGCACGGAGCGGCCCGGTCGGTGTCCGTGCCGCACGTGGCCCGCACCCGGGAGACGCTGCCCCACTCGGAGGTGAACGCACCGACCGAACCCACCGGCAGGGCGTACTGGTTGAGCCCGCCGAGAGGCAGCTGCGCCCCGGCCGTACGGACCGAACCGGCGAGGGCCAGCCGGTCCAGGCGTGCCCGCCCGTCGGTGCCGACGCCGAAGACGTCCTCGGTGGTCGTGCCGGGCGGCAGCGCCGGCCCGAAGCGCTGGCCGTTCGGCACCGCCGCCTTGAGCGTCCTCCCCGCCGCGATCGCCGGACCCACACTCGCTCCGGTCGCCTCGACGCCCGGGTGCTGCGCCTCGGTGATGTTGAAGAAGTCGCCGTTGACACCGGCGACCGCGCCCTGGGCGTCCGCCATCGCCGAGACCCGCCCGCGTGAGGCCACCGCCCCCGGGTACAGCAGATCGACCCGTACCCGAGGATTGCCCAGATCGACTTTCAGCACATGCGCGTGCGTCACCCCCTTGGCCGCCTTGATGTCGAACTCCTCGTACGTCACGCCCGGCGCGACCCGTACGCCCTTGTGGACGGCGGCGGCCGGAGCCGCCCCCGCCAGGGCCGCACCGGTCAGCGCGCCGAACGCCGTGAGACACGCCAGTACCGCTCTGCCTGCACCCCGTCGCCCGCGACGACCCGCCACCGTGCCCCCTGATGCCTCGTCAACTGCCGGAATCCTCGGAGGCAGTGCACCAGACCACGGGGGGCCGGCAGGGTTGCTGAGCGCCCACTACACGGGAACGGCTGAAAAAACGCACCCCTCCGGGTGCTTCAGCTGTCGTCCGTTCCGGTGTCGTACGGCGTGAAACGGGCGGGCGCGTGGTCGATCGGCAGGCCGGGCCGCCAGGCGGTGAGGGCCTGCGCGCTGCATACGAACAGCTGCTCCGGCAGCCGGTCCAGGGCGAACCAGCGCCAGCGGCCCACGCTCTCCCCGGGCTGGTCCGACGGCTCGCCCCGCCAGACCGTGACCCGGGCGGGCACGGTGATGCGGACGACACCGCCCGCGTCGTCCAGGAGCGTCCCGAGCAGCCGTACGTCCTCGGGCCGCGCCACGAGCCCCGTCTCCTCACCGAGCTCGCGCACGACCGTCTCCTGCAACGACTCCCCGGGTTCCACCGTCCCGCCCGGCAGCTCCCACGTCCCGTGCCGGTGCCGGCCGAGCAGCAGCCCACGCGGCCCGTGCACGACGGCCCCCACCCCGAGCGCCGCGTGCGCGGGCGGCGGCTTGTCGACGCGCGGCCGGGAGGAGACCCGGACGGGCCGGATCGCCTGGAAGAGCCGGTAGGAGGCCCTGTTGCCGTCCTCCGGCGTGTCGAGGACGTCGATCCCCTCCACGCGCAGCCCGTACTCGGTGAGCAGCGCCGTCCAGAGCTCCGGGGCGAGCACCCACATCTGGACGGTGACCTCACCGCCACCCGCCAGCCGCAGGATCTCGGGCCGGGCGGCGACCCGGTCCGACGGCCCGTCACCACGACTGTTGCTGTGCAGCACCGTGAAGCAGAGCCTGCCACCCGGCCTCAGCGCCCCGGCGAGGGCGGGCAGCAGCCGGTGCGGATCGATGTGCGGGACGGCATTCACGGAGTAGATGACGTCGTACGGCTCCGCCGCACGCAGATGCTCCACGGCGTCGCCCAGGACGAGCCGCAGCCCTGGCAGCGAGCCGTAGCGGCCGCGGGCCCGCTCGTACTGCCCGGCCGAGGCGTCGACCGCGTCCACCAGCGCGCCGTGGGCCCGGGCCAGATGGGCGGCGTGCCGGGCCGGACCGCACCCGAGGTCCAGCACCCGCCGGCCCGCCAGTTCCCCGAGAACCTCGCTCCCCGGACCGCCGCCCTCGAACCCCCAGTCGATCTTTGCCGCTTCGGGCAGGGCCGTGCCCCGTCGCAGATGATGCGTCCCGTACGCGTCCCAGGCCTCGGCGTTGACCGCCTCCGGATGGTCCGCCAAGGCTCAGCCGCCCGCCACGGCGTCACGCGGCAGCACCGTGACCCGGTGGAAGTTGCACCCGACGAGCCGCGGCTCGTCGTCATCGGCGGGCGAGGTCTGGTGGGCCTTGAGGGCGATGCTGACCAGGCTCAGCAGCAGGTCGACGTCCGCCTCGCAGTCGAGGTGGACCGTTACCCAGGATGACCCGGGCAGCAGGTGGATCGCGCTCGAACCGGCGAGGTCGTAGTGGAAGCGCTGGATGGCCCGGCGGGTGAGGTGGAGGTCCACGTCCCGTGCGGAGTGGAAGTGGATGATCTCGTCACGGACGGAACGGAGCGCCCTCCCGGTACCGCAACTCGCCGGGCCCACCATCAGGTCGGGCCAGGCCTGCAGGCGCTCCATGGCGCGCTGGGCCAGAGTCATGCCCCCATCGTCGCCTGCTCACCGGCCCGCAACCAGAGGTTGAGCGATTTGTAACCGGGACGTGAGGTGGGTCGCGTTGGCTCCGGCCGGGATTTCAGGCGGATCTGACGACTCTGAGGTAGTGCTTCCAGTCCCAGTGCCGGCCCGGATCGGTGTGGTCGCTGCCCGGTACCTCATGGTGGCCGATGATGTGCGCGCGGTTCCTCGGGATGCCGTACCGCGCGCAGATCGCCGCGGTGATCCGGGCCGACCGCTCGTACAGGGCGTCGGTGAAGTACCCGGGCTGGTCCACCCAGCCTTCGTGCTCGATGCCGATGCTGCGGGTGTTGTAGGTCCAGTTCCCCGCGTGCCACGCGATGTCGGACTCGCGCACGCACTGCGCGACATGCCCGTCGGAGGAACGGACCACATAGTGCGCGGACACCTTCTTCCCCGGGTTCCGGAACACGGAGAGGGTGCCGGAGTAGGTCGTCTGCGCCACATGGATGATCACGTAGCGCAGTGGATGGGCGCGCGGGCGGTTCGACGGCGTGTAGTTGCTGCGGCTCGCCGGCTGCCATGCCGCTCCGGGGTGATCGACGGCCTGGGGCCGGGCGTCGGCCCGGGTGCCGCAGAGCAGGGCTGACGGGACGGCGGTGAGGGCGGCGCCCGCGAGGACGCCTCGCCTGCTGGGGAAGGGGGCGGTCCGTTCCATGGGTGTGTGCCTTCCGGGCTCGACGGGAGGGTGTCTCCTGCTCAACTGCGCGGAACCGCGGCCGTTTGCGGTCGCGGCCCGCGGTGATCAAGTTACGGCGCCTGCCGGCCGGTCAGGAGGATGCCGCGCGATGTGGTGGACGAGCCCGTGACTGTGGACAACTCCCTCACCCGGTCGGGTGATTCGGAACGGAGGAGCCCCGCCGGCGACCGTTGGCGACGGCCCGTTTCAGGACTGCCGGGCGACGGCCGCCGGATCGTCCAGCACCGCCCGCACCACAGAGTGGGCGGCCCCCAGCAGCGGGCCCTGAGGGCCCAGCGCGGACACGGACACGGGGCAGACCGGACCTGCCGTACGCCGCGCCAGCTCCTCCCGCAGTGAGGGCAGCAGCCAGGGCGCGAGCCCGGACAGCTCCCCGCCCAGGACCACGCTTTGCGGGTCGAGCAGGTTGACCGCCCCGGTCAGAGCCACACCGAGCGCCGTACCCGCGTCGCGCAGGGCACGGCGCACGCTCTCGTCACCCTCCGCGGCGCGCCCCGCGAGCAGCCCGACCCGGTCCTCGTCGGGCTCCAGACCGGCCGCGCGCAGCACGGCCTCCTCACCGGCGTACTGCTCCAGACAGCCCCGGCCGCCGCAGGCGCACTCCGGCCCGTCCGGCTGCACCGGCACGTGCCCCAACTCGCCCGCGAAGCCGCGGGTTCCGCGCAGCAGCCCGCCGTCCACCACGACCGCCGCACCGATACCGATCTCCGCCGAGACGTGCAGGAAGTCGCGGGGCGTGTCGTCACCCAGCCAGAGTTCGGCGAGGGCGCCGAAGTTGGCCTCGTTGTCCACCGTCAGCGGAAGGTCCGCCGGCAGCAGCGTGCCGAGGTCCGTGTCGTGCCAGCCGAGGTTCGGGGCGCGCGCGACGGTGCGGGCGTCGCGGCCCACCAGACCCGGCACGGCCACGGCGAGTCCGGCCGGCCACAGGCCCTCGCCCTCCGCTTCGGTGACCACCTGCCGGATCAGCTCGGTGAGCTCCGCGAGCACGGGCTGAGGGGAGCGGCCGCGGTTCGCTCCCTGTCGTATCGCCCGCGACCGGGTCGTGCCGCGCAGGTCGACGGCGCAGACCGCGAGATGGTCGACGCCGACCTCCGCGCCGATCCCGGCCGGGCCGCGTCCGCTGACGGCGAGCGCGGAACCGGGCCGGCCCACCCGGCCGGGCCGCTCGGGCCCCAGTTCTTCGAGGAGCCCCGAGCGGATGAGCTCGTCGACGAGCGTCGAGACCGCCGCCCGCGTCAGGCCGATCCGCGAGGCGACCGCGGCCCGGGACAGCGGCCCCTCGTCGCGGACGGCGTGCAGGACACGTGCCAGGTTGCGGCGGCGCATGCCCTGCTGGGTGTCGGGCAGCGCGCGTCCCGGCCGGGCGGGCCGGGCCTCGTGCAGCGGTGCGGTCATGCCTGGCGCCAGTCCTCAGTGGGTGTCCGTGGGCCGCTCCAGCAGCGGAGCCGCGTCGGAGAGTACCCCGGCGATCCGCGCCAGCGTCTCCTCGTCCCGCTCGACGGCGTCGAGCACGGGCCCGGCCGCCGTGTCCCAGCGTCGCGCGACCGCCGCCGGGTCCTCCCCGGTCAGCAGCCCGGCCGCCTGCGCGGCGGCGCCGAGTGCGACCAGCTCTCTGGCCTCGGGCACCTGCACGGGACGCCCCGACAGCCGCCGTACGGTCTGCTGCCATGCGGTGCCCCGGGCGCCTCCGCCGATCAGCAGCAGGGGTTCCGAGGGGGCCGCGTCCTCGTCGAGGACCAGGTCGAGCGCGCCGAGCAGGGAGTGCACGGCACCGTCGTAGGCGGCCTGGAGCAGCTGGCCGGCTGTCGTGTCGTGGCGCAGGCCGTGCAGCAGACCGGAGGCGTTCGGCAGGTTCGGGGTGCGTTCGCCGTCCAGGTAGGGCAGCAGCGTCACGGCCGTGCCGGGCTCCACGGCCTCGCGGTCCCGACCCAGCAGCGCCGCGACGCGGTCGACGGCGAGAGTGCAGTTCAGGGTGCAGGCCAGCGGCAGCCAGTCGCCGCGGGCGTCGGCGAACCCCGCCACCGTGCCGCTCGGGTCGGCGGGCCGGCGGCGGGACACGGCGTACACCGTGCCCGAGGTGCCGAGGCTCATCACCGGCACGCCCGGCCGCACCCCGAGGCCCAGCGCGGCGGCGGCGTTGTCACCCGTCCCGGGCGCCACCAGGGTGCCTCTGGAGAACGGCAGGTCATGGCCGTCGCGCACGGTGCCCGCCACCTCGCCGGGCCGGACCACGCGGGGCAGCAGGGCGGGGTCGAGTCCGACGTGCGCCAGGATCTCCTCGTCGTACGCCTCCGTCCCGGACGCCCACCAGCCCGTCCCGGAGACATCGCCGCGGTCGGTCGTGCCCTGCCCGGTGAGCCGCTCGGTGAGGTAGTCGTGGGGGAGGCGCACGGCCTTCGTGGCGCGCACCGCCTCCGGCTCGTGCTCGGCCAGCCAGGCCCACTTGGTGACCGTGAACGAGGCGGCGGGCACGCTTCCGGTGCGGTCGGCCCAGAACTTCGCGCCGCCCAGTTCCTCCGTCAGCCGGCCGGCCTGCGGTGCCGAGCGCACGTCGTTCCACAGCAGGGCGGGCCGCACCGGCTCGCCCCGGCCGTCGAGGGTGACGAGGCCGTGCTGCTGCCCGCCCACCGACACGGCGGCGGCCTCGTGTGCCGCGTCACCGCACTGGCGCAGCGCCTCGCACAGCGCGTCCCACCACTGGCGCGGGTCGGTCTCGCGCCCCGCCCCCGAGGAGACCGTGTGCGGCGCCTGGCCGCTCGCGACCACTCGGCCGGTGGACGCGTCGACGACCAGCGCCTTGGTGGACTGGGTGGACGAGTCCACACCGACGACGAGCGGACCCTCGGCTGCTGACATCGGGCTTCTCCCTACTGCGCGCGGCTCGTGTCTCCGTTCGGAGGCACCTTGTCTCTTCCCAGAGAGGTGCCTGCATACTAATTTGTAAATCGGCATGACGAAATAGCCTCAGCGAGCAAGGAGCCGCGGCATGAGCTACCAGCCCACCCCCGAGGACAGGTTCACGTTCGGCCTGTGGACCGTCGGCTGGCAGGGACGGGATCCCTTCGGCGACGCCACGAGGCGTGCCCTCGACCCGGTCGAGACGGTGCAGCGCCTGGCCGAGCTGGGCGCCCACGGCGTGACCTTCCACGACGACGACCTGATCCCGTTCGGCTCCGGCGACACCGAGCGCGAGGCCCACATCAAGCGCTTCCGGCAGGCGCTGGACGCCACGGGCATGAAGGTCCCGATGGCCACCACCAACCTCTTCACGCACCCGGTCTTCAAGGACGGCGCGTTCACCGCCAACGACCGCGACGTGCGCCGCTACGCCCTGCGCAAGACCATCCGCAACATCGACCTCGCCGTCGAGCTCGGAGCCCAGGTGTACGTGGCCTGGGGCGGCCGTGAGGGCGCCGAGTCCGGCGCCGCCAAGGACGTCCGCGCCGCGCTGGACCGGATGAAGGAGGCCTTCGACCTGCTCGGCGAGTACGTCACCTCCCAGGGCTACGACCTGCGCTTCGCGATCGAGCCCAAGCCGAACGAGCCGCGCGGCGACATCCTGCTGCCGACCGTGGGCCACGCCCTGGCGTTCATCGAGCGCCTGGAGCGGCCGGAACTGTACGGCGTCAACCCCGAGGTCGGACACGAGCAGATGGCCGGCCTGAACTTCCCGCACGGCATCGCGCAGGCGCTGTGGGCGGGCAAGCTGTTCCACATCGACCTCAACGGCCAGTCCGGCATCAAGTACGACCAGGACCTGCGCTTCGGCGCCGGTGACCTGCGTGCCGCGTTCTGGCTGGTCGACCTGCTGGAGTCGGCCGGCTACACCGGCCCGCGCCACTTCGACTTCAAGCCGCCGCGGACCGAGGACCTCGACGGCGTGTGGGCCTCCGCGGCCGGCTGCATGCGCAACTACCTCATCCTCAAGGAGCGCGCCGCCGCATTCCGCGCCGACCCGGAGGTCCAGCGGGCCCTGCGGGCGGCCCGCCTGGACGAGCTGGCCCAGCCCACCGCCGCGGACGGCCTCCAGGCGCTGCTCGCCGATCAGTCGGCGTTCGAGGCGTTCGACGTGGAAGGGGCTGCCGCGCGCGGCATGGCCTTCGAGCACCTGGACCAGCTGGCGATGGACCATCTGCTGGGGGCACGTGGCTGAGTCCACGCGCGCGTGCGGGCCCGCCGGCCGGCCATTCAGGC
>NZ_JBHVCP010000101.1:0-11549 GCF_042803315.1 Streptomyces sp. NPDC057424
GGCCGGGCCCGCGCACCCCGGGACACGACTACTTCGCCTCGGAGTCGCCGTCGGTCTTCTTCGGCTCTGCGTCCGTCTTCGCCTCGGCGGCCTCGTCGGCTGCCGGCTCATCGGCCGCGTCCTTCTTGCCGAGGTCGACGGCCTTGTCGTCAGCGGGGGCGTCTGCGGCGGAGGCGTCGGTCTCGGTGAGGGAGGAGGCGTCGTCCGGGACGATGTCGGCATCGGACTTCAGGTCGTGCTCGATGCCGTGGACGATGCGGTTGTACTCGTCGTCGGTGAGGACGGCGCCGATGGCGTTCTTGGCGAAGAGGAGATCGACGCCGGGTCCGGCGTCGACGAGGACGGTGTCCTCGTTGACTTCCTTGACCGTGGCGTACATGCCCCCGATGGTGCGGATACCGCTGCCGGGCTGCATCTGGTTCCGCATGTCGGCGGCCTGCTGCTGCTTCTTCTTGGCCGATCGGGTCATCAGGAACATGGCCCCGATGAGCACGATGAACGGGAGGAGGGTCAGGAGACTCACGGGTCGGTACTTCCTTCACACGACCGCGCTGTGAGCGGCCAGATGGTTGGGGGTGTGTGCGCCGCCGACAAAGGCGGCATCGGCGGAGTCTAAGCGAGTCCGCGCGCATGGAACAACGCTCAGCATGGCACCGGGGTTCCTGCTCGGGCCACTGACCTGGCCGCCCCGGAGGCGTGACAGCGCCGTCACGCCCCGAACAGGTCCTGTTGTCCGTTTCCGGCGGTCTGGGAGCGTGGCGGGGTGAGGCCGAGATGCGCCCATGCGGCGGGGGTGGCGACCCGGCCGCGGGGGGTGCGGGCCAGCAGGCCCTCCCTCACGAGGAAGGGCTCGGCGACCTCCTCCACGGTCTCACGTTCCTCCCCGACCGCGACAGCGAGTGTGGAGAGGCCGACCGGACCGCCGCCGAACAGCTTGATCAGGGCCTCCAGCACACCCCGGTCGAGGCGGTCCAGGCCACGCGCGTCCACCTCGTACACGGCGAGGGCCGCCGCGGCGATGTCCCTGGTGATCAGGCCGTCGGCCTTGACCTGCGCGTAGTCGCGGACGCGGCGCAGCAGGCGGTTGGCGATCCGGGGCGTGCCGCGGGAGCGGCCGGCGATCTCGGCGGCGCCCTCCGGCTCGACCACCACCTCCAGGAGGCCGGCCGAGCGGTGGATGACCCGCTCCAGTTCGGCCGGTTCGTAGAACTCCATGTGCGCGGTGAAGCCGAAGCGGTCACGCAGCGGGGGCGGCAGCAGGCCGGCCCGGGTGGTGGCGCCGACCAGGGTGAAGGGGGGCAGCTCCAGCGGGATGGCCGTGGCTCCGGGGCCCTTGCCGACGATGACGTCGACGCGGAAGTCCTCCATCGCCATGTACAGCATCTCCTCGGCGGGCCGGGACATGCGGTGGATCTCGTCCAGGAAGAGGACCTCGCCCTCCTGGAGGGAGGAGAGGATCGCGGCGAGGTCGCCGGCGTGCTGGATGGCGGGGCCCGAGGTGATGCGGATCGGGGCGCCCATCTCGGCCGCGATGATCATCGACAGGGTGGTCTTGCCGAGGCCGGGGGCGCCGGAGAGCAGCACGTGGTCGGCCGTCGCGCCCCGCGCGCGGGCGGCGCGCAGCACGAGGTCGAGCTGCTCACGGACCTTCTCCTGACCGATGAACTCGTCCAGGTCCCTGGGGCGCAGGGCGGCCTCGACGGCCTGGTCCTCACGGTCGGCGACGGAGTCCACCAGCCGCTCCGCGTCGGGACCGGCGAGCCCTTCGGCGGCCTCGGCGTCGGTCGTGTCGTCCCAGTTCATGGAGTGTGCCTCGGAATCTCGGTACGGACTATCGGGCGCGGTTCAGCGTCTGCAGGGCCGCCTTCAGCAACTGCCCCACCTGCGGTGTGCCCTCGGCGGCCTCGGCCTGCGGGGCCACGGCGGTCACCGCCTCGTCGGCCTCCCGGGTCGCGTACCCGAGGCCGATCAGGGCCGCGTGCAGCTGGTCGCGCCAGCCGGCGCTGACCGGCGCGCCGACGGCGGGTGCGCCGACCGGCGCGCCGAGCCGGTCCTTCAGCTCCAGCAGCAGCTTCTGCGCACCCTTCTTGCCGATGCCCGGGACGGCGGTGAGGGCCTTCTCGTCGGCGGTCGCGACGGCCCGCCGCAGGGCGTCCGGGCTGTGCACGGCGAGCATGGCCTGGGCCAGCCGTGGTCCGACGCCGCTGGCCGTCTGGAGCAGCTCGAAGACCTGCCGCTCGTCGTCGTCGGCGAAGCCGTACAGGGTGAGCGAGTCCTCACGGACGACGAGGGAGGTGTGCAGCTTGGCGGGCCGGCCCATGCGGAGCGTGGACAGCGTGTTCGGCGTGCACTGGACGGCCATGCCGACGCCGCCGACCTCGACGACCGCGGCGTCGGGGGCGAGCGCGGCGACCGTGCCGCTGACGAAGGCGATCATGCCGTCCGGCCTTTCGATGTGTGCAGGGCGACGGCCTGCTGGAGTCGGTTCTGCGCGGGGGCGCGCCAGATGTGGCAGATGGCCAGGGCGAGGGCGTCGGCCGCGTCGGCGGGCTTGGGCGGCGCGCTGAGCCGGAGCAGACGGGTGACCATGGCGCCCACCTGTGCCTTGTCGGCCCGGCCGCTGCCGGTGACGGCCGCCTTGACCTCGCTCGGGGTGTGCAGCGCGACGGGGATGCCGCGGCGGGCGGCGCAGAGCATGGCGACGGCGCTGGCCTGGGCCGTGCCCATCACCGTACGGACGTTGTGCTGGCTGAAGACGCGCTCGACGGCGACGCATTCCGGCCGGTGCTCGTCGAGCCACTGCTCGATGCCCTGCTCGACGGCGACCAGGCGGTGACCGAGGTCGGCGTCAGCCGGCGTGCGGACGACGCCGACGCCGATCATGGTGAGCGGCCGACCGGCGACGCCCTCGACCACGCCGACACCACACCGGGTCAGTCCCGGGTCCACCCCCAGAACGCGCACGCGCGCCCTCCCTTTCGATCTCCCCCAGCTACGCTGGGCGGTACCCCCAGTTTGTGCAGGCTATCGGGTGCCACCGACAACGCGACGGGCCGACGGGGTGTGTCCCGTCGGCCCGTTGGTCCCGCGGAGCCCGCGGCGGCGTTACGCGTCGACCTTCTCCATGACCTCGTCGCTGACGTCGAAGTTGGCGAAGACGTTCTGCACGTCGTCGCTGTCCTCCAGCGCGTCGATCAGCTTGAAGATCTTCTTGGCGCCCTCCTCGTCCAGCTCGACCTGCATGGTCGGGACGAAGTTGGCGTCGGCGGAGTCGTAGTCGATGCCGGCGTCCTGGAGGGCGGTGCGGACCGCGACCAGGTCGGTGGCCTCGCTGAGGACCTCGAAGCTCTCGCCGAGGTCGTTGACCTCCTCGGCGCCCGCGTCGAGCACGGCGGTCAGCACATCGTCCTCGGTCAGCTCGCCCTTGGGGACGATCACGACGCCCTTGCGGTTGAACAGGTACGACACCGAGCCCGGGTCGGCCATGGAGCCGCCGTTGCGGGTCATGGCGACGCGGACCTCGGAGGCGGCGCGGTTGCGGTTGTCGGTGAGGCACTCGATGAGCACCGCGACACCGTTCGGGCCGTAGCCCTCGTACATGATCGTCTCGTAGTCGGCGCCGCCGGCCTCGAGGCCCGCGCCGCGCTTGACCGCCGAGTCGATGTTCTTGTTGGGGACCGACGACTTCTTCGCCTTCTGGATGGCGTCGTAGAGCGTCGGGTTGCCCTCGATGTCGGCGCCGCCCATCCGCGCCGCGACCTCGATGTTCTTGATCAGCTTCGCGAAGAGCTTGCCGCGCTTGGCATCGATGACGGCCTTCTTGTGCTTCGTCGTGGCCCATTTAGAGTGGCCGGACATCTGCCTGTCTCCTTCGCGTAACCCATCTCAGCAACGAACGCAGGAATCCTACAAGGACTCGGCTGCCGGGTTCTCCCGCACCATGTCGACGAACAGGGCGTGGACGCGGTGGTCGCCGGTCAGTTCCGGGTGGAACGACGTGGCCAGCGCGGCGCCCTGGCGGACCGCGACGATGTGGCCGTCGTGCTCGGCGAGCACCTCGGCCCGGGCACCGACGGACTCCACCCACGGAGCGCGGATGAAGACGCCCTCCACCGGGTCGCCCTCGACGCCCTGGACGGCGACGGCCGCTTCGAACGACTCGTTCTGCCGTCCGAAGGCGTTGCGGCGCACGATCATGTCGATACCGCCGATGGTCTCCTGGCCCGAGCGCGGGTCGAGGATCTTGTCGGCGAGCATGATCATGCCGGCGCAGGTGCCGTAGACGGGCATGCCGTCCCGCACGCGTGCGCGGAGGGGCTCCATCAGGCCGAACAGGACGGCCAGCTTGGAGATGGTGGTGGACTCACCGCCGGGGAGGACGAGGCCGTCGACCTCGGCGAGTTCTTCGGGGCGCCGCACCGGCCTGGCCACGGCATCAGCCGCGGCCAGGGCGACGAGGTGCTCCCGTACGTCGCCCTGGAGGGCCAGGACTCCTATGACGGGGGTGTCGCTCATGAGTGCCTGTGCCTTACCAGCCGCGGTTGGCGTAGCGCTCGGCCTCGGGAAGGGTGTCGCAGTTGATGCCGACCATGGCCTCGCCGAGGTTGCGGGACGCGTCGGCGACGATCTTCGGGTCGTCGTAGAAGGTGGTGGCCTTCACGATGGCGGCGGCGCGCTTGGCCGGGTCGCCGGACTTGAAGATGCCGGAGCCGACGAAGACGCCCTCGGCGCCGAGCTGGCGCATCAGGGCCGCGTCGGCCGGGGTGGCGACACCGCCGGCGGAGAACAGCACCACGGGGAGCTTGCCGAGCTCGGAGACTTCCTTGACCAGCTCGTACGGGGCGCGCAGCTCCTTGGCGGCGGCGTACAGCTCGTTGTTGTCGTAGCCGCGCAGGCGGGCGATCTCGTTCTTGATCTGACGCAGGTGGCGGACGGCCTCGACGACGTTGCCGGTGCCGGCCTCGCCCTTGGAGCGGATCATCGCGGCGCCCTCGGCGATGCGGCGCAGGGCCTCGCCCAGGTTGGTGGCGCCGCAGACGAACGGCGTGGTGAAGGCCCACTTGTCGGAGTGGTTGACCTCGTCGGCCGGGGTGAGGACCTCGGACTCGTCGATGTAGTCGACGCCGAGGGACTGCAGGACCTGGGCCTCTACGAAGTGGCCGATGCGGGACTTGGCCATGACCGGGATGGAGACGGCTTCGATGATGCCCTCGATCATGTCCGGGTCGGACATACGGGCCACGCCGCCGTCCTTGCGGATGTCGGCCGGAACCCGCTCCAGGGCCATGACGGCGACGGCTCCCGCGTCCTCGGCGATCTTCGCCTGCTCCGGAGTGACGACGTCCATGATGACGCCGCCCTTGAGCTGCTCGGCCATGCCGCGCTTCACACGGGCGGTGCCGGTTTCGGGAGTCTGGTTTTCGGACACGGGTGACCTCGCTGAGGGGAAAGAGGGTTTCTGCAGCACTGAGGAAACGTGAGAGAACCAGGCCACAGCAAGGGCCAATGGGAACGCCGTGGATCCTTTTGCGGCCGTCGGCCGGGAAACAGCACGTGGACGGGGCTCAGGCGGCCCGGTCCACCAGAGCCGCCGGAGGCTCGTCGTCCATTTCGAAGGCCAGCGGGAAGGGCGCATGACCGGCCAGGCGGAACCAGCGCACCTTGCGGTGCCGGCGCAGGGCCCGGGCCGCCCGTACGGCGTCGTTGTGGAAGCGCCGGGCCATCGGCACCCTGCGGACCGCCTCGGTGAGTTCCCGGGCCGCTTCCTCCCCGCCGGGCGCCTCCCGCACCGCCTCCACCTGAGGGGCCTCCCCGAACACGGCCCGCAGCGCCTGGCTCAGGTCGCTCTCGGCGACCTCCCGCTGCTCCTCCTCGGCCTGCCGGGCGGCGTGCGCGGCCTCGTACAGCACGATCGAGGCGGCCGGGTCCAGGACTCCCGACGTCGCCAGCTCCTGCGCCACCGAGGCCCGGCGCAGCAACTGCGCGTCCAGGGCGGCCCGGGCGGCGTCGATCCGGGCGTGGAGACGGTCGAGCCGGCCGGCGGTCCAGCTCAGGTAGAGCCCGATCGCGACCAGGGCGACGGCGATCCAGATGAGAGTGGTGGTCACGGGCGGCAAGGCTAGCGGCACGGCAGGGCCGTCCGTTCACCCCGCCCTGCCCTGGGGCAGCGGTTCCGCCGTGCGGTCAGCAGCGGTCCGCCTCCCGGCGTCAGTCCCGGGCGAACCCCAGCCGCCCCCACAGCCCGGTCGTCCGCTCGTCCTCGGCCACCGCCGCCGCCCCGGCCGTCACCGTCTCGTAGACGGACAGGATGTCCGCGCCCACGGTCGACCAGTCGAAGCGCCGTACGTGGGCACTCCCCCGCGCGCGCAGCTCCGCCCGTCGTTCCGGGTCCGCCATGAGCCGTACGGCCGCGTCGGCCAGGGCGTCGGCGTCCTCGTTGGGGAACAGTTCGCCGGCCGCTCCCCGGTCCAGAACCTGGGCGAAGGCGTCCAGGTCGGAGGCGAGGACGGGAGCTCCGGCGGACATGGCCTCGACGAGGATGATGCCGAAGCTCTCACCGCCGGTGTTGGGCGCGACGTACAGGTCGACGCTGCGCAGGAAGCGGGCCTTGTCCTCGTCGCTGACCATGCCGAGGAACTCGACGCGGGAGCGCAGCTCGGCCGGCAGGGACTCGACGGCCTCCTCCTGGTCGCCGCGCCCGGCGACCAGCAGCCGGGTCCCGGGGCGCGCGGCGATGATCTTCGGCAGGGCCCTCATCAGCACCGGGAGTCCCTTGCGGGGCTCGTCGATGCGCCCTATGAAGCCGATCGTGTCGCCCTGCCACTCGGCCTTGGCTTCGGCCTCCGCGAAGAAGTCGACGTCGACGCCGTTCGGGATCACGACCGCGTCGCCGCCGAGGTGCTCCACCAGCGTGCGGCGGGCGTACTCGCTCACCGCGATCCGGGCGCTGATCTTCTCCAGGGCGGCCTGGAGGATCGAGTACGCGGCGATCATCGCGCGGGAGCGGGGGTTGGAGGTGTGGAACGTGGCCACGATCGGCCCCTGGGCCGCCCAGCAGGTCAGCAGGCCCAGCGAGGGCGAGGTCGGCTCGTGGATGTGGATGACGTCGAACGCGCCGTCGTGCAGCCAGCGGCGCACCCGGGCGGCGCTGAGGAATCCGAAGTTCAGCCGGGCGACCGACCCGTTGTACGGCACCGGCACGGCGCGCCCGGCCGAGACGACGTACGGCGGCAGCGGGGTGTCGTCGTCGGCCGGGGCCAGGACGGACACCTCGTGGCCGAGGCGGAGGAAGTACTCGGCGAGGTCGCGGATGTGGAACTGGACGCCGCCCGGTACGTCCCAGGAGTACGGGCAGACGATGCCGATTCTCACGGGCGCCCCTTCTCGGGGTCGAGGTCCGCGAGCCACAAGCGCTGCAGCATGTGCCAGTCCTCCGGATGGTCGGCGATCCCCGTGGCGAAGACGTCGGCCAGCGCCTGTGTCATGACGGACGTCTTCTCGGCGCGCGTGCCTGACCCGGGCACCGCTACGGGCGGGTGGATGCGGCCCCGCATCATGGGCGCGTCGTCGTACCAGAGGGTGACGGGCAGCAGCAGTGCGCCCGTCTGCTGGGCGAGCAGGGCCGGTCCGGCCGGCATGCGGGCCGTGTCGCCGAAGAAGTCCACCTCGACGCCCGATGCGGACAGGTCGCGGTCGGCGACCAGGCAGACCAGACCGCCGTCGCGCAGCCGCCGGGCCAGGGTGCCGAAGGCGGTGCCGCCGCTGTGCGGCAGGACCTCCATGCCGAGGCTCTCGCGGTAGGCGACGAACCGGTCGTAGAGCGTCTCGGGCTTCAGACGCTCGGCGACCGTGGTGAAGGGGATGCCGAGCTTCGTGGTGGCCCAGGCGCCGGCGTGGTCCCAGTTGGCGAGGTGCGGCAGGGCGAGTACGACACCCTTGCCGGCGGCCAGGCCCTCGGTGAGGTGGTGCAGGCCCTTGGGCTCGAAGCAGTTGCTGATGCGCTCCTCGTTCCATGCGGGGAGGCGGAAGGACTCCATCCAGTAGCGCAGGTAGGAGCGCATGCCGGCACGCGACAGCTCGGCGAGGCGCTCCGGGCTCGCGCCGGGCACCACGCGCGCGTAGTTGCTCTCCAGGCGCTGGACGCCCTTGCCGCGCTGCTTCCAGGCCAGGTCGGCGATGGTGCGCCCGAGCCGTACGGCGACGGGCTCGGGGAGCTTCTTGACGGTGCTCCAGCCCAGGCCGTACAGCGCGTCCGTCAACCGGTCCTGTGCGCTCACGTGGCCGCCTCGCTCCCGTGGGAGGCGTTGTGCTGCTTGCCCTCATTGTCCTGCGCGGCCGCCGCCTCCTCGGCTGCCTCGGCCTCCGCGGACTCGCGGCGGACCGTGACGACCCGCTGGATCAGCGTGACGAGGCTGCCCACGGCGACGATCCACAGGGCGACGGGCAGCAGGTACTGGATGCCCGGCACACCGAACGTGTGCAGGCCCGCGAGCCCGGCCGCGACCAGGGAGATGACCAGGCGCTCGGCACGCTCGACGAGCCCGTTGACCGCGACCGGCAGGCCGATCGACTCGCCCCGGGCCTTGGTGTACGACACCACCTGGCCGCTGGCCAGGCAGAAGATCGAGACGGCGCACAGGACGAGGTCGTCGCCCCCGCCGGCGTACCAGAGGATGAAGCCGCCGAAGATCGCGCCGTCGGCGACCCGGTCGAGCGTGGAGTCCAGGAAGGCGCCCCAGCGGCTGGAGCGGCCGAGCTGGCGGGCCATGTTGCCGTCGACGAGGTCGGAGAACACGAACAGCGTGATCACGACCGTGCCCCAGAAGAACTCGCCCATGGGGTAGAAGACCAGCGCGCCCGCGACCACACCGGCCGTGCCGATGAGCGTGACCGTGTCCGGGCTGACGCCCCGGCGGATCAGAAACGCGGCGAACGGTGTGAGGACACGCGTGAAGAATGCACGCGCGTACTTGTTCAGCATGGCCTTCCCGAGGGTCGGTGTCGCCGCATGGCCCCTGCTGGCCACCGGCTGGCCCATCGTAGTCACGCGCGCGTGCGGGTGAGGGGCGGGCACCCGCACCCCTTTCGGGGGAACCCGCGAGCCGCTGGTGGGCGGTGCGGCCACGTCGTTCGTATGGACGCACCGTGACGGGAGTGGGAAGGTCGAATGACCGCGGGCGTCGCCGGAGCCGCCACCGCTGGGGGTGCCCCCGGACGGAGTCTGGGGGAGGATCCCGCGTGTCCGCGCCCACAGTGACCTCACCGTGCACGGGAGGCAGGATCATGGGCGACAAGGCACAGACACACCCTGGGGCCGCCGGCAGGGCACAAGCGGCCGACCACCCTCAGTCCGTACGGAATGTGGTGCTGGTCGGCCACTCCGGATCGGGCAAGACCACCTTGGTGGAAGCCCTCGCGCTCACGGCGGGGGCGGTGAACCGGGCGGGCCGCGTCGAGGACGGCGGCACCGTCTCCGACTACGACGACATCGAGCACCGGCAGCAGCGCTCGGTACAGCTCTCCCTGGTGCCCGTCGAGTGGGACGGCATCAAGGTCAACCTTCTCGACACCCCCGGATACGCCGACTTCGTCGGTGAACTCAGGGCCGGTCTGCGCGCGGCGGACGCGGCCCTCTTCGTCGTCTCGGCCTCGGACGGCGTGGACGGCTCGACCCGCACGGTGTGGGAGGAGTGCGCGGCCGTGGGCATGCCCCGGGCCATCGTCGTCACGCACCTGGAGTCGGCGCGTTCCGGCTTCGAGGAGATGACCCAGAACTGCGCGGAGGCCTTCGGCGCGGACGACCCGGACGCGGTCCTGCCGCTCTACCTGCCCCTGCACGGCCCCCAGGCGCCCGACGGGCACGCGCCCGTGACCGGGCTGATCGGGCTGCTGTCGCAGCAGCTGTTCGACTACTCGACCGGCGAGCGCAAGGAGTCCGAGCCGGGCGAGGACCAGCTGCCGCTGATCGAGGAGGCCCGCAACCGGCTCATCGAGGGGATCATCGCGGAGAGCGAGGACGAGACCCTCATGGACCGCTACCTCGGCGGGGAGCCGGTCGACGTCAAGACGCTCATCGAGGACCTGGAGCGGGCCGTCGCGCGCGGGGTCTTCTTCCCCGTCCTGGCCGCCGCCCCCGCGGGTGAGGGCGCCCGGCAGGGGCTCGGCACCCTGGAGCTGCTCGAGCTGATCACGCGGGGCTTCCCGACGCCGCTGGAGCACGAGACGGTGCGGGTCACGACCATCGACGGCAAGCCGCGCGAGCTCAAGCCCTGCGACCCGGACGCTCCGCTGGTCGCGGAGGTCGTGAAGACCTCCTCGGATCCGTACGTGGGCCGGCTGTCGCTGATCCGCCTGTTCTCCGGCACCCTGCGCGCCGACCAGACGGTCCACGTCTCCGGGCACGGGCTGGCCGACCGAGGGCACGAGGACCACGACGTCGACGAGCGGATCGGCGCCCTGTCCACGCCGTTCGGCAAACAGCAGCGTCCGGTGCCGCACGTCATCGCCGGCGACCTGGCCTGCGTGGCGAAGCTGAGCCGCGCCGAGACCGGCGACACCCTGTCCGCCAAGGACGACCCGCTGGTCATGGAGCCGTGGCAGATGCCCGACCCGCTGCTGCCGCTGGCCATCCAGGCGCACAGCAAACCGGACGAGGACAAGCTGTCCCAGGGCTTGGCCCGGCTGGTGGCCGAGGACCCGACGATGCGGCTGGAGCAGAACCAGGACACCCACCAGGTGGTCCTGTGGTGCCTGGGCGAGGCGCACGCCGACGTCGCCCTGGAGCGGCTGCGCAGCCGGTACGGCGTCCAGGTCGACGTCGTGCCCCACCGGGTGTCCCTGCGCGAGACGTTCGCGAACAAGTCGGCCGGACGGGGCAGGCACGTCAAGCAGTCCGGCGGGCACGGGCAGTTCGCGATCTGCGAGATCGAGGTCGAGCCGCTGCCCGGCGGGTCCGGCATCGAGTTCGTCGACAAGGTCGTGGGCGGCGCGGTGCCCCGGCAGTTCATCCCGTCGGTGGAGAAGGGCGTGCGGGCCCAGGCGGCCAGGGGAGTGGTGGCCGGGTACCCGCTCATCGACGTACGGGTGACCCTCCTGGACGGCAAGGCGCATTCGGTGGACTCCTCCGACGCCGCCTTCCAGACGGCGGGCGCGCTCGCGCTGCGGGAGGCCGCGGCCGACGCGAAGATCCATCTGCTGGAGCCGGTGGCCGAGGTGTCGGTGCTGGTCGGTGACGACTTCGTGGGCGCCGTGATGAGCGACCTGTCGGGGCGGCGCGGCCGGGTGCTCGGCACCGAGCAGACACCCGGCGGGCGCACCCTGATCCGGGCCGAGGTGCCGGAGATCGAGATCGGCCGGTACGCGATCGACCTGCGGTCGATGGCGCACGGCACGGCGGGGTTCAGCCGCCGGTACGCGCGGCACGAGCCGATGCCGCAGCAGGTCGCGGACCGGGTGCGTGAAGAGGAGCGCAGGGCCTCGTAGTTGGCGCCGGGCGCCACCAAGTCACCTCCTGAGGACCTCCTTCCGCGGGGGCGGGCGGCTTGACGGCC
>NZ_JBHVCP010000102.1:0-11489 GCF_042803315.1 Streptomyces sp. NPDC057424
ACCGGCGTCGAGAAGCACCGTCGCTTCCCTGCGACCTGATCCAAACGACAGGCCCTAGCCTCGGCGTCCCGTACCGCCCCCGCCCCCGGCCCCGGCCAGTCCCGTCCCGGCCAGTACGTAGAAGGCGAGGAAGGGCAGCGGCATGGACCGGCCCGGGCCGTCGATCTCGTCGACCATGGACAGCGAGAGCAACGCCCAGAGCAGTCCGCCGCCGACCATCAGCGTGGTGTTGCCGCGCTCCCGCATGGCACGCATCCCGGCTCCCAGCAGGAGGGGCATGAGAGCCCAGGTGCCGGCCGTGGTCACCAGCCACTCGAAGGCGCCGGCGAAGATCGTCCCCTCGCCCGCCGCCGCTTTGCCGCGGGCCCAGGCGTAGCCGGCGGTCATCAGGGTGTGACAGACGGCGGTGGCGGCGGTGACGGTGACGGCGCCCTTGACGAATCGTGCGTACCGCATGGCGGTGGCCCTCCCTCTGTGCGAGCCGGTGGACCCAGGTTGGGCCGCCGGGGCCCACCGGTGTGTGCGGACGGGACTCTCCGACGCGCGTGCGCCGGGGGCCGGAGCGGGAGCCGGTCCCCGGCGTCGTTCAGGAGATCGCCTTGATGCCCTGCCAGCCACCTCCGCCGACCACGACGGAGGCCCACGGGGCCTTCGGCGGCCGGTTGAACTCGACGATCAGTTTGGCGTCCGGCTTGAACTTCTTCCAGCTGTACTCGTCCTTGCCCCCCTCCGCGGCGCGTGGGGCACGCAGCCCGAACGTGATGTTCGCCCACTTGCCGGCAGCCGCCTTGACCGCCGCGTCCTTGGCGGTGAAGTCGACCGCCTTGTTCGGGCAACCGACCGACCTCGCTGCTCTTCGTGCCCTGCGTCAGCGGTGAGGGCGAACTCGCCTCGCTCCTGCCGGCGTTCACACCCGCCGCGCGCGCCGCGCTCGCACGCGTACGTGTGCTCGCAGCCGACTCCGGCTCGCTGCCGGAGGAGTCCCACATACGGGCCGTCGACGAGGCGAACACCGTCTGCCCGGCGGCGTTGACGGCGCTGAGAGTGCGTGACTCGGCGTCCTTGCGCAGTTCCAGGCCCTCGGTCCGCAGCCTGAAGCCGATCTCCGCCAGCTCCGGCCGATCGGCCGCCTCGGGCGTTTCGACGATCAGCGCCTTGCTGAAGCCGTCCACACTCGCCCGCACCGCCAGGTCAACCCCGGGAAAGACCTCGCTGTAGGTGGCCGTCGACTCCTCGACAGCGGGCTCGGGAAGGCTGCCGGGCCAGGTCAGCGAGAGGGACGCGCTCCACCACTTGCCTTGTCAGGATGGTGGTGCGGTGGTGATGACCCAGGCGGATCATGAAATGACCCGCACTTACGGCGGCCGTGGTGCTGTGACAAAGCGCCAGCACGCAGGACTGCCTTTCCGGACCGTGCTGGCCATGGACATCTGGGACATGCGTCGCATCGGGCAGTTGCGCCATAATAACCCCGCCTACTTCAACAAGGGGATTCGCGAAATGCTGGCGTACTACCGTCGTATCGGAAAGATCTAGGAGGAATTGGTGGCCATTCGGCGCGAGGTGGCGGAATTAGTTGCAGCGGGAGGACTTCCGAATGAGGATGCAGAGGTCGAGGTCATCTCGGAAACGCAGAGGCTGATTGAGTGCATCCCGAAGCCGGTGACGGACGAAGAGGCCCAGGTGCTAGCCTCTCTCTTCGGGCCCGACGGCTGTTTCGGACTGGCTTGGACGCTGCTGCACCTCATTGAGACCGCGCCTGGCGCCGGCTCCGCGCGGTACACGAAGCGAACCAACAATGAATGGGTGCAGAGGCTCAACGCGCGGGTCGAGGCTGGCCGCAGTTGACGTCCGCGCTAGATCCGCCCCTTTGACTCTCCTGCGGAGGCGAAGTAACTGAACAGGGGTTCGCTGGCCGGGAGGGCTGCCGGTGCTCGACAGCCCTCCCGTGCCGCACCTTCGCTCGCGGATGGATGGCTATGAGGAGATTCTCCGTCTACGGACGGGAGTTCGCCGCTCTTATCATTCTGAGCGACTGCAACGACTACGAGTCGATGGAAGTCGTCGAGATGATCGATGGGAAGCGGGGGGAACTCCTGCTGGAGTTCCGCATGGACGACAGTTCCACTCGGCTGAGCTTTGTCCGTCAGGAGATCGAGATTCCTCTGCTCAGGGCTTCCCTTGAGGTCTTCCGCGAGGAGTCCCTCGAGCCGAGAAAGGCGGGTGGCCTGGTCTGCCCTCCATGGTGACAGGACACGGTGCGGGTTTCTGCCAGCAGCCCGCCGACAATTCATGACAGCGACAGCTCCTTCGGATGCACGTCCGGAGGAGCTGTCCATGTGGGTCGCAAATTGGCCCAACTCTTCACCGAAGCAGTCGACACTGACGCTAAGCGATCGTAAGGTTCACTCGCCCGGACGTCCGAGTGATCAGTTCTCGGCCGTGGGCGTGAGGGCGGCGGCCGTGGCGGCGGCGAAGGCCTCCGGATTGTCCAGCATGATGTTGTGGCCGCAGTTGGGGATCGCCACCACGGATACGCCGGCCTGCGTCAGGGATTCCACGCCGGGGAGTGGTCCGTCCGCCTCGGGGAGCAGGAAGGTGCGGGGGATCTTCAGGTCCACCAGGAGCTCGCGCATTGTCGGGACCGTACCGCGCGTGAGGTGGAACGCGCTGCGGTGCAGGGCCTCGCGGCCCGCGAGGCGCATCGTGGACCACCAGTGCGGGCCGACCCGGTCGCGGACCTCCTCCCAACCGCCCTTCAGGAACTCCTCCTCGGAGTAGGCGGCGATGCCGCTGCTGCCCGACGAACCCGGGGTACGCGGGGCCGGGTCGAGGTTGGCGTCGATCAGGACCAGCCGGGAGACCAGGTGGGGGTGACGGGCGGCCAGGACGATCGCGACCGAGCCACCCATGCTGTGGGCGATCACGTCGGCGGCCGAGACGCCCGCTGCCGTCAGGGCGCTGGCGAGCGCGTCGGCGTGTGATTCCAGCGTGTAGTCGAAGTGCGCCGGGCGGTCGCTGATGCCGTGGCCCAGGAGGTCCAGGAGCAGGGAGCGGCGGCCGGACAGCCTCGGGTCGACCGCGACGGCAGCGAAGTAGGCCGGTGACGTGGCGCCCAGCCCGTGCACGTAGACGCGTGGCGGCTCCTGCCCCGGCAGTTCGACCCAGCGGATTCGGTCGCCCTCGGGTGTTACGGCGGCGCTGCGCACTGGCTGTATCTCCTGCGGTCGCGAGTTGGTCGGGAGATGAGAGTAGTCAGCTGTTGGGGATGGCAGGGTCTTGGGTCATGGAGTTCTTCTGTTATCACCGCGACCGGCCCGGCTCCCTGCCCCTGCGCGAGGAGCTGGGGGAAGCGCACTGGGCCTATATGGACCGGTACGAGGCGGAGTTGATCGCCCGTGGGCCGACTTTCTCGGATGACGGTGAGACGCCCACGGGCAGTGTGCACATCGTCGATCTGCCGGATGCCGCCGCCGCGCGGGCGTTCGCCTTCGACGAGCCCAACTACCAGGCCGGGGCGTACCGGGACGTGCTGGTGCGACGCTGGCGCAATCTTCTGGGGCGGACCATGTGGGAGTTTCCCGGTGGACCGAGTGGTGGAGACCGATACCTCGTGCTCGGCTTCGGCTCGGGGACGGCCGTCGACCTCGACGTGCCCTACGACCGGGACGAGCTGATCGCCTACGGGCCACTGCTGTCCGACGATGGTGCCGTGTGGGTGGGAACGGCAGCGCTGGTGCGGGCCCCGGACGCGGAGGCGGCGCGTGCCGTGCTGACCCGGGGCCGGTACGCCGACGTCGAGGTCCACGACTGGGAGTTCGGCGGTCGGCGGTGACGAGTGTGTTCGACGGTCACTTCGTGGCGTGCGAGACGAAGGCGGACCAGGCGGTGGGGGAGAGGGTGAGCTGGGGGCCTTGTTTGTTCTTCGAGTCGCGGATGTGGACGGTGTCGGGGCGGGTGGCTATTTCCAGGCAGTCGCCGGAGCCGCTGCTGCTGTAACTCGACTTACGCCAGGCCTTGTCGGAGGTGCTCATAGGTCTCCTCGCATCCGCTGCAACAGGCTCACGGAGTCTGAGAGGGAAAGAGCCTGTGCACGCATGCTGGCATACCTCCGCTGGAGCACGATGACCACCTTTGGGTCGGCGGTCAACTGGCCGCTCTGCTGCCCCTCGGTGTAGGCGAACCACTGGTTCTCCGGAGTCTCCAGCAGCTGCATGGGGCCGTGCAGTCCGGAGTGGGACTCCCGCAGCAGCGGCATGATCTGGATCTCAACGTTCCGCAGGTCGGCCAGTTCCAGCACGTGATCGACGAGCTCGCGGGTCGTCTGCGCGCCGCCGGTACCCCGCAGGAACAAGTGCTGTTCGAGGATGAAGCTGAACGCAGTGTTCGGCCGTTCTCGCAGCAACCGCTGACGCTCGGCGCGAGCCTCCCACTGGGCCTCGATCTGCTCGTCGCACAACGGCGGCAACTCGTCGATGAAGAGCTGACGTGCGTACGCTTCCGTCTGGAGCAGACCTGGGATCATGCGGCACTCATATGTGCACAAGGTGATCGTCACCTGCTCCAGTCGAGCCCACTGCCGGAACCAAGCAGCCAACCCGGGTTGTCGCGCCAGCCGTTCTCCTGCTTTCCGGAGAGCCCCCGTGTTTCCGAGGACCTCGTCCGCCCGCTCCACGAACACCGGATCCGGCATCCGCCTCCCCAACTCCATGGAAGCCACCGTGTGTCTGGAGAACCGGACCAGTTCGCCGAACTCCTCCCGGCTCAGCCCCGCGTGCTCGCGCAAGCCCTGGACCACCGCCCCGAACGTCCGCAGGCTGTCCGACGACTCCGGCTCGCCGCCCGTTCCCGCCCCCACCGCGCCATCGACCACCGTCGATCACCTCCCGCGCGTCATGGTTACGGCACGTCACCGGTACTGTCCAGTCCGTGACCGCGTACGCCGCACCGGCGTACGCGGCTCCGACCTCGCACAGAGGGGTTCCGGCGCGGGGCATTGGCGGCATGACAGCACCTGCCACTCCCCGACCCGCCGTCACCGTGCGTGTGTTCGTGCAGCGGTTCAGCGCCACTCCCCGCGGCGCACGCCTGGCCCGGCACCTGGCCGTCGGACGGTTGCACAGCTGGGGCATCCCCCACGGCACGGACGCCTCCGACGCCGTCGCCCTGATCGTCTCCGAGCTCGCCGCCAATGCCGTGACGCACGGGCGTGTGCCGGGCAGGGACTTCGAGTTGCGGCTGTCGCTCGTCGGCGGCAGTGTCCGTGTCGAGGTGACCGACACGCACAGCGGGCCGCCGAACCCGCCAGGGCCGCGCGGCGTGGAGCGGCCGGGCTCCCTCGACGAACACGGCCGGGGACTGGTCCTGGTCGCCGCGCTGTCCGACCGGTGGGAGGACCTGGAGCGGAAGCCGGCGCCTGGCAAGACCGTACGTGCCGAGGTCGGACTCGGACTCCTTCCGGCACCCTGAAATGATCTGCGCCGCACCGGTGTTGGCGATGTCATGACGCAGAGACCGGCACCTCGCCCCCTGTCCGACGCAGCCCTCTCCGACCTGCTCGGCACGGAGCAGTTCGGCACGCTCGCCACCGTCAAGCGCAGTGGCCACCCGCACCTGACCACCATGGTGTACAGCTGGGACCCCGAGGCCCGCATCGTGCGGTTCTCCACGACGGCCGACCGCGTCAAGCTCGCGCACCTGCGGCGCGACCCGCGAGCGGCGCTGCATGTGCGGGGCGGGGACGTGTGGTCGTTCGCCGTCGCCGAGGGTGAGGCGGAGGTCTCCGACGTCACGATGGCTCCCGGTGACGCGGTGGGCCGTGAACTCCTCGGCATGCTCCCGCAGGCCGCCAGGCCGGAGGACGAAGAGGCCTTCCTGCAGAACCTGGTCGACGAACGCCGCGTCGTCATCCGGCTGAAGGTGGACCGGCTGTACGGGACCGCGCTCGACATCGAGGGATAGGGCTGCGGCACGATGGGCGCATGAACGGACAACGGGGCAGCACCGAAGAACAATCCCTCGCGGACCTCGCCCGGCGGCTCGTCGCGGCGGACGCCGGCGGATGGACACCGGACGGGGTGAAGGCCCTGGCGGACGGGCTCGGCTGGGCCCGGGGCGGCACGGCGGACCATCCCGTCCTGGTCACCGGCCGGTCCTCGGGTGACGCCCGCCTGCGTCCCGTCGGGACCTACGAAGAGCGTTACACCGATGGCGAGTCGTACGTGGAGCTCGCGGTGCCGGTGGCGACCGCCGCACCCGACGCCGCGGCACAGGCCGCCGCCTTCCGTGCGGCCGGCGAGGAACTGACCGCGGCCCTGGGCCGGCCGTCCGTCATGGGTTCGCACGGCGACATGGGTCCCTTCTACGACAGCGGGCCGCTGTGGGGCGCCCCCTTCATGCGCTGGCGCGGCAGCCCGGACACCCTGGAGCTGCGCGCCGGGAAGTCGGGGCCGGAGCTGGTCCTGCAGCCCACCGGCCCGGCGGAGAACTGGTTCTGGCGGCAGGGCAGCGGCGAAGAGCATGCGATCAGCGGCTTCTTCGGCAGCAACCGCGATCCGGCCAACGCCGGCCTCGGCTTCCCGGGCGGCTGGACCGCCCGCAGCTGGGAGACCGTCACCCGGGCGCTGGGCGACTTCCTCGACGCCCTGCCCGCGGAGGCGACCGCCCTCGGCATCGGTATCGGGATGCCGTTCTACGGGCGGACCGGCGGCAGCGCGCCCCTCCTCTTCGACGTGGCGTGCGGCGACCGGCTGTCGATCGGCTGCTTCGCCCCGGGCGGCGTCGATGCGGCCTCGCTCGGCTGGGGCACTGTCGCCGAGCACCCGGGTACGGCCTCGGTCTGGCGCGACGACGATCCGGTGTGGCGCGTGGACGCGGGAGGCCCCGGCGAACCCAAGGGCCGCGCCCTCGCGGAGATGCTCGTGGCGACGGCCAGGGCGGCGGGGGTGAGCGAGCCGACCGGTCTGATCGTCGGCGGCGAGGCCGAGTACGTGGATGGTTACCACGTCACGTACTACGGGCTGGGCCTCCCGACCGGCTGACACTGCCGCGGCAGGGCCGCGCGCGGCCCCTCGCACCTCAGCCGAACTCCCATGGTCCGCGCAGCTGTTGCTGCGCGGACCATTGACGCGCAAGGTGTTCGATTCTACGGTCCGTTCGAACTTGCGAATGTTGTTCGAAATATCGGGCAGCTCTTCACCCCCACCGCAAGGAGAGGACCCGCATGAGCCGCAGTCCCCGTACGCTCAGCAATCCCCGTACGCTCCGCAGTCGAACCGCCCTGCTCGCCCTCCCCGCCGCCGCCCTCCTGGCACTGATTCCGAGCACGGCGTCCGCGTACCCCAACCCCGGCCGCGTCACCGGCGACGTCGTCACGCACGACCCGTCGATGCTCCGCACCTCGTCCGGCCAGTACCTGCTGTACGCGACCGGGGGCGGCATCTCCAGCAAGACCTCCGGTGACCGCACCGCCTTCCGGAACGGCGCTGACGCCTTCTCCAGCAGGCCCAGCTGGTGGCGGAACTACTCGTCCGTCCCCGAGGCCTGGGCGCCGGACATCTCCTACCACGGCGGCAAGTACCTGATGTACTACTCCGTCTCGAAGTTCGGCTCGAACACCTCCGCCATCGGACTGGCCACCTCCAGCACCGGCCGGCCGGGCAGCTGGACCGACCAGGGCACCGTCTACACGTCGAACTCCTCCAGCGACTTCAACGCCATCGACCCGAACCTCTTCGTGGACGACGACGGCAAGTGGTGGATGTCGTTCGGCAGTTGGTGGACCGGGATCAAGATGATCCAGATCAACCCGTCCACCGGGAAGCAGCTCGGTTCCAACACCACGCGGTACTCGCTCGCCTCCCGCCCCACCGGGACCAAGGCCGTCGAGGCGCCCTTCATCGTCAAGCGGGGCGGCTACTACTACCTCTTCGCCTCGTACGACACCTGCTGCAGCGGCACCAGTTCGACGTACAAGGTCAAGGTCGGGCGCGCCTCCAGCATCACCGGGCCGTACCGCGACAAGAACGGCGTCGACCTGATGAGGAACGGCGGAACGCCCGTGCTCGAGTCGCACGGCAACGTCATCGGGCCGGGCGGGCAGTCGATCCTGAAGGACAGTGACGGCGATCTGATCGTCTACCACTACTACGACGGCAACGCGAACGGCACGCCCAAGCTCGGTATCAACCTCCTGAACTGGAGCAGCGGATGGCCCGTCGCCTACTGACCCTGCTGGCCGCGCTGCTGCTGGCCCTGTCCGTCGGCCAGCCCTCCGCGAGCGCCGCCTCGTTCGCCAACCCGGTCAAGTCCGTCAAGGGCGCCGACCCCTGGATCTCCTACCACGACGGTAACTACTACCTGGTGACGACGAGTTGGACCGACGTCATCACCATCCGCAAGTCCACCACCCTCGCCGGGCTCTCCACCGCCCCCAGCGTCCAGGTGTGGAAGGGTGACGCCGCCTCCCGTTGCTGCAACATCTGGGCGCCGGAGCTGCACTTCCTCAACGGCCGCTGGTACCTGTACTACGTCGCCGGGCAGAACGTGTCCGACTACAACCCGACGCAGCGCAGCCATGTGCTGGAGAGCGCGGGCTCCGACCCCATGGGCCCGTACACCTACAAGGGGCAGCTCAGCAACGCGTGGATGCTGGACCCGAGCGTGCTGAACGTGGGCGGCCGGCTGTACATGCTGGGCAGCGCCAACACCGGCGGGACGCAGAACGTCGTCATCGCGCCGATGTCGAACCCGTACACCGTCAGCGGTGCGTACTCGACGATTTCCAGACCGACGTACGCCTGGGAACGGCAGGGCGGCACCGTCAACGAGGGCGCCGAGGTGCTGCAGCGGGGCGGCCGGACCTTCCTGATCTACTCGGCGAGCGGCTGCTGGACGCCCGACTACAAGCTCGGGCAACTGGAGCTGACCGGCTCCAACCCGCTGTCCGCCTCCTCCTGGACCAAGAAGTCCACGCCCGTCTTCCAGCGCAGTGACGCGAACGGGGTGTACGGGCCCGGCCACAACGGCTTCTTCACCTCGCCCGACGGCCGCGAGAACTGGATCGTCTACCACGCCAACGACTCCGCCTCCGAGGGCTGCGACAACGGCCGTACGACCCGGGCGCAGAAGTTCACCTGGAACTCCGACGGCACGCCGAACTTCGGGACGCCGGTGCGGCTGGGTGCCTCTCTCCCCGGGCCCTCCGGTGAGCCGGCCGCCGCCTCGACGACCTACACCGTCACCAACCGCAACAGCGGCAAGTGTCTTGAGGTGGCGGGAGGTTCGGCGGCCGACGGTGCCAACGTCCAGCAGTACACCTGCAACGGCGGAACCAACCAGCGCTGGCGTCTTCAGGACCTCGGTGACGACACCCACCGCATGGTGAACGTCGCCACCGGCAAGGTCCTGGACACCGCCGACTGCTCCTCCGCCGACGGCGCCGACCTGCGTCAGTGGTCCTGGCTGGACAACACCTGCCAGCGCTTCCAGTTCGTCGCCACGGACGCCGGTCACGTCCGCATCGTCAACAAGGCCACCGGCAAGGTGGCCGACGTGGCGGACTGCGCCACGTCGGACAGCGCGGACGTACGCCAGTGGTCCTGGCTCAACAACAACTGTCAGCAGTGGAGGCTGAACCCGGTGTAGCGCAGCCGGGCTGCGACTACCCCGCCTGCCCCATGCCCGCCGCGTTGGGCCAGCTCTGCGCGGCGGGCCACCCCGTGGCCGGCGCCGGCGAAAGCCCGTTCGTCCCCCGGACCTGGGCTGCCGTGAGCCCGCCCCGGGCGGGAACACCGGGCGGGGTGGGCCCGGTGGGCATCGGCATCGGCGCGGCCATCGGAGCCGGGGCCGGAGCCGGGGCCGGAACCGGAGTCGGGGCCTGGGCGGCCGGTGCGAGCGGCTGCGTCGGCACGAACGGCTGTGCCGGAGCGAGCGGTTGCGCCGGAGCGAGCGGCGGTGCCGGGGCCTGGGCCGCCGGAGCGAGCGGCTGCGCCGGTGCCGGCATGGGTTGCGGTGCGGGCTGGGGAGCGGGTTGCGGGTCGGGCTGGGGGGCCGTCGGCATCGGCATCCCGCCGCCCGGGCCCGCCGGCACGGCGGACGCTGCGGCGGGGAGCGGCATGCCGGTGCCGACGGCGGCGGGCGCGGCGGCGGGACCTGGGCCACCGGTACCGATGGCCTGCGCCGCCAGTCCCCGCATCCCGGCCCCGTTCGTCTCGCTCACCAGACGGTCCACGGCCGCCGTACCCGAGCTGTAGCTGGTCCCATTGCCCAGCTCGGGTACGGCGGCTCCCCTCCTGGACGTCCCGTAGAGCACCTGTTCCAGGCCGGACACCAGGCGACGCACGTCCACCTGGGGGCGCACCACGAGACGCAGGAAGCGACTGGACGAACCGATCTTGTTGCCGCACTCGCGGACCAGGATCCGGTGCTCGGTGAGCATCCGGTCCCGTACCACGGTGCCCTCGGCGCCCACGGGGAGGCGCACGAAGAGGAAGTTGCCCTGCGACGGGTAGACCGTCAGTCCGGGCAGGGAAGAGAGCTGGCCGGCCATGTCGCGGCGGTCGCGGCGCACCTGCTGGAGGCTCTGCGCGTACTCGGCGCCGTGTTCCTTCAGCATGAACACCACGTGCTCGGCGAAGGAGTTGAGGTTCCACTTCGGGAGCATCGAGCGGATCCGGCCCGCGAGCGCCGGGTTGGCGACGAGGTAGCCGAAGCGGATGCCGTGCAGGCCGAAGTTCTTGCCGAGGCTGCGCAGCACCACGACGTTGGGCCGCAGCATCGCCTCCTGGACGACGGACGGCTCGGCCTCGGCGTCCGCGAACTCCAGGAACGACTCGTCGATGACGATCAGGTCGAGGTCGGCCATGGCGTCCATGAACTGCACGATGGCGTGCTTGTGCAGGAAGCCGCCGTCGGGGTTGTTCGGGTTGCAGATCACCGCGACGCGCGTGCCCCGGGCCCGGATGAACTCGGCGTACTGCGCGAGATCGAGGGCGAATCCGCTGGACTCCTGGAGCGGGAACATGTCGACCCGCTTGCCTGTCTCCATGGGCTGGTCGGTCCAGCGGCCGAAGGTGGGGACGGGGACGGCGAGGGACTCGCGGACCAGCAGGTGGTCGATCCAGGTGATGAGCTCGGTCGAGCCGTTGCCCATGGCCACGCACTGCGGCGGCAGCTGGAGCAGGCTGCACAGCTCGGCGGTGATCGTGTCGGCGCTGCTCGGGTAGTACGTGATGATGTCGCGCAGCCGGCCCGCCATGTCCTCGAACATGGCCGGGGTCGGGAAGTACGGGTTGCAGGGGATACAGAAGTCCACGGGGCCGGCTCCCTCGCCGCCCTCACGTGTCAGAGCCGCCATCGACGGGCTGTGTGCCGCGGTACTGCGGAACAGCGACGTGACGTTGTCGGCCATGGAACCTCCGTATGAGGCGGGTCCGTTGGGGACGGCCGGACCCGACGTTTAAGGGCGGCCCGCGCGGGGGAGCGCGGGC
>NZ_JBHVCP010000103.1:0-5030 GCF_042803315.1 Streptomyces sp. NPDC057424
GCCGACAGCCGTCCCGCCCCCTTCGCGCATGCGCCTACAGCGCGCCGAAGCCCACCTTGCGCGGGGCCGGCTCACCGATCTCGACGTACGCGAGACGGTCGGCCGGGACGAGGAGCTTGCGGCCGTGCTCGTCCACGAGGCTCAGCAGCTGCGACTTCCCGGCCAGCGCCTCGGCGACCACGCGCTCGACCTCCTCGGCGGTCTGACCGCTCTCCAGAACGATCTCGCGGGGCGCGTGCTGCACGCCGATCTTGACCTCCACGGCTATGTCCCTCCGACGGTCAGTGATGTGCGCGACCTTCCGCGCCGTACGCAGCACACATTAGCCCGGTGAGGGGACGTACATGCTCCGCCCGAGAACGCCACGAGCGAACACCGGGCGGGAACAAGGCACCCTCAGTGGTGCGGCTGGTCCATGCCGTGCAGCGGGAAGCCCGCGATACCGCGCCACGCCAGCGAGGTGAGCAACTGCACGGCCTGGTCGCGCGGCACGCTGCGGTCGCTGTGCAGCCAGGAGCGCGCCACCACCTGGGCGAGGCCGCCCAGGCCAGAGGCGAGCAGCATCGACTCCGCGCGCGACAGGCCGGTGTCCTCGGCGATGACGTCGCAGATCGCCTCCGCGCACTCGTTCGTGACCTTGTCGACGCGCTCGCGCACGGCGGGCTCGTTCGTCAGGTCCGACTCGAAGACCAGGCGGAAGGCGCCGCCGTCGTCCTCGACGTAGGCGAAGTAGGCGTCCATCGTCGCCCGGACGCGCTGCTTGTTGTCGGTCGTCGACGCGAGCGCGTTGCGTACGGACTGGATGAGCGACTCGCAGTGCTGGTCCAGCAGTGCGAGATAGAGGTCGAGCTTGCCCGGGAAGTGCTGGTAGAGCACCGGCTTGCTGACGCCCGCGCGCTCCGCGATGTCGTCCATCGCGGCCGCGTGGTAGCCCTGGGCCACGAAGACCTCCTGGGCGGCGCCCAGGAGCTGGTTGCGTCGGGCACGGCGCGGCAGGCGTGTGCCCCGCGGGCGAACCGCCTCTGTCTGCTCGATGGCTGTCACGCCGCCTCCCATAGTCGTCCACGTGCGGATCTGGCCGCGTCGCTATCGTACTTTTCGGTAACCGTGGTGTGCGCGGTGAGAGCGCAGAATTTCACGGACTGGACGGTTACGAAAGCGGTTGCGAAGGTTTCAAACAGGGTCAGAGCGGGCAAAATCCTGCCTCTTTCCTGTTCGGTGGAGTTGCCCGGCGCCCGTCGGCGGCGAGTGTCACCGGTAGTCGTCCTCGTCGAGCGAGACGATCCGGGCCTGCTCCGCCAGGTCGGCCTCGTTGGCGCGATCCGGATCGACGTCGGTCAGCGGGTCGTCGCGGTCCGGCGTGATGTCCGCCTGCTGCTCGGCCGCGTCGACCTCGGGGGCCTCGACGTCGATCTCCCGCTCGTCCTGCTCGTCCTCGGCCTCGAACGTCTCCGGGTCGGTGGGGTCTACGGCCATGCTGGGCTCCCTTCCTACGAACGTCCCTGGGAATGCAGGGGCCACACGCGGGTGCCCTCTGTACGAGCCTAGGAGACACCCGATCCGGACGCTATGCGATCCGCGTCCGGGACGTGACGCACTGCTCATCCCGTTGACTGCTACCCACGGGCGCTCGGGTGCCTCCTCTTCCGCCGTCTCAACTGGCCGATCCCTGTGACGGCGAACACAGCCGAACACATGAGTCACCGCGTGATCGTCTCGTAACATTGCCGCATGTCTTCGACCGAGCTGCCGTTCGTGCCGCCCGCCAACGTGCTGCCGAAGGTGGGGACCGTCCGGGTCGCGGAGGGTGAGCACCTGCGGTCGGTCGAGCTGCCCGGGGTCACGCTGACGGTCCGGTCGCGACCTCCCGCGCGCCAGGGGCTGGCGCCCGCGCTGTACGTGCACGGACTCGGCGGCTCCTCGCAGAACTGGTCGGCGCTGATGGCGCTGCTGGACGGCTACGTCGACGGCGAGGCCCTCGACCTGCCGGGCTTCGGTGACTCCCCGCCGCCGGACGACGGCAACTACTCCGTCACGGCGCACGCGCGCGCGGTCATCCGGTACCTCGACGCCTCCGGACGCGGTCCCGTGCACCTGTTCGGGAACTCGCTCGGTGGCGCCGTCACCACCCGTGTCGCCGCGGTCCGGCCCGATCTGGTCCGTACGCTCACGCTTGTGTCGCCCGCTCTGCCGGAAATCCGAGTGCAGCGCGCCGCCGTGCCCACGGGGCTGCTGGCGGTGCCGGGCGTCGCCCTGCTCTTCACCCGGCTCACCCGGGAGTGGACGGCGGAGCAGCGGGTCCGTGGCGTGATGGCGCTGTGTTACGGGGATCCAGGGCGGGTGACGCCGGAAGGATTCCGCAACGCCGTGCAGGAGATGGAGCGGCGGCTGCGGCTGCCGTACTTCTGGGACGCGATGGCCCGCTCCGCGCGCGGGATCGTCAACGCGTACACGCTGGGCGGCCAGCAGGGGCTGTGGCGTCAGGCCGAACGGGTTCTCGCGCCCACCCTCCTCGTCTACGGCGGCCGCGACCAGCTCGTCGGCTTCCGCATGGCGCAGAAGGCAGCCCGGGCCTTCCGTGACTCCCGGCTGGTGACGTTGCCCGATGCGGGACATGTGGCGATGATGGAGTACCCGGAGACCGTGGCCCTGGCGTTTCGTGAACTTCTCGAGGACGCGGGAGAGTTGGGCGCACAGCGGGCGAGGCGGGCCGGCCGGGCGGACACCGGGGGCGACGCCGTCGACAGAGAAGGCACCGACGAGAGCATGGGGGGCTGAGGCGCGACGTGGGACGCCACAGCCGCCGTGGGCCGGTCGCCAAGAGCGACAGCGCGGACACGACCGCAGTACGGGGCGGCCGGACCGGATCCGCGCAGGGTCAGAGGACGGGCCAGGGCCAGGCGCCGGACGCCGGCCGGGGAGCCCGGACCGCACCGCCCGGTGCCCCGCAGGGCGGCTGGTCGTCGCAGGGCCCGCGCAGGATGCCCGGGCCGCGGCCCGAGCCGATGGACGGAACGCCGCCGCACGGCATGCCGCGCCTGCCCGACGGCTGGCACCCGGACGGCGCGCCGGCCCAGGGCGTCCCGCGCCTGCCCGACGGCACACCGGTGCGTGGGGTGCCCCGCCTTGCCGACGGGACCCCGGCGCGGGGTGTTCCCCGGCCGCCGGACGGGACTCCCGGGCAGGGTGTTCCCCGATCGCCGGACGGGACCGCGGCCAGGGGGGTGCCGGGGTTTGCCGACGGGACTCCCGTGCGGGGCGGCCCCCGGCTGCCGGACGGCACCCCCGCGCACGGGGTGCCCCGCTTCGCCGGCGGTACGCCGCCGCGCGGTGTACCGCGGCTTCCCGACGGCACCCCCGCGCACGGTGTCCCGCAAGCTCGTGGCGGGCATCCCGAGCAGCGGGAAGCCGGCGGCGGCTGGGGTGAGTCGAGAGGGAACGGCGGGGGGCCCGCAGGCGTCGGTGTTCCGATACCGCGGCAGCGCCGGGCATCCGTGCCCGGGCCGCGGCAGGACTATCTCGATGCCTTCGTCGACGAGGAGGACGACGTCTTCGCGCCCCGCACGCCCGCCTCCGCGCACGCCGCGGACGCCTACGCCTCCGTCACGGACTGGAGCGTCGGCGCCCCGGAGAGCTCCGGGTCCGGCGGTCACGACGACGCGGGGCCGACCGGTACGCCCGTGCCGGGCAGGGGCGGCAAGGGGCGTGCCTTCACCGGCATCGCGGCCGCGGCCGTCACCACCGTGCTGGCCGTCGTCGTCGCCGGCCAGGTCGCCGACGACCCCGGCGGCGCCGGCGCGCAGTCGCAGTCCGCCACCGACCAGACCCGCGACGTCCGGGACTCCGCGTCCCGCGCGGACGGCCGCGCGCCCGCCCCCGAGGCCACGCCGCTGACGTACGACGAGAAGATGGGCAAGACGTACCCGCTCGATGCCGAGCTCAGGGGATCCGGGAAGTTCGACGCCGTTCCCGGCATCGCCGAGGCGCCGGGTGCCGGGCAGAAGTTCACCTACCGTGTGGACGTGGAGCAGGGGCTCGGACTGGACGGTGCGCTGTTCGCCGAGGCCGTGCAGAGGACGCTCAACGACCAGCGCAGCTGGGCCCACAACGGCGCGCGTACCTTCGAGCGCATCTACTCCGGCAAGCCCGACTTCGTGATCACACTCGCCAGCCCCGGCACGACCGCCGACTGGTGCGCCAAGTCGGGTCTGGACACCACCGAGGACAACGTCTCCTGCGATTCGGCCGCGACCGATCGCGTGATGATCAACGCCTACCGGTGGGCGCGGGGCTCGGAGACCTACGGTGACAGCAAGATCCACGCCTACCGGCAGATGCTGATCAACCACGAGATCGGCCACCGCCTCGGCTACGGCCATGTCACCTGCGACAAGGACGGTGACCTCGCACCGGTCATGCAGCAGCAGACCAAGTTCCTCGATCACGACGGCATCCGCTGCCGCACCAACGCCTGGGCGTATCCGGGGGGTTGAGCGCGGACTTCGGCGCCCTGCGGGCCTTCGACGGCCTCTCCGTCCGTCCGTAACGGCGCGTCGTCCCGGCCCTGGTCGATGAGTCCGGCTGCGGCAAGTCGACCGTGGCGTACGCGCCGCTCGGCCTGCACCGCGGCGTGGGCGCGCGGATGCAAGGCCCGGATGGCGGCCGGCATCGACGTGCGGCGGGCCTCCGGCGAGGCATCGCGGCGGCTGCGCGGCGGGCAGGCCGCCACGGTGTTCCAGCACCCGCTGTCCGGCCGCCGTACCCGCGTTCGCCCCGGAGGCCGCGGCGCGACGCCGGTCCCGGCGACGGGAGCCGGCCGCGGCATGACGATCCGTGTCCGCTTGATCTCCTAGCGCGACAGAACGCGACCCGCACGGGAAAGTTACGACCGTTCACCCCTTTTGGTGGTGGGGCGGGCAAACCGGCGGCGGGCCCCCCCCCGGTCGGCAAACGGTGGTGCCGCAGGGGGCCGCCGGGCCCCGGCGGGGCCCCCATCTGGGGTTGGGGGGGGGCCACGGGGGGTTAGGTCG
>NZ_JBHVCP010000103.1:5040-11417 GCF_042803315.1 Streptomyces sp. NPDC057424
CTGTCTCTCTCTCCCCCCCCCCCGTGCTTTCTTTACTGCCTCTCCAGGGTTTTGTGGGTCCCCCCCCACCCCCCCCCCCCCCACCACCGCCTTGTCCGCATACGTTCGTCCCGCTGCGAGCCGCCGGGCAACGGCGGCTCCCCTTACGGGAGATCGGGGGTGCACTCGTGCGTATCGGACTGCTTACGGAAGGTGGCTATCCGTATGTGAGCGGTGACGCCAGGCTCTGGTGCGACCGGCTGGTGCGCGGGCTCGCCCAGCACGAGTTCGACGTCTACGCGCTCAGCCGCAGCGAGCACCAGGAGGACGAGGGCTGGATCCCGCTGTCACCGAACGTCCGCAGGGTACGCACCGCACCGCTGTGGATGGCCGAGGACGACGAGGTGGTATTCGGGCGCCGCGCGCGCCGGCGGTTCACCGAGTGCTTCGGGGAAATGGCTGCCGTGCTGTGCGGCGTGCCGGGGGGCGCCTCCGGCACTGCCGGGGTGCTCACCCGGGGTGCCTCCGATGCTGCCGGAGGAGTTCCCGGGGGTGCGCCCGCCTCGGAGGCGGACCGTTTCGCCAACGCTCTGTACGGGCTCGCCGAACTCGCTCGCGAGGAGGGTGGGCTGGTGGGAGCGCTCCGCTCCGAGGCCGCCGTGCGCATCCTCGAACGCGCCTGTCGTGCGCCCGGCGCCCACCGTGCCGCGCGCGAGGCCCGTGTGGCGGATCTACTCACCGTGGCCGGGCATCTGGAACGCGCCCTGCGCCCCCTCTCCCTCGACTGGTGCGAGGACGACGGGCTCGGTGCGGTCGACCTCTGCCACGCCGCGTCCGGCGGCACCGCCGTCCTGCCGGGCCTGCTCGCCCGGCACTTCACCGGTGTTCCCCTGATGATCACCGAGTACGGCGTGCGCCTGCGGACCCACTACCTCACTGCCCCGGACGCCCCGCCCGCCGTGCGGTCCCTTCTGGCGGCCTTCCAGGGCCGACTCGCCGCCGAGGCCTATGGGCAGGCCGATGTCGTCACCGCCGGCAACACACACGCCCGCCGCTGGCAGGAGCGCTGCGGTGCCGGCCGCGAGAAGCTCCGCACGGTCTACCCCGGCATGGACGCCCGGCCCTTCGCCGAGGTGGGCGAGTCCCCGGACTGCGCGGACCCGGACACGCTCGTCTGGGTCGGCCGCGTCGAACCCGCCAAGGACCTGGTCTCGTTGCTGCACGCCTTCGCGGAGGTCCGCAAGCAGGAGCCGAGGACGCGCCTGCGCATCGTGGGCGCCCCTGCCGGCCCCGAGGGCGCGGCCTATCTCGGCCACTGCAGGACACTCGCCGCCCAGCTCTTCCCTGACGAGGCCGAGGGCCCGCACACCGCCGGAGACAACCCGGTGTCCTTCGAGGAGATCGGCGGCCCCGAGCTCCCGGCCGTCGCCGACGCCTACGCCTCGTGCGCCGTGACCGTCCTCTCCAGCGTCGTCGAGGGCTTCCCCATCGGCCTCGTCGAGGCCATGCTCTGCGGGAGCGCGACCGTGTCGACGGATGTCGGCGCGGTCGTGGAGGTCATCGGCGGCACGGGGCTCGTCGTACCGCCGCGCAATCCGCGGGCGCTCGCCGAGGCATGCGTGTCGCTGCTGCGCGACCCCGAGCGCCGTGCGCGCCTGGGCGCCGCCGCTCGTGCCCGTGCCCTGGAACTGTTCACGGTCGAGCAGAACATCGAGGCTTTTCACGGTATTTACCTGGAGATCGTCTCGCGGGCTCCCGTTCGCCGTGTCGTCCTCGACGGAGCGGGCGAGCCGTTGCCGTTCGCGGTTCCCGCCGAGGCTCACGTGCCCGTCCGCTGGGCCGCCGCATCGCCCCGCCTCACCGCCCGCAGCGGCCCCGGCTGGGCGGCCGGCAGGCCCGTACGCGCCACCACTGCCGTCCCCGCCCAGGAGGGTGTGCGATGAAGGACTTGGGCGAACTGGACCGCCCGGGAACCCCGACCAGCGCCGGGACCTGGGACGCCCGCTCGGCGAAGGAACCGGACGGCGCGCCCACGGACTCGACCACCGCGGACTCGACCACCCCTGAGGTGGTCACCGATCGCGTGGGGGCCGGGAGTCGGAACTCTGCCGCCGATCGCGAGGTGCCCGCGAAACGGGATCCTGCCGCCGATCGCAAGGCGTCCACCCCGCGGCGGGGCGCTGCCGACCCGGTGAAGGCACTGATGCACCGTCACCGGGAGCTGTGCGAGCGCGCGGTGGACCCCCTCGAGATCGCCGCGGGGCTGGAGGCGCACGGCATCACGGACCGGACCGCCGCCCGCTTCCGCCACCGGGACGTGTTCTCCCTCGCCGAGGAGATGTACGCGCGGGTCTCCCGTGAGGGCGATACGCCCCTGCCCGCCCCGGCCGCCACCCCCCGGGTGCGCGCCGACTGGGCTCTTCTGACGCTCCTGCCCGGCGCGCTGTGCGCAGCCGCTGTCGCTGCCGTGCACCTCACTCAGGGACAGTCACGCCTGCTCGCGGCCGCCGCCGGTGCCTTCGCCGTCGCTCTGGCCCTCCGCGTGGCCCTGCGTCGAGGGCCCCTGAGCAGGACCGGCCCGGACCGGCCCGGACCGCGACCCGGCGCAGCATCCGGCAGGACCGCCCCCTGGACCGCATGGCTCGTCACCTACTCCCTCCTGGGCAACGGTCTGCTCGACCGTGCTCTCGCCGGAGGCCCCCACGCCCTGCCCACCGGCACGGCCCACGGCCCCTGGCCCCTCACCGTCGCCCCGGTCCTGGCCCTCGCCCTGGCCTGCGCGCCCGCCGCCTGGACCGCGCACCTCCTCACGGCGGGCGCCCGTCGCAAACTCGCGGGCAGCCGCGGCCTGGAAGACTTCGCCGCCGCCGTACGCCCCCTTCTGCTCGGCACATTCGCCCTGTTCCTGGGCGCCCTGGCGGCCCTGCTCACCCTCTGCGCGGCGGTTCTCGACGAACCCGCCGCCGCTGTGCAGACCCTCGCCCTCGGCGCCCTCCTGTTCCTGGCCCGCCTCCTCACCACGCACGGCTTCACGTACGCCCCCGCCGTGGTCCTCACCGCGACGGCCACGGTCGAGGCGGCCGCCCTCGCCACGGTCTTCGCCTCCCGGCTCCCTGGCTTCGGCTTCCTCGCCACCCCCGTCGAAACCCTCGTCACCACCTGGGGAGCCGGCAGCGTCCCCACGCTCGTCTGCGGAGCGGCGGCGCTGGCCCTCCTGGTCCACACGATCCGCAAGCTCACCCGGGCCTCGGCCCACGCACCGTCGGAGCCCGCACGGTGACCGCCGCGGACACCGGCCTCACCGCCGCAGGCAACACCCGTCAGATCCCTTCCTTTCCGCCTCGAGGAGAACCCGCATGACCACCCACCCAGGAGCCCCGGCCACATGGGGAGCCGCGCGATGAGAGTCCTGCTGATCGGAGCCAACGGCTACATCGGGCGCTTCGTCGCCGACCGTCTGCTCGCCGACCCGGCCGTCCAGCTCACCGCTCTCGGCCGCGGCGACGACGCCGACGTCCGCTTCGACCTCGCCTCCGGCAGCCCCGGCGCCCTCACCCGCTTCCTCGACGCGGTCCACCCCGGCGTCATCGTCAACTGCGCCGGAGCCACCCGCGGCGGCGCCCGCGAGCTCACCCGCCACAACACCGTCGCCGTGGCCACCGTCTGCGAGGCCCTGCGCCGCAGCGGCTGCGGCGCCCGGCTCGTGCAGATCGGCTGCAGCGCGGAGTACGGCCCGAGCCAGCCCGGCTCCTCCACGGCCGAGGACGCCGTGCCCCGGCCCGGTGGCCCGTACGGCGTCAGCAAACTCGCCGCCACCGAACTGGTCCTCGGCTCCGGCCTGGACGCCGTCGTCCTGCGCGTCTTCTCACCGGCCGGACCCGGCACTCCCGCCGGCTCCCCGCTGGGCCGTCTCGCCGAGGCCATGCGCCGCGCCATGCAGTCCGGCGACGGCGAACTGAAGCTCGGCGGCCTCGGCGCGCAGCGCGACTTCGTCGACGTCCGCGATGTGGCCCGTGCCGTCCACGCCGCCTCGCTCTCCGCCGCGCAGGGCGTCATCAACATCGGCTCCGGCCGCGCCGTGCGCCTGCGCGACGCCGCCGGGGTCCTCGCCCGTGTCGCCGGATACGGTGGCGCCCTCCACGAACTCGACGGCGCACCCGGCACCCTGCGCACGGCCATCGGCCACCCCCGCCCCGACCCGGACCACGCGCCCCCCGTCGCGTACCCGTACCCCGACGGCTGCGGCAGCTGGCAGCAGGCCGACGTGCGCACCGCGCGCGACCGGCTCGGCTGGCGCCCCCGGATCGGCCTGGAGGAGTCCCTCGCCGACATCTGGATGGAGGCGGCATGCCGCATCTGACCAGATCCCTGCGGCGTACCTCCGGCACCGAACTGCGCCCCGGCGTCGGCGTCCCCGGCTACGCGCACCCCCTCCTCGCCCCCACCGAGTGGGGCGAGCTGACCCGTCCCGGCACCCCGCTGCACTGGGTGGTTCTCAACGTGGCCGACGGCCCCGGCGCCCGCCCCGACCCCCACTGTCTGGAGGCGGCCGGCCGCCTGCGCAACGCAGGCATCCGCGTCCTGGGCCACCTCGACACCCGGTACGGCACCCGCAACTTCGGCGAGCTGATCGCGGACGCCCACCGGTTCGTCGACTGGTACCAGGTCGACGGCTTCCTCCTGGAGCGCTGCCCGGCGGACCACGCCGGGCTGCCCGAGATCCGCCGCACGGTCGCCACCCTCCGCGTGATCCGTGACGATGCCCACATCGTCCTCGGCCACGGCATCCACCCGCACCCCGGCTATGTCGAGCTGGCCGACCAGCTGGTCACCTTCTCCGGGCCCTGGAGCGACTACCGCTGGTCGCAGGTGGCCGAGTGGACCGCCGACCATGCGCCCGAAAGCTTCTGCCACTTCGTCCACGGCGTGCCCCGCCCCCACCTGGCCGAGGCGCTGCGCATCGCCCGCTGGCAGGGCGCCGCGACGGTCTGGATCACCGACCACACGGACCGTGGTGGACGCACCGACCCCTGGGAGGCCATGCCCGGCTACTGGGACGAATTCGTCTCGCGTATCGGAACAGGTGTCTCGGAATGAAAAAGGGCATGGCACTGTTACGGGGAGAACAACCGTAGTGATTGACCGACCAACGGAGTCCCCGTGTCGCTGCCACCCCTGGTCGAGCCGGCTTCCGAGCTCACCGTAGACGAGGTCCGCAGGTACTCCCGCCACCTGATCATTCCCGACGTGGGGATGGATGGGCAGAAGCGGCTGAAGAACGCCAAGGTGCTGTGTGTGGGCGCCGGCGGCCTGGGCTCGCCGGCGCTGATGTACCTGGCCGCCGCGGGCGTCGGCACCCTCGGCATCGTGGAGTTCGACGAGGTCGACGAGTCGAACCTGCAGCGCCAGATCATCCACAGCCAGGCCGACATCGGCCGCCCGAAGGCCGAGTCCGCCCGCGACAGCGTCAAGGGCATCAACCCGTACGTGAACGTGATCCTTCACGAGGAGCGGCTCGAAGCCGACAACGTGATGGAGATCTTCAGCCAGTACGACCTGATCGTCGACGGCACGGACAACTTCGCGACCCGCTACCTGGTCAACGATGCCTGCGTGCTGCTGAACAAGCCGTACGTCTGGGGCTCGATCTACCGCTTCGACGGCCAGGCGTCCGTCTTCTGGTCCGAGCACGGCCCCTGCTACCGCTGCCTGTACCCGGAGCCCCCGCCCCCCGGCATGGTCCCCTCCTGCGCCGAGGGCGGCGTCCTGGGCGTGCTGTGCGCGTCCATCGGCTCCATCCAGGTCAACGAGGCCATCAAGCTCCTGGCCGGCATCGGCGACCCGCTGGTCGGCCGACTGATGATCTACGACGCGCTGGAGATGCAGTACCGCCAGGTCAAGGTCCGCAAGGACCCGAACTGCGCGGTCTGCGGCGAGAACCCGACCGTCACCGAGCTCATCGACTACGAGGCCTTCTGCGGCGTCGTCTCCGAGGAGGCCCAGGCGGCGGCCGCGGACTCCACGATCACTCCCAAGCAGCTCAAGGAGTGGATCGACGACGGCGAGAGCATCGACATCATCGACGTCCGCGAGCCCAACGAGTACGAGATCGTCTCCATCCCGGGCGCCCGGCTGATCCCGAAGAACGAGTTCCTCATGGGCGCCGCCTTGGAGAGCCTCCCGCAGGACAAGAAGATCGTCTTGCACTGCAAGACGGGTGTCCGCAGTGCGGAAGTCCTCGCGGTCCTGAAGTCCGCGGGTTTCTCGGACGCGGTCCACGTCGGTGGCGGCGTGATCGGGTGGGTCAACCAGATCGAGCCGTCCAAGCCGGTGTACTGAGCCGTATCCGGCCTCCTTTTCCGAGCGGCGGGGGCTTCGGGCACCACGGGTGCCCGAAG
>NZ_JBHVCP010000104.1:0-10726 GCF_042803315.1 Streptomyces sp. NPDC057424
GCGACCTTGCCCCAACCTCAGCCAGAAACGGACATCACCTTACGAACCGCCCACTGAGACGTCCGAACGGGCCCTGCCCGTCCGCTTCTCCCGCCCCGCGGTGGACGGGCAGGGCACCGCATCCGCTGATCGAAGCTGTCACTCACTGACGCGTTGGGAGAGCGGAAGACCCCGCACGTGTGCTATCCGCACCGCACGCAGCGGGTGTCCGGGCCGCACCGCGCGGAGTTCATGCCAACTGGTGGGGTGTGGTTTAGATGTTGGGCGACTGGCCGAGGTAAGTGTCTTTGAGTGATCCTAGGGAGTTCACTTTCACGGAGCTGGGCTTGCTGAGGGTTGTGCCGAAGCACACTGACCAGGAGTTGGCTCCGACTCCTGATGATGCGCAGTGCCAAAGCCCCAGGTGGGTTCCGGTGGCGGTGTAGAGGTCCATGGTGGCGCTTGCGCTGTAGAGGCTGGATCGGTTGTTGCGGACGATCACTGCCGCCTGGACGCTGCCTCCGCCTGCTGACCTGATCGCGCACACCTGCGCGATTACGGAAGCAGCGACGGTCTTGCTGCCGGCACACGCCCAGGTGGCGGGGCTTGAGGTGATCGGGTTGGTGTTGCCGTAGGCACGCCAGGTGCCGGCATCCGCAGCGGGGCCGGCCTCGGTGGCGGTGGCGGGGCCGGCGGTTGCCAGGCCCAGTCCGAGGACGGCGGTGATGGCGAGGAGCGAGCCTGCGCCGGTTCGCCTGCCTCGCCTGCCGGCCGTGCCGGCTGCGGCGGCCGTCCTCGTGCGGCTCTTGACCGTGCTGGTGTCGTCCAGGGTCACCATGACAACCACTCCCACATTCTCGGGCCGTTGGGATTCTTTGGGGTTACGGGTGTGCACTCTCGCGTCGTGCGGAGGTGACCGCCGCGCATCGGGCCGTGAACGGTGCCGGCGTTTGTTCACCGCCGCGATGCAACCACGCGCAGGTCTTGCGGCGGAAAGGATTCGAGCCCGTTCAAATCCATCACCACGGCTGCTACCGTCGGCGTGGTGCTCACCGTGCGATTGGATGCCGACACCCTGGCCAGGACGCGGTGGGCGCTTTCCCCCGCCGCGGAGTCCCTGGCATGGCTTAAACTCACCGCCGCCTCGAGACGGCACCCGGTGTTCGGGGATCCCGGACCACTCGCCCGCGCCTCCCTGGCCCATCCGGATGTCGCCCTGCTCGCGGACCTGCTGCCGCGAGCCGGTGACACCTACACGCCTGACCTGCTCACCCCTCAACCAGGTGCGGGCGGGCAGGTTCGTGACCTGCTGGGCGAGCAGATCGCACAGATCGAGGCCGCAGCGCAGGACGACCTGGAAACCCAGGTCTTCACCTACACCCAAACTCACTGGAACAGGCCGCTGCCGGTCGCGACCCGCCGGATCGCCGAGTCGGGGCGGATGCAACGACGTCTCGCCAACGGTCTCGCCCGGTTCTGGCACGACGCCCTCGCCGAAAGCTGGCCCGAATTACGCTCGGTCCTCGATCGGGACATCGCCCACCGGGCGACGGACATCGCCACCCACGGCATCGGCCAGGCGCTCGGAGCACTCCACCCCGACATGCGGTGGGCGGGCGACGCGGTCACCCTCGCCACGTCGTGGGACGGCGAAGTTGATGCCACCGGCCGGGATTTGGTCCTCGCCCCGGGCGCGCTGAACTGGCCCGACGTCATCGTCCAGGTCGACACCCCCGGACAGTTCGTCCTCTACTACCCCGCTCAGCGCATCGGAGCCGGCAGAGGCTCAAGGCCCGGAAGGATCGCGCAGGTGGTCGGCAACACCCGAGCGGCCTTGCTCGCGGACCTGGAAACCCCCCGGTCCACCACGGAACTCGCCGCCCGGCTCGGATGCACCCCGGGCACCGTCTCCTACCACCTTGGTGCTCTGCATCGCGCACGTCTGGTCACCAGAGTCAGAGACGGCCGCTACGTGCTGTACCAGCGCACCGCACAAGCGGCAGGTCTGCTGGAAGAAGCCCGAAACTGACACGGTGGGTCTCCCGCCTAGTACTCCAGCTGTAGATCGTGATCTTCATGTCTGGGTGTCGGCGGCCAGTCGGAATCCCCACGTACGGCCAGTGGGAATGTAACTCTCCGTTTCGGCTCGGGGCTGGTGCCCGATGCGGCCGGTCATGTGTGAACACGACCGGCTGCCGGGCCATGTTGGTGCGGGGCAGGAGATCAGCTGTCTGCGGAGTGGTCCTGGCCGAGGAGTTCTGCCGCGAGTTCCATGCAGCGGATCCGGGCGGGAGAGAAGTCGCAGGGCAGCTTGGTGACCGCTTCGGAGGCGCTCATCTGTGCGGGCTCCTCGCCCTTCAGGTCGGCGTCGTAGGTCTCGAAGAGCTTCTCCTCGTCCGTGTCCAGTCCGGCCGCCTCGATGGCCTTCTCCAGGGCTTTGTGGTGGGCGTATCGCTGTGCGGCGAGTTCTTCGACGCGGGGGTCATGGGGATCAACGCCGTCGTCGAGGGCGGCCTCGGCAGCGTCGAGACGGTCCTCCTCGGCCCTGAGGTCGGTGTGGGTGGCCAGCACGATGAACACGCTTGCCTGGACGGCGGCGCCCAGCGGGCCGAAGACCCGTTCCGTGACCAGCAGGGCGTCCAGGTCGGAGGGGCGCAGTGCGCCCGGGGGTAGGTGGCCGAGCCGGTCCGTCACCAGTTCGGAGAGTAGCCCGAGCGGGCTGCCCACGGCCCGCAGGCGCTGGACAACGGCGCGCTGGCGTTTGATGTCGGCCTCCTTGGCGGCCAGGGCTTCCTCCAGCCGGCCCAGGTTCTCCTCGATGTCCCGGGCTTCGTCAAAGGCGGCCCGCATGTCGTCCAGGCTGATGCCGGCGTCTGCCATCTTGCGGATCCACAGCAAGCGGATCATGTCGGCGTAGCCGTAACGGCGGCGGCCGTCCCCGCCTCGCTCGGGCTCCGGCAGCAGACCGATGTCGTGGTAATGGCGAATCGCGCGCGAGGTGGTCCCGGCGAACGCGGCCGCATCACCGATCTTGACCTGGCGGGGAGGTGTGAAGGAGGGGTGCATCGCGGAGGGAGCCTTTCGTGCTGGGGTGTCTCGACGACATCACATGCCGCTACGGCATGTGCAAGGACACACCACTCAGGCGCCACCAACAGCCGGGCCCCTCCACCGCCGGAACCCATCCAGCACAACGACGCCCCCGACTCCCTCTGGCGGACCTCTCCACCTTCACTTGCGTGCCACTCGGAATGGCAACGCAGAGTGACTACCGGCGGTCAGATAACTCCCCACCAAGTGGCCGCCGCTGGGGAATCCGGACCTGGCCGCCGACATCTGGGCTGCGGCCTGTCGCCGGTAATGGCTGGTCTGTGATCGTGCCTGGTGGCGGCGTCGCCATCGGACCAGCCGAGCCGGTGGGTGAGGTCGGTCAGCGGCCGGACGGTGACGGCGAGGAACAGGTGCTGGATCTCGTTGCAGGTCAGCGGGATCAGGTCGTCCGGTCCGGCGCGGCGTGTGTGTTCGTCGGCGCGGACGACGGCGAGGAAGACGTGAGCCAGCATGGCGAGGGTGACCCAGCGGCTCCAGGACGGGTAGCGGCGGACCTGGTGTTCGTCAAGCCCGGCCAGGCCTTTCTCCGTCTGGAAGGTCTCCTCCACCCTCCACCTGGATCCGGCCGCCCTGACCAGGGTGCGCAACGAGACCGGCCCCGTGGAATGGCACCGGTAGTAGGCGAGTTCGCCGGTGGTGCGGTTGCGCCGGATCAGCAGCTGACGGTGCCCCGGCGCCGGGTCTGTGAGGTCGATGACGGCCCAGTCGTAGGAGCGGTGCCCTTTCGCGCCGCGGCCGGCGGACAGTTTCTGCCAAGCCCGCTTCGGTAGCCTCCTGGCCAGCGCATCGGCGCGGAACGTGCCCGCGCCGGTGGCCACTTCGGCCGAGCAGGCCACCGCGAGCACATAGCCCAGACCGCGTTTTTCCAGGGCCACCCTCAGTTTCGGGTTGCCGCCGTAGACCTCGTCGCCGGTCACCCAGCCGATGCGGTGCCCGGCGTCCAGGAACCGCTCGATCATCACGCGGGCCAGCTCCGGCTTGGTCGCGAAGACGGTGTCCTCGCCCAGCCCGGCCGCCCGGCAGCGATCCGGGTCGCAGGTCCACGAGCGCGGGACGTACAACTCCCGGTCCACCGCCGCGTGTCCCCGCTCACCTGCGTAGACGAGAAACACGGCGACCTGGGAGTTCTCGATCCGGCCGGCGGTGCCGGTGTACTGGCGCTGGCCCCCGACGGTGCGGGTGCCCTTTTTCACGTCACCGGTCTCGTCCACGACCCGTACCGCGGCCTCGTCGTGGAGATGTTCGACGACGTACTCGCGCACATCGTCACGCACGGCATCGGCGTCCCAGGACGCCCGGCACAGCAGATGCTGCATGCCGTGCGGGGTCTTCTCCCTGGCCCACTCCGCGATCGTCCAGCAGTTCTTGCGCGGCAGGTCCGACAACAGGCCCAGCATAAACCGCCCGGCCCGCAGCGGGGGTTCGACCCGGGCGAACCGGCCCGCGATTCGGCCCATGGCCACCTCGAACATCTCCCGCCAACGGCCGGGATCTACGCTGTGACCTGCGGCCACCGTCTCTTCGTCAGTCCACACAACTCACGATGGTCAACGGTGGCCGCACCCGTCTCCGCACCGGCCCCGACCAGCGAGATCACGATCTGCAGCTGGAGCACTAGTACTCCAGTCGCAGTTCGCTGTTCCCGCTGGTCAGGGCGGTGTTCGTGAGTGTACTCGGCTGATGTTCCGTCAAGTGCTGTGAGTTCGTGACCTTGGATGCGGCGGCGGTAGTGGCAGCGTCTGGCGATGGCCTGGTGATGCCTGCGCCAGCGGGACCAGCTCAGCGCGTGGTCGGTGCGCCGAAGGTGTGTCAGCGAGGGACGGCCAACTGCCAGGAGTCGCCGGATTTCCGCCACGGTGAGCGGTGCAAGAGCGTCGGAACCGTTTCTGCCGCCCCCTTTTCGGCTGCCGCTGCTGCCACGGCGGCGAGGAAGGTGTGGGCGAGCATGGCCAGGGTGATGTGCCGGTACCAGCCCGGATACCGGCGGACCTCGTACTGGTCGAGGCCGCACTCGTTCTTCGCGGCCTGGAAGGCTTCCTCGATCGCCCAGCGGGTCTCGGCGATGCGCACCAGCTCGGCGACGGCGGTGCCGTTGGGCGCGGAGGTGAGGTAGTAGGCGATCTCGTCCGGGCGGGCCAGGCTGCGGCGGGCCAGGACCCAGCGCTGGTGGGTGGGCTGATCGCCGTCGAAGTCGTCGATGGCGTGCAGACTCGCCGCGGCCCAGTCGTAGACGCGCGGGCCTTTCGCGGCGTTGCCGCAGGAGTGGCGCTCCCAGGCGTCGTCGGGTGCCTGGGCGATGGCAAAGTCGATGCGGCCCAGGGCATGGATATGCTGGGACTTCGGCACGGCCAGGACGTAGCCGACGCCGGCCTCCTCCAGCATGCGGCGCAGTCGCCATTCCTGGCCGTAGGCGGAGTCCGCGGTCACCCAGGCGATGGGCAGTGGTGAGGCCAGTGCCCGCATCACCTGGCCTTGGCCAGGTCGCCCTTGGTGGCGAACTCCCGCTCGTCGGGGATCCTCGCCGCCCTGCAGCGATCCCGGTCAGACATCCAGGACTTGGGCAGATACAGCTCCCGGTCCACCAGGGCCCGGCCCTTGGGTGAGGCGTAGGCGGCGAAGACACCGATCTGGCAGTTTTCGGTGCGGCCGGCGGTGCCGGAGTACTGGCGCTGCACCCCGGCCGAGACCGTGCCCTTCTTGATGAACCCCGTGTCGTCGATGATCAGCACTCCAGCGGGGTCCCCGAGTTTCTCGGCGACGTATTCCTGCAGGTCATCGCGTACCTCGTCGGGGTTCCAGCAGGCTCGACTCAGTAGGTGCTGCAGACCCGCGGGAGTGCGGTGACCGGCGTGCTCGGCCAGCTGCCAGCTGTTCTTCCGGCCCACTGGGCCGATCAGGCCGTGGACGTAGGCCCGCATCCGCCGCCGCGGATCCACCCGGCCGAACCGGTGACCGATCCGCACCAGCAGCTCTCCCAGTTCCTCCGACCAGACATCGGGCCGCACATCGTCTTGCACAACAAACACAACGGCCCGCCGCATCCAAGGTCACGAACTCACAGCACCTGACGGAACATCAGCCGAGTACACTCACGAACACGCCCTGACCAGCGGGAATAGCGAGCTGCGACTGGAGTACCAGACGAGCTGAGTTCGGGAGGGTGGTCGGAGCCAAGGGTGTCCGGCCGGACACCCTCGGGTACCTCGTACCGCCTCACCTGACCAGGAACTTCACCGAACCGAAGTGATCGGGGCCGCTCTGACCCGGCTCGAAGAAGGCCACGACCGCGCCGTCCTGGCAGTCCGTGCCCCGGTACAGAACGGCAAGGCGGTCGGTGTGATTGGTCGGCCGGTTGGCCTCAGCCCGCGGGTTGTAGCAGCGACCGTCTTCGGGATTGGGCAGCTCGATTCCCTGCCCGTCCACGTAATAGACGAAGGATCCACGTGCCGCCTGGGCGGGCGTCGCGACGGTGCACAGGGCCGCAGCGGCAAAGGCCACAGCCAGCATCTTTCGGAGGTTCTTCATGAATTCGCTCCCTCGGGGACGTCTTCCGGGAGGCCAGTGTGTTCGCTCTTATACGCTCGCGGGCCGCCTGTCACCCAAATGGTCGTAGAGGAAACGATCCCGCCTCACTCACCGGAGCTACCTCTCGCCCCGGGACTGACGCTGCTGCAAGTCCCGCTGCAGCAGAGCCGGGATCAAGACGAGGCGACAACATGGGTTCCTATGTGACACCTACCGTGCATCGGCTCAATAAGGTCTATAGCAGGCCCTGAACTTGGCCGTGTCAGAACTGAAACTCTATCGACTGGACGTGCGCGAAATCCGCGCGCAGGCCATCAGCCCGGGTGCCCCATTCCGTGAAATACGACGCGGTGATGGCGTCAGCGACGATCGGATGTAGGCCTTCCTCCGTCGCACCGGCCTCCTGTAGGCGGAGGATCTCAGCGGCGTAGGTGGGCGATATCGGCGTGGTGATGGTGCGCACGCGGCCGTCGTCCGAACTGCCCGTGCAAGTGAATCCGTACGCCATCACCTCCACCATCATGCCGGTGGAGGTCGCCGCTCGGCCCTTCACTTGCGCCCTGACCTGGGGTGCCACTGGGATTCCGTCCCCTCCACCAGCGCGGCTTGCAGGCGCTTCTGGGGCTTCGCCAGCTGCCCGTCGCGGTAGCGCTCCACCGTACGGCGCGAGACGCCCAAGTGCTCTGCCAGAGCCCTCGTGGACCCCTTCACTCGCGTGAGAAGGAATTTCACGTCAGTCTTCGCGGATTCCGGCGGGCCGGGTGAACCTTGCGCTCCGCCCGCGTCAGGGTGTCCAGGACCTTGCTGGGGCGCGGGGCCGACTGCTGCATGGCGTCACTGTCGACCATTCGTCCTGGGAACCCCAGGTCCCCTGTGGACAGACGACGCCACCGACGGACCTCTGTGGTGGCCGATCGTGTTGTGACAACGCAGCGCACTTGGCAAATCAGCACACTTGTCGGCAAACGCCACCGATGTTGCTTCGCGGTCACTCTCCGGAGCGATCAGTTGTGATCATCTGCCGCCCACTGCCGTTTGGGAGCTGTGATCCGGTGCGTTGATCACCGCCCAGCGCGCAATACCGGTGAGCGCACCCCGATCTTCGCAGCGCGATGGGGTCTGTCAAACGAGCGGTGTAACCAGGGTGGTTGGGGTTACTGGCGGGCTGCGGAGAGCCGGCCGTCGAAGGTGATGTCGAAGGCGTTCAGGGCGGTCTTCCAGCGCATGGTCCAGCGGGCCTGGCCCTTGCCGGTGGGGTCCAGGCTCATGATGGCCATGTAGACGCATTTCAAGGCGGCGGTCTCGTTCGGGAAGTGTCCACGGGCCTTGACCGCACGCCGGATCCTGGCGTTCACCGATTCGATCGCGTTCGTGGTGCAGACGATGCGGCGGATCTCGGTGTCGAAGCGGAGGAACGGAGTGAACTCCTCCCACGCGTTCTCCCAGAGCCGGACGATCGCCGGATACTTCCTGCCCCAGGCGTCGACGAACTCCGCGAACCGCTCGAGCGCGGCTTCCTCGGTCGCAGCGGTGTAGACGGGCTTGAGGAGCTTGGCGATCTTGTCCCAGTCCTGGCGGGCGGCATAGCGGAAGGAGTTCCGCAGCAGGTGGACCACGCAGGTCTGCACCGTGGTGCGGGGCCAGACGGTCTCGACCGCATCAGGCAGGCCCTTGAGACCGTCGCAGACGAGCATGAGGACGTCGTTCACGCCGCGGTTCTTGATCTCGGTGAGGATGTGCATCCAGTGCTTGGCGCCCTCGCCGCCGTCGCCGGCCCACAGGCCCAGGATGTCGCGGCGGCCCTCGGTGGTGACGGCCAGGGCCACGTAGATCGGCCGGTTCGCCACGGCACCGTCGCGGATCTTCACGTGGATCGCGTCGATGAAGACCACCGGGTAGACGGCGTCGAGGGGCCGGTTCTGCCATTCGACCATGCCGTCCATGACCTTGTCGGTGATGGTGGAGATGGTCTGCCTGGAGACGTCGGCGCCGTAGACCTCGGCGAGGTGGGCCTGGACCTCGCCGGTCGTCAGGCCCTTCGCGGACAGAGAGATCACCATCTCGTCGACGCCGGACAGACGCTTCTGCCGCTTGCGCACGATTTTCGGTTCGAAGGTCCCGTCCCGGTCGCGGGGCACGGATATCTCGACCGGTCCGACGTCGGTGAGCACAGTCTTGCCACGCTTACCGTTGCGTGAGTTGCCGCCGTTCTTGCCGACTGCGTCGTGCTTGTCATAGCCGAGGTGGTCGGTGATCTCGCCTTCGAGGGCGGACTCCAGCAGGCGCTTGGTCAGCTGCTGCAGCAGTCCGCCCTCGCCCGTCAGTTGCAGGCCCTCGGCCTGCGCCCGGCCCACCAGTTCGTCGACGAGCTGGTCGTCCACCGCCCTCGACGGCTGCGGTTCAGGCGTCTCGACGGACTCGGGCTCGGTCACGTTCTCACTGGTCATCGGTGCATCTTCCTTGATCAGGAGTTACACCGAACGTTTTACAGTCCCGCGCGATGTGCTTCGCGCCGCCCGTCCCCTCTTGCCTCGTTTCCTTGTGGCCGTCGGTTCGTTGGCAGCTGTGGGACATCCATTCGGCCTACATCAGGGCTGAGGGAGGGGGTGTTGATGGAGGCAGAGGGAGTCCACCATTCCTACGGTGGGCGGCGGGTATTACGCGGTATTGATGTCGCGCTGCCTGCGGGGTCGGTGGTGGGTATCGTCGGCGAGAACGGGGCGGGCAAGTCAACGCTGTTGAAGATCCTTTCGGGGGAGCTCCGACCGGACCGGGGCACGGTCCGGCACGGTGAGCGGTTCGGGTACTGCCCTCAGCAGGTGGTACTCAACGACGCGTTCACGGTGCGCCAGCACCTGGAGTTCTTCGCCGCGGCCTATGACGTTGCGGATCTGCGACGGGCTGAGGAGGTCATGGAGATCCTGGGTTTCGCCCAGTACGCCGGCGCTCTGGTGGGGACGCTCAGTGGCGGCACGCGGCAGAAGCTGAACCTGACACTCGCGGTGATGCACGACCCGCAGGTGCTGCTGCTGGACGAGCCGTACCAGGGCTTCGACTGGGAGACCTACCTGCGGTTTTGGGATCTGGTCGGGGACCTGCGTGCGGCCGGCCGATCGGTCCTCGTCGTCTCGCATCTGGCCTACGACACCGACCGGCTCGATCAGGTGTGGCGGTTGCGGGACGGTGTGTTGCACGGGCGGCAGGAGGAGGTGCGGTGAGGCGGGGGGTGCGGCTGTTCCAGGTCGCCACGCGTTATGGGCTGGTGGAGCACGCCAGGAACCGGTTCGCCATGCTGCTGGTGGCGGTGTTTCTGCCTGTGTGGGTCATGATGACGGGCTGGGCCATCGCCAAGGAGCCGGTGCAGTTCCGGCTGCACGGCACCGGTCGCGTGCTGACCGCCGGAGGTGACAAGATCACCCAGATCACCGGGGCACTGAACGGAGTCACGCTGATCATCGGATTCATGATGTTCGCGGCGACCTTCAGCAATGGGGCCTTCGACCGGCGCCTGTCCATGGCCGGGTTCCCCCGGCTTCCGCTGGGGCTGGCGAAGGTCGCCTGCCTGGTCTTCGCGTCAGTGGTGGTCTGTTCGTACGCCACTGCGGTCATCTGCTGTTTCTGGTCGCCCAGGCAGCCCGTGCTGCTCGGCGCAGCGCTGTTTTGCACGGCGATGACCTACGGTGCGCTGGGCGTCGCCCTCGGCACACTCCTGCGCCGGGAGGTGGAGGGCATGTTCGCCGTCGTGATGATCAGTGTCGTGGACCTGGGCTTGCAGAATCCCCTCGCCAGCGGAGGGGCGGGCAGCGACATGGTGCGCTGGCTGCCCTCCTACGGTGCCATGCAGGCCGCGACGGCGGCGGGCTTCTCGACCACCGTGCCGACGGTGGATTTCGCCGTCCAGCTGGTCTGGTTCACCGCCGTCGGGCTCATCGGGCTGCTGGCCTTCCACCGGCGTACCCGGTCCGCTCTGGCAGCCACCGTGCGGATCGGTCGGCAGGCGGATGCCCCGGTCCCGTTCGGGAAGGCGGCGAATCCATGAGGGCGGTGTTCCCCGCGCTAGGTGTATTGACCTGAAGCGTTGTTCACACGGCTGATCGGTGGGTGGCCGCCG
>NZ_JBHVCP010000105.1:0-10330 GCF_042803315.1 Streptomyces sp. NPDC057424
GTCCTTGCACGAGGAGCGACCTGATCGGTCGCTCCTCGTGCAAGGACCGCTCGGCCCCGCCTCACAGGAAGCGCCCCATGAACACGTCGTCGACGTACGTCCCGTCGAGCAGGAACTCCTCCGGCAGGATCCCCTCGACCACGAACCCCTCCGCCTCGTAGAGCGCCCGGGCCGGGGTGTTGTGCCCGAGGACACGCAGGGTCACGCGGCGGGCGCCGCGCCGGCGGGCCTCCTCGACGGCGGCCCGGACCAGGGCCCGGCCGACCCCCAGGCCGCGCGCCTCCTCGGCGACGGCGAGGCCCTGGATCTGGCGGACGTGCCGGTTCGAGTCGAGCGGGGTGGGGAAACCGAGGTGGAGATAGCCCGCGAGACGGTCGCCGAGCTCGGCGACCAGGCAGTCCTCGGGGGTGTGCCGCTCGCTGAAGAAGGGACGGTACGGCGGCTGCGGCTCGGGCATCACCGCGTGCAGGTGCGACCAGGTGAGCCGGTCGAGCAGGGCCAGCTCGCCGTCGTCCCCGGGCCGGGCGGCGCGGATGCGCGGTACGGGGAGCTCGGGCATGGGCGTCACCCTACGGCGAGCGGATCAATGCCTTGCAAGGGTTTTACGGAGCCACCCGGCAGGATGGGTTCATGGAACATTCAAGAATCGCGGTGGCGGGTGCGTCGGGCCTCATCGGCAGCGCCCTGGTGCGGTCCCTGACCGCGGACGGACACGAGGTGCGCCGCCTGGTGCGCGGCACACCCGGCACGGCCGGAGAGATCCGCTGGGACCCCGAGGGCGGGCAGGTGGACGCGGCCGGGCTCGCGGGGTGCCACGCGGTGGTGAACCTGGCGGGGGCCGGCGTCGGCGACCGGCGCTGGAACGAGGCCTACAAGCAGCGGATCCGCGACAGCCGGGTGAAGGGCACGGCGGCCCTCGCCGAGGCGGTCGCCTCGCTGGACGCGAAGGACCGGCCGCGGGTTTTCGTCAACGGCAGCGCCATCGGCTACTACGGCGAGACCGGGGACCGGACGGTCGACGAGAGCGCGCCCGCGGGAGAGGGTTTCCTGCCCTCGCTGTGCGTGGAGTGGGAGGGGGCCACCGCCCCCGCCCAGGAGGCCGGCGTCCGCACGGTGGTCACGCGGACCGGGCTGGTCGTCACCCGCGAGGGCGGCGCCTGGGGGCGGCTGTTCCCGCTGTTCCGGGCGGGGGCCGGCGGGCGGATGGGCGACGGGCGGCAGTACTGGTCGTTCGTCGCGCTGCACGACGAGGTCGCCGCGATCCGGCATCTCATCGACACCGACGGCCTGTCCGGGCCGTTCAACGTCACCGCCCCGAACCCCGTGACGAACCGTGAGGTCACGGCGGCGATGGGACGCGTGCTGCACCGCCCGACGCTGTTCCCGGTGCCCGCGGCCGTCCTGCGGACCGTGCTCGGCGAGCTGGCCGGGGACGTCCTCGGCAGCGCCCGGGTGCTGCCGGCGCGGCTGCTGGAGTCCGGCTTCCGGTTCGCCTTCCCGGAGGTCGAGGGAGCGATCCGGGCGGCGCTGTGAGGCTCCCGGCCCCCGCCGGTCCGGGCCCCGGCGACGCACACCGGCCGCCTGTCCGGGATCCGACCGGCCGTTCCGAGACAGCTCCCCGAAGCCGCACACCAGCCCCCTGCGACCACTTGATACCCACAAGGCTTCCGTATGCGACCGCTGTGCGACCGTGCCCTGCCGATGCGCGACTCCCGCTGACCGATCACGGCCCTACCCTCGACCAGAACTCGCGTATCCCTGCGGCCTGTTGAGGGCATGACGTCTCCAGCGCCCGCGCAACCTCGAGGAGGGGCACGTGCTTGAGCCCGCGTACCAGGCGGACGTGGTCGTCGTGGGGGCCGGGGTCGCCGGACTCTCGGCCGCGCACCGGCTGACCAGCGCAGGAGTGACGACCATGGTCCTGGAGGCCGCCCACGGGGTCGGTGGCCGTATGGCGACGGAGAAGGTCGACGGCTTCCGGCTCGACCGGATCGGCCAGTTGCTGTCCACGGCGTATCCCGAACTACGGCTGACACCCGGTCTCGACGGGCTGGTGCTGCGGCCCTTCACGCCCGGTGTCCTGCTGCACGGCGACGGGCGCCACCACCGCGCGGGCGTCCAGCCGGGCGCACGGGGCGCACGGGGCGCACTGCACGCGGTACGCGCGCTGGCGAGTGCCCCCCGGCCGCCGTCCGCGCCCAGGCCGCCCAGGCGGCCGGTGGCCGTGCCGGGGCGGCAGGTCTCCGTCCCCCGGAGCCGGTCCGGCGCCCCGCTCGGCACGGCCGTCGACCAGGCCCGGCTGGGTGCCGCCCTGACCCGGCTGGCGGGTACACCGGCCGAACGGCTGCTGGCCCGCCCGGAGTTGCCGGCCGGTGAGGCCCTGGCAGCACGCGGGCTGCCCGCCCGTACGATCGACGGGTTCCTGCGTCCGCTGCTCGCCGCGCTGCTGTGCGACCCGGGCCTGGCGACGTCCAGCCGGTGCGCGGACCTCGCGCTGCACGCCTTCGCACGGGGCAGGCTGTGCCTGCCGGAGGGCGGCGCGGAGGCCCTGCCGGAGTTGCTGTCCCGCACGCTGCCGCCGGGCACGGTGCACACCGGCGTACGCGTCACCTCCGTCTCGACGACCTCGGTGACCACCGCGGAGCACGGCGAGATCCGGTGCCGGGCGGTGCTGGTGGCGACGGATGCGCGCGCCGCCGCCGAGCTGCTGCCCGGTTTGCGGGTGCCGGAGTTCCATCCGGTGACGGTGGTGCACCACACGACGGACGAGCCGCCGGGGACGGGTGCGTCGCTGCTGCTCGACGCGGATCTCGGCGGTCCGGTCGCGCACACGGCGGTGGTCAGCCAGGTCGACCCGTCCCGGGCTCCGGCGGGGCGGGCGCTGGTGTCGTCGACGGTTCTCGGGCGGCCGCCGGGGGATGTCGACACGGCGGTGCGCATACATCTGGCGCGGCTGTACGGGGTGTCGACGGCGCGGTGGGAGACGCTGGCCGTGCATCGGACGGTCGAGGCGGTACCGGCGATGCGGCCGCCGCATGACCTGCGGCGGCCGGTGCGGTTGATCGCCGGGCTGTACGTGTGCGGGGATCACCGCGACACCAGTACGGTCCAGGGCGCTTTGCACTCCGGGCATCGGGCGTCGGCGGCGATCGTGGCCGACCTGGGGGCGGGGCGGTCGATGCATGTCGCCGATCCGGTGCCGACCGTGCCGCGGGCTGCGTAGGGGACCCGTCGGCTGCGGTCGGCTGCGGGCGCGTGGGGGTTGTTCGCGCAGTTCCCCGCGCCCCCGAACACCTCACCCCAAGGCCGCTACTTTGTCGCGGTAAGTCCGCACTGGAGCCGCGTCCCTGTACGGCTCCAGCCTCCGCTCGAAGTCCCGCACGTACTCCACCGCCCGTACCGAGCGCATCTCCGCCGCCTGGCCGGCCGCTTCCGCGGCGAGCTGGCAGGCCTGGTCGAGTTCGCCGAGGCCCAGGCGGGCGGTGGCGAGGACCACGCGGCAGAAGAGGCGGCTGCGGGCGTAGGACGGGGCCCGGAGCTGGAGCGAGCGCTCCGCGTGCTGGGCGGCGGCGCGGAACTGCTGCAGGTCACGGTGGCAGTGGCCGAACTCGTCGGCGAGCTGGGCCTCGTCGAAGAACTTCGCCCAGTGCGGGACGTCGTCCCCGGGCCGGGCCGTCTCCAGAGCGCGCTCGGCCCGCACCAGGGCCGCGGTGCAGGCCCGGACCTCGCCGAGCACCCCGTGCCCGCGCGCCTCGGAGGCGTGCAGCAGGGCCTGGACGACGGGCGGTCCTGAGGTGCCGACGCCCTGCTGGGCCACGCGGGCGAGCTGGACGGCCTCCCGCCCGTGCCCGAGATAGACGGCCTGGCGGCTCATGGTGACCAGCACGTACGCCCCGTAGGTCCGGTCCCCCGCCGCCTGGGCGAGCCGCAGCGCCTGCACGAAGTAGCGCTGGGCGAGTCCGTGCGCGGCGATGTCGTACGAGGTCCAGCCCGCGAGCCGGGTCAGGTCGGCGGCGGCGCCGAACAGCCGGCGGCCGGTCTGCTCGCCGTAGGTGCCGCGCAGCATGGGCTCGCACTCGTGCTCCAGGTAGCGCACCAGGGCCTGGCGGGCGTGGCCGCCGCCGTAGGCGTCGTCGAGGGTGCGGAACAGCTCGCCGACCGAGCGCAGGGCGGCGATGTCCCCGGCGGTGACCCTCTGGCCGGGCCCGCGCTCGGCCTGGCCGCGCTGGCGGGGCAGGGGCGGCCCGCCCTGCTCGGTCGTGGCCGCGGGGCGCAGGGCGGGGCGGCCCTGCGCCGGGATACGGGCGGCGGCCGGCTCGCCCCGGGCGACCTTCTCGTCGGCCCGGCCGATCAGCCAGTCGCGGCTGGGCACGACGAGCCCGGCCGGGGTGAAGGCGATCTTGCGGAGCTCGGCGTGGCTTCCGGAGTCCTTGCGCCACAGCCCGCTGACGATGTCGACGGCCTCCTCGGGGGTGGCGGCGAACTCCAGCCCCGCGTAGACGGGCGCGCAGGCGTCCAGGCCGAGGTCCTGGGCGGTGAGGCGGCGGCCCAGGCGCCGGGTGAAGACCTCGGCGATCAGGGCCGGCGTGGTCCCCCTGGGCTGCTGACCGCGCAGCCACCGGGTGACGGATGTCTTGTCGTATCTCAGATCAAGCCCGTGTTCGAGACCGAGCTGGTCCACGCGACGGGCGAGTCCCGCGTTGGAGAACCCCGCTTCTGCGATGAGCGCGGCGAGCTGTCGGTTGGGGGTGCGCTGCGCGGGTCGTTCCGTCATGGTGCGGTGCGGTCTCCTGCCTTCCGGTGCTGGTGATGTGCCGGATTGCCTGTGAGCAGGCCTTTTGGCTTGCTGGACGGCGCGAATGTAGCGGAGAGTAAACACCCCATCACACATTTTCCCGGACATTCATCCGATCGTGTGAGGATTGACCCCGGGACTGACGCGTCCGGGCCGGACGTACAGTGGCTTGGGCGCGCTACGTGCCTGATACACCCGTCTGAGGGAGGCGCTTGCCGTGAGTGAGTTGCGGTTCGTCCGCATGGGATTCGGTGACGAGGCCGTCGAGTACCAGGAGGCGTGGGACGAGCAGCGCCGGGTGCACGCGGCGCGCTTCGCCGACGAGATCCCCGACACCGTGCTGCTCCTGGAGCACCCGCCGGTCTACACGGCCGGACGGCGCACGGCGGACAACGAGCGGCCCCTCGACGGCACGCCCGTCATCGACGTCGACCGCGGCGGCAAGATCACCTGGCACGGCCCCGGCCAGCTGGTCGGCTACCCCATCCAGAAGCTCCCGCGCCCGGTGGACGTCGTGGCGCACGTACGCCGCCTGGAAGAGGCCCTGATCCGCACCTGCGCGGACTTCGGCCTGGAGACGAGCCGGGTCGAGGGCCGCAGCGGTGTGTGGATCCTGGGCGACCCGGTCGAGGAGCGCCCCGCACTCGGCGGACTGTCGCTGGACTTCGACCCCCGGCTGCACGACGAGGAGTTCGACCCGCGCATGAACGGCCCGGAGTACGCGCCGTCCAACGCGGGACAGCGCCGCGAGGACCGCAAGATCGCCGCGATCGGCATCCGCGTGGCCAAGGGCGTCACCATGCACGGTTTCGCGCTCAACGTGAACCCCGACAACAAGTGGTTCGACCGGATCATCCCGTGCGGCATCCGCGACGCGGGCGTCGCCTCGCTGGCCGGCGAGCTCGGCCGGGACGTGACGCTCGAGGAGGTCCTGCCGGTCGTCGAGCGGCATCTGCGGGAGGTCCTGGAGGGCGCGGAGCCGAAGCCGCGGGAGATCGAGAAGGCACCGGCGACCGTCAGCCCGTCCGGCGTGTAGGACGAGCCGCCGGGTTTCAAATCAACGGGCGTACCCTTGAGGACGCCGAAGAATCAATCGCTAGGGAGCCGGTCGTGTCCGCAGTCGCACCCGACGGACGCAAGATGCTGCGCCTGGAGGTCCGCAACAGCCAGACCCCCATCGAGCGCAAGCCCGAGTGGATCAAGACCCGGGCGAAAATGGGTCCCGAGTACACCGCGATGCAGAAGCTCGTGAAGAGCGAGGGCCTGCACACGGTCTGCCAGGAAGCCGGCTGCCCCAACATCTACGAGTGCTGGGAGGACCGCGAGGCGACCTTCCTCATCGGCGGTGACCAGTGCACCCGGCGCTGCGACTTCTGCCAGATCGACACCGGCAAGCCCGAGGCGCTCGACCGCGACGAGCCCCGCCGCGTGGGCGAGTCCGTGGTCACGATGGACCTGAACTACGCCACGATCACCGGCGTCGCCCGCGACGACCTGGAGGACGGCGGCGCCTGGCTCTACGCCGAGACCGTGCGCCAGATCCACCAGCAGACCGCGGGACGCGAGGCCGGCCGCACGAAGGTCGAGCTGCTGGCTCCCGACTTCAACGCGGTCCCCGAGCAGCTGGAGGAGGTCTTCTCCTCCCGGCCCGAGGTCTTCGCGCACAACGTCGAGACCGTTCCGCGGATCTTCAAGCGCATCCGCCCCGGCTTCCGCTACGAGCGCTCCCTGAAGGTGATCACCGAGGCGCGGGACTACGGCCTGGTCACCAAGTCGAACCTCATCCTCGGCATGGGCGAGACCCGCGAGGAGGTCAGCGACGCGCTCAAGCAGCTGCACGAGGCGGGCTGCGAGCTGGTCACCATCACGCAGTACCTGCGGCCCTCCGTGCGGCACCACCCGGTGGAGCGCTGGGTGAAGCCCCAGGAGTTCGTGGAGCTCAAGGAGGAGGCCGAGCAGATCGGCTTCTCCGGCGTGATGTCCGGGCCGCTGGTGCGCTCCTCGTACCGCGCCGGGCGGCTCTACGGGATGGCCATGGAGAAGCGGGAAGGGCACATCGCGGCGCAGGCCGTCTGACGAGCCGTCACCACCCCTGCGCATCACGCGCGGGACAAGCGTGTGAATTCGCGCACAAGAGACTACCCGCTGGTAGTGACCGATTTGGCGCGGTCCTGACCGTCCTCGCAGATGAGGGCACATGTCAGGACCGCGTCGGCGTTCCACCGTTCCCCGCCAGGGCTTCATGGGTGTTTGACCGGCCGGTCACGCCCTGGTAACACCAATCAGTGACGCTGAACTCACAGCACGTACACCCGTCACCCGAGGGGGGACCTCACCCATGCAGGCCGCGCCGCCCGTCCGCGCCACCGCGATCCCGTCCTTCTCGACCGCACTGCGTGCCGTCGAGTCGCTGCTGATGAGCAGCGGTCAGCGCACCGCCCGCCGCAACGCCTGGACCTCCGTGCTGGAGGACCGCCGTCGCGCCAAGGACCGGGTCGAGACGCAGCGCGTCCTCGAGCAGTCGCCGTCCGTCCGTCCCTGACCCCGGCCCTCGCCCAGGGGCCCCCGCGGGCACTGCCGTCGTCGGCGCTTGTGGGGCCACGTAGACTTCGTGGCATGGCGAGGAAGGAACCTGCAGCGGACGCTGCGAATCCCGGGCGACTGAAGCAGATCGCTCTGACCTACAAGATGACCCGCAAGGCCGACAAGAAGATCGGTCTTGTACTCGCGGCAGTCGGAATCGTCACCTTCGGTGTCTTCCTCGCGATCGGTTTCTTGATCGGTCACCCCATCTATCTCGGCATCCTGGGCCTCCTGCTCGCCTTCCTCGCGTCGGCGATCGTGTTCGGGCGCCGGGCCGAGCGGGCCGCCTTCGGGCAGATGGAGGGACAGCCCGGTGCCGCGGCGGCGGTGCTCGACAACATCGGCCGGGGCTGGACGACGACCCCCGCCGTGGCGATGAACCGCAGCCAGGACGTGGTGCACCGGGCGGTCGGCAAGGCCGGCATCGTGCTGATCGCCGAGGGCAACCCGAACCGGGTGAAGTCCCTGCTGGCCGCCGAGAAGCGGAAGATGAACCGCATCGTCGCGGACGTCCCGGTGCACGACCTGGTCGTGGGCACGGGCGAGGGCCAGGTCGAGCTGAAGAAGCTGCGGACGACCATGCTGAAGCTCCCGCGCGTACTGACCGGCCCGCAGGTCACGGCCACCAACGACCGGCTGCGCGCCCTCGGCGACCTGATGAGCAACATGCCGCTGCCGAAGGGGCCGATGCCGAAGGGCATGCGGCTGCCCAGGGGCGGGCCGAAGGCTCGCTGACACCCCGCACACGACATGAACGAGGGGCGCCCGGACCACCGGGCGCCCCTCGTTCATGTCGGTTCGCTCACGTCGGGCCGTGTCAGATGCGGACCTCGACCGTGCCCGCCAGCCGGTCGTGGAGGCCGCGGCCGTCGCGGTCCCAGATCAGGGCGGGGATCGCGAGGAAGAGCAGGACCGTGCGCAGTGCCGCGCGCCACGGGCTGACCCGGCCGGTGTCCAGGGCGAGCACCCGCAGGCCGAGCATGCGCTTGCCCGGGGTGAAGCCGACCGTACCGACCGTGAGGACCATCAGCGCGAACAGGATGAGCGGCGCCCAGATCTGCGCCGCCTCGTTGTAGCTCTGCGTGATGAGACCGTATGCGATCAGGAGACACAGGCCCCAGTCGACGGCGAGGGCGCCGAGCCGGCGGCCCGGGCGGGCGATCGAGCCGGGTCCCTCCTCGGGCAGACCGAGCTGCTCACCCCGGTATCCGAAGTCGACGCCGGCCTCTTCCGCGGCCGCGCGGGGCCCGGAAAGCCACGATCCGAGTGCTTGCCTGTTGTCCACCCGTCCACGGTACTGCGCCCGTAAATGACCAGGGCACGGCGGGGTGTGTCCGGGCTACGGTGGGAGGTGAGCTGGTTAACTTGTGCGAAACAAATGAGTCACGCCCGAGAAACCACCCGTCCCTAGGGTCGAGGTCAGCGTGTGCCACCCGCACTGGCCGCACGAACGAACTACCACCCCGGCGGGACGGTCGGGAGTAGGAGGAGCTGGATGTTCCAGAACGCCGACGAGGCCAAGAAGTTCATCGCGGACGAGGACGTCAAGTTCGTAGACGTCCGGTTCTGCGACCTCCCGGGCGTGATGCAGCACTTCACGGTGCCTGCGGAGGCGTTCGACGCTGACGAGGAGCTGGCCTTCGACGGCTCCTCGATCCGGGGTTTCCAGGCCATTCACGAGTCCGACATGGCGCTGCGCGCTGACCTGTCGACCGCCCGGGTCGACCCGTTCCGCCGTGACAAGACGCTGAACATCAACTTCTTCATCCACGACCCGATCACGGGCGAGCAGTACTCCCGCGACCCGCGCAACGTGGCGAAGAAGGCCGAGGCCTACCTCGCGTCGACCGGTATCGCCGACACGGCGTACTTCGGCCCCGAGGCCGAGTTCTACGTCTTCGACTCCGTCCGCTTCGCGACCAGCGCGAACGAGTCCTTCTACCACATCGACTCCGAGGCCGGCGCCTGGAACACCGGTGCCCTGGAGGACAACCGTGGTTACAAGGTCCGCTACAAGGGCGGCTACTTCCCGGTCCCGCCGGTCGACCACTTCGCCGACCTCCGTGCGCAGATCTCCCTGGAGCTGAACCGGGCCGGCCTGCAGGTCGAGCGCCAGCACCACGAGGTGGGCACCGCCGGCCAGGCCGAGATCAACTACAAGTTCAACACGCTGCTCGCCGCCGCCGACGACCTCCAGCTCTTCAAGTACATCGTGAAGAACGTGGCCTGGCAGAACGGCAAGACCGCGACCTTCATGCCGAAGCCGATCTTCGGTGACAACGGCTCGGGCATGCACGTCCACCAGTCGCTGTGGACCGGCGGCCAGCCGCTCTTCTACGACGAGGCCGGTTACGCGGGCCTGTCGGACACCGCCCGCTACTACATCGGCGGCATCCTCAAGCACGCCCCGTCGCTGCTGGCCTTCACCAACCCGACGGTTAACTCCTACCACCGCCTGGTGCCGGGCTTCGAGGCACCGGTGAACCTGGTGTACTCGCAGCGCAACCGCTCCGCCGCGATGCGTATCCCGATCACGGGCTCGAACCCGAAGGCCAAGCGCGTCGAGTTCCGCGCGCCCGACGCCTCCGGCAACCCGTACCTGGCCTTCTCGGCGCTGCTGCTCGCGGGCCTGGACGGAATCAAGAACAAGATCGAGCCGGCCGAGCCGATCGACAAGGACCTGTACGAGCTGGCTCCCGAGGAGCACGCGAACGTCGCGCAGGTCCCGACCTCCCTCGGCGCGGTCCTGGACCGCCTGGAGGCCGACCACGAGTTCCTGCTCCAGGGTGACGTGTTCACCCCGGACCTGATCGAGACGTGGATCGACTTCAAGCGCGCGAACGAGATCGCGCCGCTGCAGCTGCGTCCGCACCCGCACGAGTTCGAGCTGTACTTCGACGTGTGATCGACGCCTGACCGAGGCATCACGCCCGCGCCCCCGCTGTCGTTCCG
>NZ_JBHVCP010000106.1:0-10021 GCF_042803315.1 Streptomyces sp. NPDC057424
GCCCGGCAGGCTGAGGATTCAGCCTGCCGGGCCTTGCTGTTTTCCGGTGCTTCCTCCCCGCCGCCTCCGGGGGTTTTTCCGGCGTCTCGGACCCCTTGACACGCCTGTCCACGGCGGGCACATTGAGTTGCGCAACCTGAACCCTGTTGCGCACAAAGCAACTGGATCGCTTTCAACGTCGGAGGTGCGGCGATGGCGGGACCCCGGGTGGTCATCATCGGAGCGGGCGTCGTGGGAGCAGCGCTCGCCGATGAGATCTCCGCGCGAGGCTGGACCGAAGTGACCGTGGTCGACCAGGGCCCACTGCCCGCCACCGGGGGATCGTCGTCGCACGCCCCGGGCCTGGTCTTCCAGACCAACCCCTCCAAGACCATGACCGAGATGGCCCGTTACACCGTCGAGAAGTTCTGCTCGCTCGACGTGGACGGTCAGCCCTGCTTCCTGCAGGTCGGCGGCCTGGAGGTGGCGACCAGCCCGGAGCGCGTCACGGAACTGCAGCGCCGCCACGGCTGGCTCGCCTCCTGGGGCATCGAGTCCCGGCTGCTGAGCACCGCGGAGTGCGTCGAACAGCACCCGCTCGTCAACCCGGACAAGGTACTCGCCGGCCTCCTCGTGCCCACGGACGGCCTCGCGAAGGCGGTCCTCGCCGTCGAGGCGCAGATCCGCCGGGCCACCGAGCGCGGCGTGCGCTTCCTCGCCCGCCACGAAGTCCTCGACGTCCAGCGGGCCGACGGCGAGGTGACCGGCGTCCTCACCGACCAGGGCGAGATCCCCGCCGACATCGTCGTGTGCTGCGCCGGCATCTGGGGCCCGAGGATCGCCCGCATGGTCGGCATGAACCTCCCGCTCACGCCGCTCGGCCACCAGCTCGCCTGGACGGGCCCGGTGCCGGCGCTGGCGGGCCAGACGCAGGAGGCGGTCCGCCCGATCCTGCGCCACCAGGACGCCGACCTCTACTACCGCGACCGCTTCGACGGCCTGGGCATCGGCTACTACGGCCACCGCCCGATGCCGATCTCGGCCGACGACATCCTCTCCGTGGACGAGGCCGACGAGATGCCGTCCGTCCTGAAGTTCACCGAGGAGGACTTCGAGGAGGCCTGGAGCGAGACCCAGTCACTGCTCCCCGCGACCAAGGACGCCAAGGTCGAGGAGGGCATCAACGGCCTGTTCTCCTTCACCACCGACGGCCTGCCCCTGCTCGGCGAATCCCCGGACGTCAAGGGCTTCTGGGTCGCCGAGGCCGTCTGGGTCACCCACTCCGCGGGCGTCGGACGGGCCATGGCCGAATGGCTGGTCGACGGCTACTGCTCCTCGTTCGACCTGCACGAGTGCGACGTCAACCGCTTCGAGCCGCACCAGCTCTCGCCGGAGTACGTGCTGGCCCGCGACTGCCAGAACTTCGTCGAGGTCTACGACATCCTCCACCCCCTCCAGCCGTCGGGAGACCCCCGCCCGATCCGCACCAGCCCCTTCCACGCCCGCCAGCAGGAGCTGGGCGCCTTCTTCCTGGAGGCGAACGGCTGGGAGCGCCCCCAGTGGTACGAGGCCAACGCGGGCCTGGTCGAAGGCCGTTCCATCGTCACCCCCAACGACTGGGCCGCGCGGTACTGGTCGCCCATCGTCGCCGCCGAGGCCCAGACCACCCGTGAGACCGTCGCGATGTACGACATGACGGCCCTCAAGCGGCTCGAGGTCAGCGGGCGCGGTGCCGGCGAGTTCCTGGAGGGCCTGTGCACCGGCAAGGTCGCCAAGTCCGTCGGCTCGGTGACGTACACCCTGCTCCTCGACCACGACGGCGGCATCCGCAGCGACGTCACCGTCGCCCGGCTGGCCCCCGACCTCTTCCAGGTCGGCGCCAACGGCAACCTGGACCTCGACTGGTTCACCCGGCACCTCCCCGCCGACGGCACGGTCCAGGTCCGCGACATCACCCCCGGCACCTGCTGCATCGGTCTGTGGGGCCCGCGCGCCCGCGACGTCCTGCAGCCGCTCACCGACGCCGACTTCTCCGCGAGTGGCCTGAAGTACTTCCGGGCCAAGCACGCCCACATCGGCTCCGTCCCCGTCACCGCGATGAGGCTGAGCTATGTCGGTGAGCTCGGCTGGGAGCTGTACACGACCGCCGACCTCGGCGGGAAGCTGTGGGACACCCTCTGGCAGGCGGCCGAGCCGCTCGGCGGCATCGCGGCCGGCCGCGGCGCCTTCAACAGCCTCCGCCTGGAGAAGGGCTACCGCTCCTTCGGTACGGACATGACCTACGAGCACGACCCCTACGAGGCCGGCGTCGGCTTCGCCGTCAAGCTCGACAAGGACGACTTCATCGGCAAGGCGGCGCTGGAGCGGCGTAAGGCCGACGTGCGGCGCAAGCTCACCTGTCTCACGATCGACGACCCGAAGGCGGTCGTCATGGGCAAGGAGCCGGTGTACGACGGCGACTGCGCGGTCGGGTACGTCACCAGTGCCGCGTACGGCTACACGATCGGCAAGGGGATCGCCTATGCCTGGCTGCCGGCGGAGCTGGCCGCTCCGGGGACGGTTGTACGTATCGGGTACTTCGACCAGTCCGTCGAGGCCGTGGTCACCGAGGAGCCTCTGTTCGACCCGACGATGTCCCGACTCCGTGGCTGAGTTTCCGACTGCCGCTTCGTCGCGACTGGTCGCGCCCCGCGGCGGAGTTGCTGACCGACACAGCCCCGCGCCCTTTGAGAGGGCGTTCAGCCACCGCTCGTTGGAAGGAACTCCAGGTGACTGCACAACTCCTTGACGGCAAGGCCACTGCCGCCACCATCCGCCGCGAACTCGCCGAGCGAGTGGCCAAGTTGGCCGCGACCACGGGCCGTGCGCCGGGCCTGGGTACCGTCCTGGTCGGCGACGACCCCGGCAGTCACGCCTACGTCGGCGGCAAGCACCGCGACTGCGCCCAGGTGGGCATCGCCTCCATCCGCCGGGAACTGCCCGCCGACGCCTCGCAGCAGCAGGTCGAGGAGACGATCGACGAACTCAACGCCGACCCCGCCTGTACCGGCTACATCGTCCAGCTGCCGTTGCCGCGTCACCTCGACGCCAACGCCGTACTGGAGCGCATGGACCCGGCCAAGGACGCCGACGGACTGCACCCCGTCAACCTCGGCCGGCTCGTCCTCGGCGTCGAGGCCCCGCTGCCGTGCACCCCGCGCGGCATCGTCGAACTGCTCCGCCGCCACGACGTGCCGCTCGCCGGAGCACGGGTGTGCGTGATCGGCCGGGGCATCACCGTCGGACGGCCCATCGGACTCCTCCTCACCCGCAGGTCCGAGAACGCCACCGTCACCCTCTGCCACACCGGCACCAAGGGCCTGGCCTGGCACGTACGCGAGGCGGACGTCGTCGTCGCGGCCGCCGGCTCGCCCGGCTTGATCACCAAGGACATGCTGCGCCCCGGCGCGGCCGTCCTCGATGTCGGTATCACCCGCACCGACCAGGGGCTGGTCGGTGACATCCACCCGGACGCCGCCCAGGTCGCCGGATGGCTGGCTCCCATGCCCGGGGGTGTGGGCCCCATGACCCGGGCCATGCTGCTCGCCAATGTCGTCGAGGCCGCCGAGAGGAACGCGAACACCGTATGAACGCGCTGAACACCCCCCTGGCGGAGCTGGACCCCGAGGTCCACGCCGCGCTCCGCGCCGAACTGCACCGCCAGCAGTCCACTCTGGAGATGATCGCCTCCGAGAACTTCGCCCCCTCCGCCGTGATGGAGGCCCAGGGCTCGGTCGCGACCAACAAGTACGCCGAGGGCTACCCGGGCCGCCGCTACTACGGCGGCTGCGAACACGTCGACGTCACCGAGCGGCTGGCCATCGAGCGGATCAAGTCCCTCTTCGGCGCGGGCTTCGCCAACGTGCAGCCGCACTCGGGCGCCCAGGCGAACACCGCCGTCTTCTTCGCCCTGCTCCAGCCCGGCGACACCGTCCTCGGACTCGACCTCGCGCACGGCGGGCACCTCACCCACGGCATGCGCATCAACTACAGCGGCAAGATGCTCAACGTCGTGCCGTACCACGTGTCCGAGGCGGACAACCTCGTCGACATGGACGAGGTCGAGCGGCTCGCCAAGGAACACCGCCCCAAGATGATCATCGCGGGCTGGTCGGCGTACCCGAGGCAGCTGGACTTCGCGGAGTTCCGCAGGATCGCCGACGACGTGGGCGCCCTGCTGATGGTCGACATGGCGCACTTCGCGGGACTGGTGGCGGCGGGCCTGCACCCCAACCCCGTACCGCACGCCCACGTCACGACCACCACGACCCACAAGACACTCGGCGGCCCGCGCGGCGGCGTCATCCTCACCAACGAGGCCGACCTCGCCAAGAAGATCAACTCGGCGGTGTTCCCCGGTATGCAGGGCGGCCCCCTGGAGCACGTCATCGCCGCGAAGGCGGTGTCGTTCAAGGTCGCCGCGTCGCCCGAGTTCGCCGAACGCCAGGCCCGTACGCTCGCCGGCTCCCGCGTCCTCGCCGAACGCCTCACCCGGGCGGACGCGGCGGCGGCCGGGGTGAAGGTCCTCACCGGAGGCACGGACGTCCACCTGGTCCTGGTCGACCTGCGCGACTCGGAGCTCGACGGCCGGCAGGCCGAGGACCTGCTCCACGAGATCGGCATCACCGTCAACCGCAACGCCGTGCCCTTCGACCCGCGCCCGCCCATGGTCACCTCGGGCCTGCGCATCGGCACCCCGGCCCTGGCCACCCGCGGCTTCACCGAGGCGGACTTCGCCGAGGTGGCGGACGTGATCGCCCTCGCCCTCCAGCCGGAGCCGGACGTGGCCGCCCTGCGCGCCCGTACGGAGACCCTGGCCGCCAAGCACCCGCTCTACCCCCACCTGTCCGAAGACGGAGACGCCCGATGAGCCCCCGCACCCCCGGCGCCGAGCTCCCCGAACACCCCGACTGGCTGTGGCGCAACCCCGAGCCGAAGCGCTCGTACGACGTCGTCGTCGTGGGCGGCGGCGGCCACGGTCTGGCCACCGCCCACTACCTGGCGAAGAACCACGGCATCACCAACGTCGCCGTCTTGGAGAAGGGCTGGCTGGCGGGCGGCAACATGGCCCGCAACACCACGATCATCCGCTCCAACTACCTGTGGGACGAGAGCGCCGGCATCTACGAGCACGCACTCAAGCTGTGGGAGGGACTGGCGGACGAGCTCGACTACCCGATCCTGTTCTCCCAGCGCGGCGTGCTGAACCTCGCCCACAGCCTCCAGGACGTCCGCGACAGCGTGCGCCGCGTCGAGGCCAACCGCCTCAACGGCGTGGACGCCGAGTGGCTCGACGCGGACGGCGTCAAGGACGTCTGCCCGATCGTCAACATCTCCCCGGACGTGCGCTACCCGGTCCTGGGCGCGACCTACCAGCCGCGCGCGGGCATCGCCAAGCACGACCACGTGGCCTGGGGCCTCGCCCGCTCCGCCGACGCCGCCGGGATCGACATCATCCAGAACTGCGAGGTGACCGGCCTCGACGTCGTCGGCAACCGGGTGGTGGGAGTCCGGACCACCCGCGGCCCGATCGCGGCGGGCAAGGTCGCGCTCTGCTCGGCGGGCCACACCTCGGTCCTGGCGGCCATGGCGGGCGTCGAACTCCCCGTCCAGAGCCACCCCTTGCAGGCCCTGGTGTCGGAGCTGCTGGAGCCGGTGCACCCGACCGTCGTCATGTCCAACGCCGTCCACGTCTACGTCAGCCAGGCCCACAAGGGCGAGCTGGTGATGGGCGCCGGCATCGACGCGTACAACTCCTACACCCAGCGCGGCGCCTTCCACATCATCGAGGAACAGATGTCGGCGGCCCTGGAACTCTTCCCGGTCTTCGCCCGCGCCCACGTCCTGCGCACCTGGGGCGGCATCGTCGACGTCAGCCCCGACGCCTCACCGATCATCGGCCTCAGCCCGGTCGACAACCTCTACCTCAACTGCGGCTGGGGAACCGGCGGTTTCAAGGCCACCCCGGGCGTCGGCTGGGTCTACGCCCACACCATCGCCCACGACACACCCCACCCGCTGAACGCACCCTTCTCGCTCGACCGTTTCACCACCGGCGCGCTCGTCGACGAGCACGGCGCGGCCGCGGTGGCCCACTAGGACCATCAGGGAGCCGACCCATGCTGCTCATCCCCTGCCCGTGGTGCGGGCCCCGCGACGAGGCCGAGTTCCACTACGGCGGCCAGGCCCACGTGCCATACCCGCAGGACCCCTCCTCCCTCACCGACGAGGAGTGGGCCCGCTACCTCTTCTTCCGCGACAACCCGCGGGGCCCCTTCGCCGAGCGCTGGAGCCACGCGGCGGGCTGCCGCCGCTGGTTCAACGCGGTGCGGGACACATCGACGAACGAGATCCTGACGGTGTACCGGGCGGGGGAGGAGCGCCCTGCCACCCTCGCGTCACGTTCGGTGCGTTCAGCCCGTCCGGCGCTTGAGGACGAGGCCGTCCAGGCCGAAGCGGGGTCCGGGGGCGCAGTCCCCGGCGGGGTCGGAGGGACGGAGCTCCTTCAAGATGGGACGGGTAAGGGCGGGGGCGAATCAACCCAGCCCTTCCGCCACCCCACCCGCGGCCGAATCCACCGCGACACCCCCGTCACCTTCACCTTCGACGGCACCGAGTACCAGGGCTACGAGGGCGACACCCTCGCCTCCGCCCTCCTCGCCAACGGCGTCATCCAGACCGGCACCAGCATCAAGCTGGGCCGCCCACGCGGCATCTTCTCGGCCGGCGCCGAGGAACCCAACGCGGTCGTCCAGATCGAGGCCCCGTTCCCCGAGCCCATGCTCCCGGCCACCACCGTCGAGCTCTACGACGGCCTCGTCGCGAGCAGCCTCCCCGGCCAGGGCCGCCTCGCCACCGACCCGGACCCGGCCCGATACGACGCCGTACACACCCACTGCGACCTCCTGGTCGTGGGCGCGGGCCCGGCCGGACTCGCCGCGGCGGCAGCCGCCGCCCGCTCGGGTGCCCGCGTCATCCTCGCCGACGACCAGCCGCAACCCGGCGGCAGCCTCCTCGGCACCGGCGAACACCTCGACTGGGTCACCGGGACGACCTCCCGGCTCGACGCCGCCCCCGACGTCCAGGTCCTGCGCCGCACCACCGTCTTCGGCTACTACGACGACAACCACCTGCTCGCCGTGGAGCGCCGTACGAACCACCTCGGCGCCCGGGCCCCCGAGAACGTCTCCCGCGAACGCGTCTGGCGCATCCGCGCCCGCCGCGTCGTCCTCGCCACCGGCGCGCACGAACGCTCGCTGGCCTTCGCGGACAACGACCGCCCCGGCGTGATGCTGGCCGCCTCGGCCCGCGCCTACGTCAACAAGTACGCGGCCCTGCCCGGCCGGCACGCGGTCGTCTTCACCACCAACGACAGCGCCTACGCGGCGGCCCTGGACCTCGCGGCGGCGGGCGTGACCGTCGAGGCCGTCGTCGACACCCGCACCGAGCCGGGGGAGTGGGCGAACCGCGCCCGGCAGGCCGGCATCGAGGTGCTGACGGGTCACGCCGTCACCGCCACGGAAGGCGCCCCCCGGCTCACCTCCGTGACCGTCGCACCGTACGGACAGTCCGAGGGACAGCGGGAGTTCGCCGCCGACCTGCTCCTGGTCTCCGGCGGCTGGAACCCGGTGGCGCACCTGTTCAGCCAGGCGGGGGGCAAACTCCGCTACGACGAGGAGCTCGGCACCTTCGTCCCCGACGCCTCCCGGCAGGCCGTCGAGGTCGCGGGCGGCGCGAGCGGCGCCTTCGGCCTGGCGCGCGTTCTCGCCCAGGGGGCCGCCGCCGGTACCCGCGCCATCGAGGCCGAGGGCTACACCCCGGAGGAGGTCCAGCTGCCCCAGGTGGCCACGCCGCCGCAGACGCCGCCCATGCGGGTGTTCACCGTCCCCGGCCGGGAAGGCGCCCCGCGCTTCGTCGACCTGCAACGCGACGTCACCGTCGACGACCTGGCCCGGGCGACCGGTGCCGGCATGCGCTCCGTCGAGCACACCAAGCGCTACACCACGGCCGGTACGGCGAACGACCAGGGCAAGACCTCCGGCGTCCTCGCCAGTGGCGTCGTCGCCGAACTGCTCGGCGTGGACATCTGCGCGCTCGGCACGACCACGTTCCGCCCGCCGTACACCCCGGTCTCCTTCGCCGCCCTCGCCGGCCGCGACCGCGGTGCCCTGCTCGACCCGATCCGCACCACCGCCCTGCACGAGTGGCATGTCGCGCACGGCGCCCTGTTCGAGAACGTCGGCCAGTGGAAGCGGCCCTGGTACTACCCGCAGGACGGCGAGGACATGGAGACGGCCGTGCTGCGCGAGTGTGCCGCCGCCCGGGAGGGCGTCGCCTTCATGGACGCCTCCACCCTCGGCAAGATCGACGTCCAGGGCCCGGACGCCGGAGTCTTCCTCGACCTGCTCTACACCAACATGATGAGCACCCTGAAGGTCGGCATGATCCGCTACGGCGTGATGTGCCGCCCGGACGGGATGGTCTTCGACGACGGCACGGTGATCCGCCTCGACCAGGACCGCTACCTGGTCACCACCACGACGGGCAACGCCGCCGCCGTGCTGGACTGGATGGAGGAGTGGCTCCAGACGGAGTGGCCCGAGCTGCGCGTCCACTGCACGTCGGTGACCGAGCAGTGGGCCACCGTCGCCCTGGTCGGCCCGCGCTCCCGCGAGGTCCTCGGCTCGCTCGCACCCCGGCTCGCCGTCGCCAACGAGGACTTCCCCTTCATGGCGTGGCGCGAGACGACCGTCGCCGGCATCGACGCGCGGGTGTGCCGGATCAGCTTCTCCGGCGAACTGGCCTACGAGATCAATGTGTCGCCGTGGGAGGCCCTCGCCCTGTGGGAGGCGCTGTACGAGGCCGGCGCCCCGTACGGCATCACCCCGTACGGCACGGAGACCATGCACGTCCTGCGCGCGGAGAAGGGCTATCCGATCGTCGGCCAGGACACCGACGGCACCGTGACGCCGCAGGACCTCGGCATGAGCTGGGTGGTGTCGAAGAAGAAGCCGGACTTCATCGGCAAGCGGTCTTACGCCCGTGCCGACACGGTACGCCCCGACCGCAAGCACCTGGTCGGGCTGCTCCCGGAGGACCCTGGCACGTTCCTCCCCGAGGGCACGCACCTGGTCGCCGGCGGTGTGCTGCCCGCGCCGCCCGTGCCGATGCTCGGCCACGTCACGTCCAGCTACCGCAGCGCGGCCCTCGGCCGGACCTTCGCCCTCGCGCTGGTCAAGGGTGGCCGGGACCGCATCGGTGAGCGACTCTACGCCCCCGTGGGCGACCGGCTGGTCCCGGTGACCGTCGCGAGCCCCGTCCTCTACGACCCCGAGGGAGCCCGCCGCGATGGCTGACACCGCCGTTACCACCACACCGCTCCGCAGCCCCCTGTCGCCCGCCGCCGACCGGCTGGCCGCCGCGACCCGCACCTCCGGGGGCGCGGTCCGGCTGGCGGAACTTCCCTTCCTGACCCAGGTCACCGTGCGTCTCGACCCGAAGGGGGCGGCGGCGGACGCCGTGGGGCTGGCACTGGGCCTCCCCCTTCCCGTCGAACCCGGCACCGCCGCCCGCGCCGGGGAGCTGACCGTGCTGTGGCTCGGCCCCGACGAGTGGCTCGTGGTGGGCCCGCCGGGCGGTCAGCGGGATCTGGAGAGCCGGATCCGTGCGGCCGCGGGCGACGAGCCCGTGTCGGTCATCGACGTCTCGGCTCAGCGCACCACGCTCCTCGTCGCGGGCCCCCGGGCCCGCGACCTCCTGGCCCACGGCTGCTCCCTGGACCTTCACCCGAGGGTCTTCGGTCCGGGGCGCTGCGCCCAGACGAACCTGGGCCGCACCCAGGTCGTCCTGGTCGCCCGTGACGACCCCAGGGCCGGGTTCTGGGTGCTGGTCCGTTCGTCCTTCGCCGGCTATCTGACGGACTGGCTGCTGGACGCGGCTGTGGAGTGGACGGGCTGACGCGGGCACATGCGGGCGGCGGTCGGTGATCCGGACACCGGATCAC
>NZ_JBHVCP010000107.1:0-9682 GCF_042803315.1 Streptomyces sp. NPDC057424
CGGGCAGCCCTCCTGTCGTGCGCGGGGGTCAGTGGCCCCGCTCGGCGCCGCCGTTGACCTGGATGATCTGCGAGGTGACGTGCCCGGCACCGGGGGAGGCCAGCCAGTGCAGGGTCTCGGCGACGTCCCCCGGGGTCCCGGCCCGGCCGTTCGAGGTCTCACCGATGAGCCGCTCCCGCCGCTCCTCGGCCATCGCGTCCCCGAAGAACTCGGTGTCCTCGATGTACCCGGGCGCGACCACGTTCACGGTGATGCCGCGCGGCCCCAGCTCGCGAGCCAGGTCATGGGCGTACGGATGCAGCCCCGCCTTGGCCGCCGCGTACGCCCCGCTCCCGGACCCCCGGTAGGCGGCGATGGAGCTGAGGAACAGCACCCGTCCGCCGGGCTCGGCGAGCCGCGGCTTCAGCGCCTCGGTGAGCAGCACCGCCGTCAGGGTGTTGAGCCGGAAGTTCACACTCCAGGTGTGCGCGACGGCCGCGAGCGGATCGTCACCCGGGACGTCCGGTTCAAGCAGCCCGCTGCCCCCGGCGCTGTGCACGAGCACGTCCACCGCGCCCAGCTCCGCTCCCACGAAGGCGGCGACACCGCGCACGTCCTCCGGCTCGGCGAGATCGGCCGCGTACGTCAGCGCGCCGGGCACCCCGGCCTTCTCCAGCACGTCGGCCCGCCGCCCGAGCAGCAGCACCCGATCCCCGTCGGCGGCGAACACCCGGGCCGCCGCGAGCCCGATTCCCGTTCCTCCACCACTGATCACCACGTTCCGTGCCATACCGACGACCCTACGACGTCCCGGCCGCCCGCCGTCAAAACCGGCAGCCGGGGCCGTCGGCTCACCGCAGGCTCCGGACGTCGAGGTGCCGCAGAATCCGGTCCACCACCTCGGGATCCGCGCCCGGCTCACTGCGCGCCGCCAGTACCTCGTGCCGTGCCGCACTCAGCATCTCCTGCTGGATCCGCCGCACCCGCCGCACCCGCCGGGCCCCCTCGCGGTACGCCTCCCGCCGCTCGTCCTCCGCCAGTTCGGGGCTGATCCGCACCCCGATGTCGTAGGCCCGCCGCAGCATCTGCTCGGACAGCTCCTCCGGCAGCTCCTCGTTCCCCTCGATCTCCCGCAGCCGCTGCTTCGCCGCCTTGGCCGCCCGGATCGCCAACACCTTCGCGAACTCCTTCTCCTGGTCCGTGTCGGCCTTCACCCCGAGCCGGTGCACCAGCCACGGCAACGTCAGCCCCTGCAGCACCAGCGTCGCCATGATCACTCCGAACGCGATGAAGATGATCTCGTCCCTGCTGGGGAACGGCGCGCCCGCGTCGGTCTCCAGCGGGATCGCCAGCACCAGCGCGACCGAGGCCACCCCGCGCATCCCCGACCACCACATCACCACGGTCTCGCGCCAGCTCACCGGGATGTCCTCGTCGTAGTCCCGCCGCGCGTGCAGCCGTTTGGTCAGCCAGGTGGCCGGCAGCAGCCACAGCAGCCGGGCGAACACGACGACGACCACCACCACCGCCGCCCACCAGAGCAGTTCGCCCCACCGTCCGGAGGCCGTGCGGATCGCGTTGTGCAGCTCGAGGCCGACCAGGCCGAACGCGACGCCGGTGACGAGCGTGTCGACGATGTTCCAGAACGTGTGCCCGGCCAGCCGCGTCATGACGTCGTCGGCGTCGGAGCCGTACTCCGCGAGGAACAGCGCGGTGGTGAGCACGGCGAGCACACCGGACCCGTGCAGTTCCTCCGCCATCACGTACGAGGCGTACGGCACCAGCAGGGTCAGCCCGATCTGCAGGGTCGCGTCGCCGAGCACCTCCATCAGCTTGTTCGCGCCCCAGCCCAGCGCGAGGCCCACGGCCACCGCCACCACGGCCGACAGCACCAGGTCGAGCCCGGCCTTCCAGGGCGAGAACGTCCCGCTGACGGCGGCGGCGATCGCCACGTGGTAGAGGACGATGGCCGTCACGTCGTTGAACAGCCCCTCGCCCTCCAGGATCGACACCAGGCGGCGCGGCAGCCCCAGCTGCCCGGCCACGGCGGTCGCCGCGACCGGGTCCGGCGGCGCCACCAGGGCGCCCAGCGCGAAGGCCGCGGCGAGCGGGAGCCCCGGCACGATCGCGTCGGCCACGGCGGCAACGCAGGCCATGGTGACGAACACCAGCGCCACGGCCAGCAGGAAGATCGGCCTCTTGTTCGCCGCGAACTGCCGCCAGGAGGTGCGCCGCACGGCGGCGTACAGCAGGGGCGGCAGCAGCAGCGGCAGGATCAGGTCCGGCGCGATCTCGACGTTCGGCACGAACGGGAGCAGCGCGAGGACGATCCCCAGGAGCGTCATCAGCACCGGCGCGGGCACTTTGAACCGGTCGCCCACGGGGACACTGATCACGGCCCCGAGCAGCAGCAAGAACAGCAGGGCCAACTGATCCACGGTCAGCGCTCCGGGAGGTCACATGGTCACACGACTGACCTCAAGCCTGCCACGCGACTCCTGGGGCAAACCGTTTCGGCACCCGCCATGAGGGGCTACAGCGAACGCCGCATCCCCTGGTGCGGAATGCCCGCCTCCACGTACTCGGGGCCATAGGTCTCGTAGCCGAGCCGCTCGTAGAAGCCGAGCGCGTGCGTCTGCGCGTGCAGGTCCACGGCCGCGAGCCCTCGGGCACGTGCCGCGTCCTCGATGGCCCGCACCAGGGCGGCTCCGACACCGAGCCCGCGTGCGGGGCCCGTCACGGCGAGCCGGCCGAGGGAGCCCACGGCCGGGTCGGCGCCGGTCTGCGCCGCGGCCGCCTCCCCGTGCAGCAGCCGCCCGGTCCCGAGCGGCACACCGTCCTCCCGGAGCGCCAGCACATGGACCGCTCCGGCGTCGTACGCGTCGTACTCGAGGTCCTCCGGCACGCCCTGCTCGCCGACGAAGACCTCCTTGCGCACCGCGAAGCACGCCTCACGGTCGGCCGGGTCCGCGGCGACCCGCACCACGTACGGCGTGCTCACGCGTAGGTCTCCTCGCGGACCTGCTCCAGGGCCTTGTGCAGGTCCTCCGGGTAGTCGCAGGAGAACTCCGCCCACTGCCCGTCCCCGGGGTGCTCGAAGCCGAGCCGCACCGCGTGCAGCCACTGCCGGGTCAGACCGAGGCGCTTGGCGAGCGTCGGGTCGGCGCCGTAGGTGAGGTCGCCGACGCAGGGGTGCCGATGGGCGGCCATGTGGACGCGGATCTGGTGCGTGCGGCCGGTCTCCAGCTTCACGTCGAGCAGCGAGGCCGCGCGGAACGCCTCGATGAGGTCGTAGTGCGTGACGGACGGCTTGCCCTCGGCGGTGACCGCCCACTTGTAGTCGTGCTGGGGGTGCCGGCCGATGGGCGCGTCGATGGTGCCGCTGGTCGGGTCGGGGTGGCCCTGGACGAGCGTGTGGTACCGCTTGTCGACCGTGCGCTCCTTGAACTGGCGCTTGAGCGAGGTGTAGGCACGCTCCGACTTGGCGACCACCATGAGGCCCGAGGTGCCGACGTCGAGCCGGTGCACGATGCCCTGGCGCTCGGCGGCGCCGGAGGTGGAGATCCGGTACCCGGCGGCGGCCAGGCCCCCGATGACGGTCGGCCCGTTCCAGCCCGGCGACGGGTGCGCGGCCACACCGACCGGTTTGACGATCACGACCACGTCATCGTCGTCGTGCACGATCTCCATGCCCTCGACCGGCTCGGCCACCACCTGCACCGGCGCGGGCGCCTGCGGCATCTCGACCTCCAGCCAGGCGCCGCCGTGCACGCGCTCCGACTTGCCGACCACCGACCCGTCGACCGTGACCTTCCCCGCGGCGGCGAGCTCGGCCGCCTTGGTCCGGGAGAAGCCGAACATGCGGGAGATGGCGGCGTCGACGCGCTCGCCCTCCAGGCCGTCGGGCACGGGCAGGGTACGGATCTCGGGAAGCGTGCTCACCCGTCGAGTATGCCGGACGGCTCCGGCAGGGCCGTACGCGCGCTCAGTCCTTGTGGACGGTCCCGTCCGGGTCGAGGCCCTTGAACGACAGCAGAACGATCAGGACGCCGCCGCACACGATCGCCGAATCGGCCAGGTTGAAGACGGCGAAGTGCTTGGGCGCGATGAAGTCCACGACCGCGCCCTCGAAGACGCCCGGTGCCCTGAAGATCCGGTCGGTGAGGTTGCCCAGCGCACCGCCGAGCAGCAGGCCGAGCGCGATCGCCCAGGGCAGGCTGTAGAGCTTGCGGGCGAGCCGGGCGATCACCACGATCACCGCCGCCGCGATCATGGTGAAGATCACGGTGAAGGCCTCGCCGAAGCCGAAGGCCGCGCCCGCGTTGCGGATCGCCTCGAACTTCAGCCAGTCCCCGATGATCTCGATGGGCGGGTGGTGCTCCAGCTTGGCCACCACGATCAACTTGCTGATCAGGTCGAGGGCGTACGCGACCGTGGCGACGGCGAACAGCACCGCGATCCGGCGCCTGCCGCGGGGCTGCCCGGCGGTGGCCTCCGGCTCGCCGGTACCGGACGCCCCGGCGGTGGCCTCCGGCTCGCCGGTACCGGACGCCCCGGCGGCGGCCGCGGCCGCCGGGTCGGTGCCGGACCCGCCGGCCGGCGTGCCCTCGGAGTCGGGCCGCTCCTTGCCGCTCCCGGCCGCGTCCGGTGTGTCCGGCGTACCGATGATGCGCTCCGCCTCTGCCACGTGAGTCCCTCAACCTAGGTGCCTGACTGAGGACGAGGGTACGGCACACCCCGTATGTCGCACGTGCTCAGGAGGCATTCGGCGGCCGGTCAGTAGCGGCGCTCCTGCTTCTGCTTGCACTCCACGCAGAGCGTGGCCCGGGGGAAGGCCTGCATGCGGGCCTTGCCGATGGGGTTGCCGCAGTTCTCGCACAGACCGTAGGTGCCCGCGTGCAGGCGTTCCAGGGCGCGCTCGGTCTGGAGGAGCATCTCGCGCGCGTTGGCGGCCAGGGCCAGCTCGTGCTCGCGGGTGATGTTCTTGGTGCCGGTGTCCGCCTGGTCGTCGCCCGCGCCGTCCCCGGAGTCCCGCATCAGACCGGCCAGCGACCGCTCCGACGACGTGATCTCCTCGCGCAGCCGGGTTTCCTCGGACGTCAGCTCGGACCGCGCCTCCTCGACCTCCTCCGTCGTCCAGGGGTCCTCGCCCGGGCGTACCGCGAGCTCATCCGGCTCCGCCGCGGCGACCCGTGCCTTCGGAACGGCGGTCTTCGCCGCCGTGGCCGTGCCAGGAGTCTTCTTCGCAACCACCGTCGTCGCTCCCGTCTGCTGCGCGGCCTCGGCCGCACCTGCCTTCTTGGCCGTGCTGCTCGCGGCCGTGTCCTGTGTGACCGCGCCGGTCCGGGGGGCGCCCTTCCCGACCGCGCTCTTCGTGGTGGTGCTCTTGCCGCCGGCGGACCTCTCGGCCGGGGCCTTGCCGGCGGCGGTCTTCTTCCCCGCCGCCTTCTTGCCCGCCGTCTTCCTGACGGCGGTCTTCCCGGCCGGGTCGGTCTTCCCGGCCGTGGTCTTCTTCCCCGCCGCCTTCTCGGCCGAGGCTCTCTCCCGCGGCGCCTTGGACGTGGCCTTCCTGCCCGCTGCCGCCTTGGTCGCCGCCTTCTTGACCCGGGCCTCCCCGGCCCCGGCCTCCCTGGCCCCGGTCTCCTTGGCCGTCGCCTTCTTCCCGGCTGCCGCCGTCCCCTGAGCCGCCTTCCCCCCGCCCTCCTTCGCCGCCCGCCCCGCCGAACCCCCCTGCGTGGACTTCTTCCCGCCCACGCCCTTGGCCGCACCGCCGGAGGCTTCCGCGGACCTGCCGGACGCCGGCTGCTGTACGGCGGTCTTCTTCGCCACCATGGCCGCGGCCCCTTCACATATTGTGATCTTGCTCGCGAATCGTGCTGGGACGATAAATCGACTCGAGTCCCGCGGCAACGGGGCACACCGCCCGATTCGCCCGCCTCGCGCACGCCGCGCGGCGAACCTGCATCCGTTGTGCCCAGCTCCCCGCCCGGTAATCCGTCGTGCCGGACGTCCCAGGATCCGAACACCTATACCACCCCATTAGGGTCATCAAACCCATATCGCACCCCACCCGGCACCGCGCCCCCGGCAGCCCCGAAAACCGGTCGGCCGCCGTCCGCGCGGCGCCGTACACTGGGCGGAGCGAAAAGCGTGGATGGGGACGAGTAGCGGCGTACGCAGCCCAGAGCGACCCGGGGACGGTGGAAGCCCGGGGGCGAGCGCGACGTGAAGATCACCCCGGAGCCGCCGGAAGAACGCCTTGCGCCGTGGGCCCCGCCCACCGGCCGTAGGGGCCAGTAGACCCGGCATCGCGACCCCAATGAGGGGGCTCACCGGCGCACACGTGCCGGAGGGCCAAGGAGGGTGGTACCGCGGGAGCGCGCCGAAGGCGGCGCAGGCAGACGTAGCTCTCGTCCCTCCGGACGGAAGGCAGCAAGTCCGCCGGAGGAAGCCCGCTGATGACATCGCCGACGTACCGCCAGGTACCCGCCCAGGTCGACCTGCCCGCCCTCGAGCACGCCGTGCTCGAGTTCTGGCGCGAGCAGAAGATCTTCGCCAAGAGCCTGGAGCAGTCCGAGGGCCGCCCCGAGTGGGTGTTCTACGAGGGTCCGCCCACCGCCAACGGCATGCCCGGTGCCCACCACATCGAGGCCCGCGTCTTCAAGGACGTCTTCCCCCGCTTCCGCACCATGCGCGGCTACCACGTCGCCCGCAAGGCAGGCTGGGACTGCCACGGCCTCCCGGTGGAGCTCGCCGTCGAGAAGGAGCTCGGCTTCTCCGGCAAGCAGGACATCGAGGCGTACGGCATCGCGGAGTTCAACGAGAAGTGCCGCGAGTCGGTGACCCGGCACACGGACGCCTTCGAAGAGCTCACGACCCGCATGGGCTACTGGACCGACCTCAACGACCCGTACCGCACGATGGACCCCGAGTACATCGAGTCGGTCTGGTGGTCGCTGAAGGAGATCTTCAACAAGGGCCTGCTGGTCCAGGACCACCGCGTCGCCCCCTGGTGCCCCCGCTGCGGCACGGGTCTGTCGGACCACGAGCTGGCGCAGGGCTACGAGACGGTCGTCGACCCGTCGGTCTTCGTCCGCTTCCCCCTCACCTCCGGCCCGCTGGCCGGCGAGGCCGCGCTCCTGGTGTGGACGACCACGCCCTGGACCCTGGTCTCCAACACGGCGGTCGCCGCCCACCCCGAGGTCACCTACGTCGTCGCGACGAAGGGCCCGGAAGGTTCGGAGAAGCTCGTCGTCGCCGAGCCGCTGGTCGCCAAGGCCCTCGGCGAGGGCTGGGAGACCACCGGCCAGTCCTTCACCGGTGCCGAGATGGAGCGCTGGACGTACCAGCGCCCCTTCGAGCTGGTCGATTTCCCGGCCGAGGCCCATTTCGTGGTCAACGCCGAGTACGTCACCACCGAGGACGGCACGGGTCTGGTCCACCAGTCCCCCGCGTTCGGTGAGGACGACCTCAAGGTCTGCCGCTCCTACGGCCTGCCGGTCGTGAACCCGGTCCGCCCCGACGGCACCTTCGAGGAGGACGTCCCGCTCGTCGGCGGCGCCTTCTTCAAGAAGGCCGACGAGAAGCTCACCGAGGACCTCGACAGCCGCGGCCTGCTCTTCAGGCACATCCCCTACGAGCACAGCTACCCGCACTGCTGGCGCTGCCACACCGCGCTGCTCTACTACGCGCAGCCCTCCTGGTACATCCGCACCACGGCGCTCAAGGACCGCCTCCTCCAGGAGAACGAGAACACCAACTGGTTCCCGGACACGGTCAAGAACGGCCGGTACGGCGACTGGCTGAACAACAACATCGACTGGGCGCTGTCCCGCAACCGCTACTGGGGCACCCCGCTGCCGATCTGGCGCTGCGAGGACGACCACCTCACCTGCGCCGGGTCCCTCACCGAGCTGACCGAGCTGACCGGCACGGACCAGTCGGGCCTGGACCCGCACCGGCCGTTCATCGACGACGTCACGTTCGCCTGCCCCCAGGACGGCTGCGGGAAGACGGCCACCCGCGTGCCCGAGGTGATCGACGCCTGGTACGACTCGGGTTCGATGCCGTTCGCCCAGTGGGGCTACCCCTACAAGAACAAGGAACTGTTCGAGGCCCGTTACCCGGCGCAGTTCATCTGCGAGGCCATCGACCAGACCCGCGGCTGGTTCTACACGCTGATGGCCGTCGGCACGCTCGTCTTCGACAAGTCGTCCTACGAGAACGTCGTCTGCCTCGGCCACATCCTCGCCGAGGACGGCCGCAAGATGTCCAAGCACCTGGGCAACACCCTGGACCCGATCCCGCTCATGGACCGGCACGGCGCCGACGCGGTCCGCTGGTTCATGGCGGCCGGCGGCTCCCCGTGGGCGGCCCGCCGCGTGGGCCACGGCACGATCCAGGAGGTCGTCCGCAAGACCCTCCTGACGTACTGGAACACGGTCGCCTTCCAGGCCCTGTACGCCCGTACGTCGAGCTGGGCCCCGTCCCAGGCCGACCCGGCCCCGGCCGACCGCCCGGTCCTGGACCGCTGGCTGCTGTCCGAACTGCACGCGCTCACCGACCAGGTCACCCAGGCGCTGGACGCCTACGACACCCAGCGCGCAGGCAAGCTGCTGTCCGCGTTCGTCGACGACCTGTCCAACTGGTACGTGCGCCGCTCCCGCCGCCGCTTCTGGCAGGGCGACAAGGCGGCTCTGCGCACGCTGCACGAGGTCGTCGAGACGGTCACGCAGCTGATGGCCCCGCTGACCCCGTTCATCGCCGAGCGGGTGTGGCAGGACCTGATCGTCCCGGTCACCCCGGGCGCCCCCGAGTCGGTCCACCTGTCGTCCTGGCCCGAGGCGGACCTCACCGCCATCGACCCGGAGCTGTCGAAGCAGATGGTCCTGGTGCGCCGGCTGGTGGAGCTCGGCCGTGCCACGCGTGCGGAGTCGGGCGTCAAGACGCGTCAGCCGCTCTCCCGAGCGCTGATCGCCGCGACCGGCTTCGAGACGCTGGACTCCGAACTGCGCACGCAGATCACGGAGGAGCTGAACGTCGAGTCCCTGGCGACGCTCAGCGAGGTCGGCGGCAGCCTGGTCGACACCACGGCGAAGGCCAACTTCCGCGCGCTGGGCAAGCGGTTCGGCAAGCGCGTCCAGGACGTGGCCAAGGCTGTCGCGAACGCCGACGCGGCCGCCCTGTCCCTGGCCCTGCGCGAGGGCACGGCGGCGGTCGAGGTCGACGGCGAGACCGTCACGCTGGCTCCCGACGAGGTCATCATCACGGAGACCCCACGCGAGGGCTGGTCGGTGGCCTCCGACTCGGGCGCGACGGTCGCCCTGGACCTGGAGATCACCGAGGAGCTCCGCCGCGCCGGCCTGGCCCGTGACGCGATCCGCCTGATCCAGGAGGCCCGCAAGAACAGCGGCCTCGACGTGGCCGACCGCATCGCGTTGCGCTGGACGGCCACGGACCAGGCGACGGTCGAGGCCCTGACCGGCCACGCCAGCCTGATCGCCGACGAGGTCCTCGCCACCGCCTTCCTGAATGAGCACAGCGCCGAGGGCGAGGCGGACGGCACCTACGGCGAGCCCTTCACCGACGAGGGCCTGTCCCTGACGTTCCGCCTGCGCAAGGCCTAACCCTCAGGCCGAACAGCCCGAAGGCCCGGGCCCGCCAAAAATCTTGGCGGGCCCGGGCCTTCGGCGTTGCGTACGCA
>NZ_JBHVCP010000108.1:0-9457 GCF_042803315.1 Streptomyces sp. NPDC057424
CACCGAGCCAAGAAGACACGCACCACCACAACCGACCTGACCAAGCACTACTAGTCCGGTGAGCGGCGCTGAGCGGCCCCCGTGTAGTTGCCGCGACCTCATGGCGCCCTTCCCCCTTCTCGGACGAGCCCGGACCGCGGTCGGGTCTGGTCCGGGACGCCAGTGTGCCGGCATCGGCTGCGGCTCGCAGGCCGCTCGGGCGGCCACCGGACCCCTTCGAACTCACCCTCCCAGCAGGGCCGGTGAGCCCGATGCTGTGTGCCGTTCGCCGACGCACGTGCGCTTCCGCTGCCGTCCGCCCTGTCGCGGCCGGCCGTGCGGCTTTTCTGTGGGGCACGTCTCGTTCGCTGGAAGATCCCCAGGTCAGCGGCACCATGGTGACACCACCCCACCCTCGGACGGCCGCTCCGGGTGGCGTACCGAAGCGCCCAAAACTAGCGTCGTACTAAGATTTCCGGCTTGTTACCGAGCTGGAGCCGGACAACCCCAGGCACACCTGCGGGCCCGCCAGCGCCCCGGAGGCATCCGGGATCAAGACGCGAGGACCGGATGGCAGCCATACAGGAGAGCGACGCTCTCGGCCTGCTCGGCGAAGAGCTCGGCGCGGAGATCCGGCAGGAGCTCGGGGACGCGGCCCGCTTCTCGGGACGTCCGGCGGCGTCGCCGCGCACGCTCGTCGACGTCTACGACGCGTCCGTCCGGTCGCATCCGGACGAGCCCGCCCTGGACGACGGCACCACCACTCTCACGTACCGGGCCCTGGCCGCGGAAGTGGAGCTGCTGCGGCGCGAGCTCGCCACCGCCGGGGTCGGACTCGGAGACCGGGTGGGGGTCCGGGTCCCGTCCGGCACCAACGAGCTCTACATCGCGATCCTCGCCGTGCTCGCGGCCGGTGCCGCATACGTTCCCGTGGACGCCGAGGACCCCGACGAGCGGGCCGGGCTGGTGTTCGGCGAGGCGGACGTGCGGGCCGTCATCGGCGCCGGGCAGAAGATCACCCTGCACCGTGCCGGCGAGGCCCCCGCCGCACGCCCCGGCATCGAGCACGACGCGTGGATCATCTTCACGTCCGGCTCCACCGGGAAGCCCAAGGGCGTCGCCGTCTCGCACCGCAGTGCCGCCGCGTTCGTGGACGCCGAGGCCGCGCTGTTCCTCACCGAGGAGCCGATCGGGCCCGGGGACCGGGTCATGGCGGGACTGTCCGTGGCGTTCGACGCCTCCTGCGAGGAGATGTGGCTGGCGTGGCGGTACGGAGCCTGTCTGGTGCCGGTGCCGCGTTCGCAGGTCAGGAGCGGCGCCGATCTCGGGCCCTGGCTGGTCGAGCAGGAGATCACCGTCGTGTCGACCGTGCCCACGCTCGCCGCACTGTGGGAGCCGGAGACCCTCAACGACGTCCGGCTGCTGATCTTCGGCGGTGAAGCCTGCCCGCCCGAGCTGACCCAGCGGCTGGTGACCGAGGGGCGCGAGGTCTGGAACACGTACGGGCCGACCGAGGCGACCGTGGTGGCCTGCGCGTCCCTGATGAACGGGGCGGAGCCGATCCGGATCGGGCTGCCCCTGGACGGCTGGGAGCTTGCCGTCGTCGACGAGGCCGGCGAGCCCGTCCCCATGGGCGGCAGCGGGCAGCTGGTCATCGGCGGGGTCGGGCTGGCCCGCTATCTCGACGCCGAGAAGGACGCGGAGAAGTACGCGCCCCTGGAGTCCCTGGGGTGGGAGCGGGCGTACCGCAGCGGCGACCTCGTCAAGGCGGAGCCCGAGGGGCTGGTCTTCCTCGGACGGGCCGACGAGCAGATCAAGCTCGGCGGCCGGCGGATCGAGCTCGGCGAGGTCGACACCGCGCTCCAGGGCCTGCCCGGCGTCGCCGGTGCCGCGGCCGCCGTACGGACCGCCCGCAGCGGCAACCAGCTCCTCGTCGGATACGTCGTCACCCAGGACGGCTGGGATCACGCCGCCGCCGTCGAGAAACTGCGGGCCGGACTGCCCGCCGCCCTCGTGCCGCTGCTCGCACCGGTCGAGGAACTGCCGACCCGCACGTCGGGCAAGGTCGACCGGAACGCACTGCCCTGGCCGCTGAAGGACCTGGAGGCGGGCGGCCCCACCGAGCAGCTCTACGGCACCGAGGCCTGGCTCGCCGAGCAGTGGACCGAAGTCCTGGGCATCCCGGTCACCAGCGCCGCCGACGACTTCTTCGCGACCGGCGGCGGCAGCCTGTCCGCCGCCCAGCTCACCACCCGGCTGCGCACCCGCTACCCGAGTGCGGCCGTCCTGGACATCTACCAGCAGCCCGTGCTGCGCAAACTGGCCCGCCGGCTCGAGAGGTCCGCGCGGGACGAAGAGGCCCGGCGCACGATCACCCCGGTGCCGAGGCGCGCTCAGGCAATCCAACTGCTGCTCCTCGTCCCGCTGTTCACCCTCCTCGGCCTGCGCTGGACCGTGGCACTGGCCGCCCTGGGCAATCTCCTGCCCGCCTACGTGTGGTTGCCCACGGCCCCGTGGTGGCTTCTCGCGGTCGGGGCCGTCGCCCTGTTCAGCCCGCCGGGGCGGCTCGCCCTGGCCGCCGGTGGCGCGCGACTGCTCCTCCGCGGAGTGAAGCCCGGACGGTACGCGCGCGGAGGCGGCGTACACCTGCGGCTGTGGACCGCCGAGCGGCTGGCCGAGTTCAGCGGCGCGACGTCGCTGACGGGCTCCTGGCTGGAGCGGTACGCGCGGGCTCTGGGCGCCAAGGTCGGCCCGGACGCCGATCTGCACTCGCTGCCCCCGGTCACCGGCATGCTCAAGCTGGGGCGGGGTGCGGCCGTGGAGTCCGAGGTGGACCTGTCCGGATACTGGCTGGACGGCGACCGACTGGAGATCGGCACGGTCAGGGTGGGCGCACACGCCGTTGTCGGTACGCGCAGCGTGCTCTTCCCCGGTGCCCGGGTGGGCAAGCGGGCCGAGGTGGCGCCCGGATCCGCGGTCACGGGACAGATTCCCACCGGCCAGCGCTGGGCGGGGGCGCCCGCGGTCAAGCTGGGCAAGGCCAAGCGCAACTGGCCCGAGGAGCGGCCGCGGCGGGGCACGTACTGGAGCGTGATGTACGGCCTCACCGGTCTCGCGCTGACCGCACTTCCGGTGCTGGCGGGGGTGACGGCGCTCCTCGTGGCCCGGGTCTTCGTCACGCCGGGCCCGGTCCTCACGGGCGCCGCCCTGGCCGTCGTACCGGCGACGCTCACCTACGGAGCGACGTACGCGGTGCTGCTGCTGATCGCCGTACGGCTGCTGAGCCTCGGCCTGCGTGAGGGGACCCACCCGACGCACAGCCGGGTCGGATGGCAGGCCTGGACGGTCACGCAGCTGATGGACCGCTCGCGGGAGACGCTGTTCCCGCTGTACGCCGGGCTGGTCACGCCGGTGTGGCTGCGGCTGCTCGGGATGCGGATCGGGCGCGGCGCCGAGGTGTCGACGGTGCTGGCGCTGCCCAGCCTGACGACGGTCGGTGAGGGTGCGTTCCTGGCCGACGACACCCTGACCGCGCCGTACGAGCTCGGCGGCGGCTGGATGCGGATCGGACGGGCCGAGATCGGGCGGCGGGCCTTCCTCGGCAATTCGGGCATGACGGCGCCGGGCCGAAGCGTGCCGGACGGCGGTCTGGTCGGCGTGCTGTCGGCGACGCCGAAGAAGGCCAAGAAGGGCACCTCCTATCTGGGGCTGCCGCCGGTCAAGCTGCCGCGCGCGGCGGCCGACGGCGACCGGAGCCGTACGTACGAACCGCCGGCCCGGCTGCTGTGGGCGCGCGGTCTGGTGGAGCTGTGCCGGATCGTGCCGGTGTTCTGCTCAGCCGGCCTTGCGGCGCTGACGATCGCCGCCCTGTGCGCGCTGGGGGCCTGGGCGCCGCTGCTGTCGGGGCTGGTGCTGCTCGCGGCGGGAGGGGGCGCGGCCCTCGTCTCGATCGTCGCCAAGTGGGCGCTCGTGGGGCGGCACCGCAGCGGGGAGCACCCGCTGTGGTCGTCCTTCGTGTGGCGCAACGAGCTGGCGGACACCTTCGTCGAGGTGCTCGCCGTGCCGTGGCTGGCGGGCGCGGTGCCGGGCACGCCGGTGATGACGGCATGGCTGCGCGGTCTGGGCGCACGGATCGGCAGGGGCGTGTGGGTGGAGAGCTACTGGCTGCCCGAGACGGATCTGGTGACGCTCCAGGACGCGGCCACCGTGAACCGGGGCTGCGTCCTTCAGACGCACCTCTTCCACGACCGGATCTTGCGGACGGATACTGTGGTCCTCCGTGAGGGCGCGACGCTGGGTCCTGGCGGGATCGTCCTGCCCGGCAGCACGATCGGGGCCCGCACCACGCTGGGTCCCGCGTCGCTCGTCATGGCCGCGGAGTCCGTCCCCGACGACACCCGCTGGCTCGGCAACCCGATCGAGGCATGGCGCCCCTGAGCGCGGGCCACTCGGCGCCGGAGGACGACGGACCGGCAGGCAGTGGCAGCAGCGCAGCGCAGGGAGACCAGACGGCAGTGGCAGTCCAGCAGGCGGCGGGCGCGGACCCGTATTTTCCGGAGCACGGCGACCCCCGGTACCGGGTGCACCGGTACGAGCTCGCGCTGGACTACCGCCCGGGCCCGAACCGGCTGTCCGGCACGGCCCGCATCAACGCCATAGCGGGACGGGCGCCGCTCACCGAGTTCGTGCTGAACCTGGCCGACTACAAGATCGGCCGGGTGCGGGTCGACGGACGGCAGCCGCACTACACGCACCGCGGCGGCAGACTGCGCCTCCGTCCCGCCAAGCCGGTCCGCGCCGGGGCGCCCTTCACGGTCGAGGTGCACTGGTCGGGCAACCCCGAGCCGGTGAACAGCCCCTGGGGCGGGCTCGGCTGGGAGGAGCTGGAGGACGGGGCGCTGGTGGCCAGTCAGCCGATCGGCGCGCCGTCGTGGTACCCGTGCAACGACCGGCCCGCCGACAAGGCGTCGTACCAGCTCTCGATCACCACGCCGTCGGCGTACGCGGTGGTGGCGGGCGGACGTCTGCTGACCCGGACGACGAGGGCGAGCACCACCACCTGGGTGTACGAGCAGTCGGCGCCGACGTCCAGCTACCTGGTCGGCCTCGCGATCGGCAAGTACCAGACGGTGCTGCTGGGCGATCCGGGCCCGGGCGGGGTACCGCAGCACGGGCACATCCCGGCGCAGCTGCTGGGCGACTTCTCGCGGGACTTCGCGCGCCAGCCGCAGATGATGGACCTGTTCCAGGAGCTCTTCGGGCCGTACCCGTTCGAGGAGTACGCGGTCGTGGTGACCGAGGAGGAGCTCGACGTGCCCGTCGAGGCGCAGGGGCTGTCGCTGTTCGGCGCCAATCACGTGGACGGGGCGCGGGGTTCGGAGCGGCTGGTGGCGCACGAGCTGGCGCACCAGTGGTTCGGCAACAGCGTGTCCATCGCCGACTGGCGGCACATCTGGCTCAACGAGGGGTTCGCGAAGTACGCGGAGTGGCTGTGGTCGGAACGCTCGGGCGGGCGTACGGCCGAGCAACTCGCTTCCGTCGCGCACCGGTTGCTGTCGTCGCTGCCGCAGGATCTACGACTGTCGGATCCGGGCCGCAAGTCGATGTTCGACGACCGGCTCTACGAACGCGGCGGACTCGTGCTGCACGCGGTGCGCTGCGCACTGGGCGACATCGCCTTCTTCCGCATGCTGCGTGGCTGGGGGCAACTGCACCGGGGCGGCACGGTCACGACCTCGGCCTTCACCTCGCACGTGGCCCGCTTCGCGACCGAGCCGGTGGACGAACTGCTGCAGGCGTGGATCCACGGAACGACGCTGCCGCCGCTGCCGGGGCCCGAGAGGCGGGCGGCGGGCTGAAGGGTGTTGCCGAAGGCGGTGCTCGAGCAGGTCAGGCCCTGGGACCGCCGGGGCTGCCACGGACGTTCATCACGGCCCCCGCCGACGGCGTCAGCGCGGGATGCCCAGGGCGTCGGGGTTCTGGTGCACGACCTCTGCCGGGAGGCGGGGTTGCTCAGGGCCCGGCAGGAGAGCTCCGGGTCCCTGTAGCTCTCCAGGACGAGGCCGGCCGGCGGGGTGCGCGGCGGCCATGGCACGCACGCGTCTTACGGGGTCGGCGAGCAGCCGGGCCACCACGGCGGCCGGTGTTCGGGTGTCGACTCTGACCAGCCATCTCTTCTCCGGGTCCGGGGCATCGGCGAAGCGCCGGCCTGCGCCCGCACGCGGGAAGTCGGGGTGGGCGAGCAGAGCGCCCTTGGTGATGACCCTGCAGTCCAGGTAGGTCTGCAGCACGACCTCACCGTCGACGGCCGGCTGGTTCTCGCACAGGAGGAGTCTCACGGGACAGTCGTCGTCCTTCGAGAGCAGTCCGACGGCGTCGGCGGGTGTCGCCGCAGAGCAGGGCCCACTGGCGGCAGGCTGCCTGCCGGAGGCGCGCGTCCTGGTGGTCGGCGAGACGGGCGACCAGGTCAGGAGCTGTGTACCGGCAGGTGGCCGCGCTCCGGCGGACCGGTGCTTCCCGGTCGGCGAGCAGGCGCTTCCGGGTGGAGACGGGGAGGGGCTCCACGGGGATGCGGAACCAGTCGGGTCCGTGGGCGAGCGCCTCGCGCACCCGTGTGTCGGGATCGTCGATGAGCCGGGCGCGCTGTTCCGGCGACGCCGAGGGGCTGGCGGCGAACGCCGACCGCAGCCTGTGGTCGGGATGCGCGACGATCGCGTCGACCACCTCGTCCGGCAGGGCGCGCCAGGCCAGGGCGTCCCAGGCCGCGATGGCTTCCTTGTGCAGCAGCCTGGTCAGTACCTCGACCGGTGCCGCCGGATTCCGTGCGAGGGCAGCGATCGACTCGCGGTCAGGACACGCGTCGCACATGGTTCCCCGGTTCGCCGGGAGTGACGCAGGCCCGCAGATTGTGCTCGTGCGGTGGTTACGAGGTCAATGCCGGTGATCACGTTCGTGCGGGGGCGGGTTCACCCCTCGTTTCAGGAGCCGGGCAGTCCAGGCGGCCCACTTGGGGGTACTCGACGGCTCCGCCGCCGGTCCGGCCACCGGCGTGGGGGTGCCGACAGACCTTGGCTGGGGGCGGTTTCGCGGACGCGGGAGTGGAGGGCGGATGACGGTCGACTTGGCCGGTTTCCTCGGCGTCGTACTGGTGGCGTACGTGGTGCCGGGCCCCGACTTCCTCGTAGTGGTCAGATCGGCGGCCGAGGATCCCTCGAAAGGCAGGGCCGCGGCACTGGGCGCCCAGACCGGGCTGTGCGTCCACATGCTCGCCGCCGCGGCCGGCCTCTCGGTGATCGCCACCCGCTCACCCGTGGTGTACGACGGGATCAGACTGTCGGGGGCGGCCTACCTCGTGTATCTCGGTGTACGGGCCGTGTTCGCCGCCCGCCGGGCCGCCCGGGAAAGGCGCGACGCGAACGGGGCCGCATCCCACGCCCCTCAGGAGGGCGGGCCTGTCCAGGGACGCTTCCGGTCCGGCTTCACCGAGGGGTTCCTCACCAACCTTCTCAATCCCAAGGCCGCGCTGTTCTTCCTCAGCGTCCTACCGCAGTTCGTCGACGGCGACGGATCTCCGGCGCAGCAGATCTTCTTCCTGGGCATGCTGGACGTCGCCATCGGAATCGTCTACTGGTTCGCCGTCGTTGTCGTGGCCGCTCGGCTGCGGGCCCTGCTCGCCCGGCCGAAGGTCCGCGACCGCTGGGAACTGGCCTCCGGCTGGCTGTTCATCGCCATCGGTGTCTCGGTCGCGACCGTCGCCTGACGTGTTGGACGGATTCAGTGGTGACCTTGCCGGGCAAGGGGCATGAAATGTCATGAGCACGACTGCCTTTCCCCACAGGAGGTCGATCATGCACGTCCGTATATTGACCGGCGGCCTCGCCGTTGCCTGTCTGGTGTCCTTGTCCCTGACAGGTGGCCAGGCATCAGCCGCCCCCCGAGCGGCGGAGGCCCCCCTCGCCGCGCGTGTCCTGACCTATGACGCCAGCGGCTCCGCGGAGTTCAGGAGTGCCGTCGATCGCGGCGCTGCGATCTGGAACGGGAGTGTCGACGCCGTCGAGCTACGTCCGGCCGCAGCCGGGCAGCGAGCGAACATCCGGGTTCTCGCGGACAACGGATGGCCGCGCGCCCTGCCCACCGGCCTGGGCAACGGCACCGTGTACATCGGGCGCCAGGCCGTCGACCAGGGCTACGACACGATCCGCATCTCCGCGCACGAACTCGGGCACATCCTGGGCCTGCCGGATCGCAAGCCCGGACCGTGCTCCAGCCTGATGTCCGGTTCCAGCGCGGGCACTTCGTGCACGAACCCGTACCCGAACGCGGCGGAGAAAGCGGCGGTCGAGGGGAACTTCGGCGGCGCACTCACCGGCAGGGCCCCGGCGCTGCGTGCCGAGGTGATGGTGGACTGACGCGCCGCTCTCGCGCCGCATCGCCCGCCGGCGGCCGGTGACGGCAGCAGGCGCGACAACTCCCCTGCCGCTCTGCCGGACGGCAGGGGAGCGTCGTCGGCCGCGGCCGGTCGGGCCTGACAGGACAGGACGGCGAAATCCCCTCGAAGTGGCGCCCGGCAGGGCCCGTTGCCGTGGCGCCCGGCGGCCGGTCGCCTGCCGTGGTACTGGCTCGTGACATCCCCGCCGCTTCGGCCGAGCAGGTCGTCGATGGTCTGGGCCGAGCGCAGGAGCTGCAAGCGGGTGCTCCCGTCCGGAGCTGTACGGGCACCGTGGACGGAGGGTTCGGGCAGGGTGTTGCACTGGTAGGGCGCGGGGAAGCAGTAGGCGCCGGTGTCGAGGACGGCCACGAGAACGCGGGTGCCGCCTCGAAGGCCCCCATCGTCCCGCGGGCCCGGTGGTGTCAGCCCTTCAGGGCGGCGAGTGCGGCGTCCAGGTCGGTGGCCCCGGGCTGGTCGTGGGGGAGCCGGGCGAGGATCTCGGCCATGCCGCAGGTGCCGGTGACGGCGGAGAAGACCAGGCCGCCGCCGGGCCCTCATCCGAGCGCGGCCGGGACGAGGGCCGGGCCGCTGCCAGGAACGAGGAGTTCTCGGCGTCGCCTGCCCGGCGTTCCCCGGCGCACGGGCGCTGCGGCGGCACCGGGCTGTGGCGGCACCGCGCGGCGGCACCCGCTGTCTCCGCGAGACCGGTCCCGCTGCCGGAAGCCCGGGGCGGACGGGCGGGGGACATCCACGGCGGCGGCCGTACAAGACCGGTGACATTGCCGGTCCCCGCGCGGCGGCCGGTCCCTGACAGTGGCACGGCCAGCCCGACGCGGCGGTGCCCACCGCGGGCACGCGGCGGACGCCCCAGGTCCCGCGTGCCCGCGAACGGCCACCCGCCACGACAGAGAGGACGACTCCTCGTGCACCTCCACCCCCACACCGACTCACCCACGCGCAGCGGTGACACCCCCCGACGCCGAGCCGGGCACCGGGCCGGACGACTGGCCGGCGTCGCCGCCGCGCTCGCCCTCGCCGTCGGCGTGGGCC
>NZ_JBHVCP010000109.1:0-8170 GCF_042803315.1 Streptomyces sp. NPDC057424
GCACTCGGCGGCCACCCACCGATCAGCCGTGTGAACAACGCTTCAGGTCAATACAACTAGCACCTGCCGTCCGACACCTGAAGGCCCTTGCCGGCGCCCGCCGTCCGGTTCACGATGGCCGGCACGCAGGTGGCGGCGTCCGGAGTGAACGAGTACGGGACGGCGACGGTGGTGTTCGACTTCGGGTCGGGGCCGGCCGGACGGTTCTCGCTGCCAGGGCTGGACCAGGTGACGTTGTCGAAGATGTTGCCGCCGACCTGCCAGTAGCCGGCTTCGTCGGTGTAGAAGGTGCCGAGGACGTCCTTGGAGTCCTCGAAGTAGTTGTTGTCCACTTTGGCGCGGGCGCCGGCCCGGGAGTTGATGCCGGACTCGTTGAGGCGTACGTAGTGGTTGTTGTAGATGTGCGCGATGCCGCCGCGCAGCAGCGGGGCGCGGGAGTCGATGTTCTCGTACCGGTTGTGGTGGTACGTGATGTAGCCGTTCGACCGGTCGCTCTCGCTGTTCCCGACCAGGCCGCCCCGGCCGGAGTTGCGCAGCACGCTGTAGGACAGGGTCACGTACTGGGTGTTGTCCTTGAGGTCGAACAGCCCGTCGAAGCCCTCCGACTCGCCGCCCGAAGCCTCCAGGGTGGTGTGGTCGATCCAGACGTTGCGGACGTTGCGCTCCATGCCGATGGCGTCTCCGCCGTTGGACGTGGGGGAGCCCGACTTCTTGACGTTCCGGACGGTCACGTTCTGGATGATGATGTTGTTCGATTCGCGGATGTGGATGCCCAGTTGATCGAAGAGGGCGCCGCTGCCGACTCCGACGAGGGTCACGTTGCTGACCTTCTTGAGCTCGATCACGCCGTCGGCGGTGTCGCAGCTGCCGCCGGAGACCTTCTTGGTGTTGGCGTGGTTGATGGTCCCCGTGACCTCGATGGTGATCGGGGTGCTGGTGCTCGCCCGGCCGCACAGGGCCTGGTGGATCGCCGTTCCGGTCGTCGCCCGGACCGTCTGGCCTCCGGCGCCGCCGGTGGTTCCGCCGTTCTGGGTCGCGTAGCCGGTGGCGCTGCCGGTCGCCGCCGAGGCCTCGGGCATGGCCACGAGCGTGCCGGTCCCGGCGGCGAGGGCCAGCGTGGCCAGTGCCGCACGCAGTCTCTGGGGGAGTGCTCGCTTCATCCTTGCCTCTCCGTTCGTCCTGCGGAAGGTGGGTGATGGAAAGCGCTTTCCAGTGAAAGTACGAACGTGCTGTGGACGCGTCAATGGTCGTGTCCATGATTTCTGTTCACTCATCTAAACGGCGGGTCGGCCGTGGCCGATGTACCTCGGCACGGCCCCCGCGCTAAGGTGCCCGCACAAGGCACGTTACTGATCAGTAAGGGGAATCGGCATGCAGCTCGGTATCAACCTCGGCTACTGGGGTGCCGGAATGGACGCGGACAATCTGGCCGTCGCCCAGGAGGCCGACCGGCTCGGATACGCCGTCTGCTGGGCCGCCGAGGCCTACGGCTCCGACGCCGCCACCGTACTGAGCTGGGTCGCCGCCCAGACCGAGCGCATCGACGTCGGCTCGGCCATCTTCCAGATCCCGGCCCGGCAGCCCGCGATGACGGCCATGACGGCCGCGACCCTCGACTCCCTCTCCGGCGGCCGCTTCCGCCTCGGCCTCGGCGTCTCCGGCCCGCAGGTCTCCGAGGGCTGGTACGGCGTCAAGTTCGACAAGCCGCTCGCCCGTACCCGCGAGTACGTCGAGATCGTCCGCAAGGCCATGACCCGCGAGCGCCTGTCCTACGAGGGACAGCACTGGACGCTGCCCCTGCCCGGCGGCCCGGGCAAGCCGATCAAGCTGACCGTGCACCCGCAGCGCGAGCACATCCCGCTGTACATCGCCGCGATCGGCCCGAAGAACCTCGAGCAGACCGGCGAGATCGCCGACGGCGCCCTGCTGATCTTCCCGTCCGCCGACCACCTCGAGGACACCACGATCACGTACCTGCGCGCCGGGCGTGAGAAGGCCGGCAAGACCCTCGACGGCTTCGACGTCTGCCCGACCCTGCCGCTCGCCGTCGGCGACGACAAGGACGTGGCCACGCTCGCCGACACCTTCCGCCCCTACACCGCGCTGTACGTCGGCGGCATGGGCAGCCCCAAGCAGAACTTCTACAACCAGCTCGCGCAGCGCATGGGCTACGAGCGGGAAGCCGCCGAGATCCAGAGCAAGTACCTCTCCGGCGACAAGCAGGGCGCCGCGGCCGCCGTGCCGCACGACCTGATCGACAAGACGGCCCTGCTCGGTTCCGTGGACCGGATCGCGGACCGGATGAAGGCCTATGCCGCGGCCGGAGTCACCACCCTGTCCCTCGCGCCGGCGGGGTTCACTCTCGACGAGCGGCTCGCGTCCCTGCGGGCCGGCACGGAGGCCCTGGAGCGCGCCGGGCTCGCCTAGGTTCTGTCGTCCGGATCACGCCGCAGGCGCGTGGTCCGGCACGCGCATCTGCCGCGTTGTCGTCGGACGACGGGGCCTGGAGGTTTCAGCGGCCGTGGTGGGGGCTCGGGGGTCTTCCCCGCCACGGCCGTCACGCGGAACAACGCGCCGGCCCGCCGTGGGTTACGGCACAGCACCCTCTCCTCCGGGCTCAGCACACGCGCCCCGCGTCCTCCATTCGGCGGAGTTGTCCGTCACACCTGTTGCAGAGCCCTCCACCCCGCACTTGACTCGTTCTTCGCGGAAACCTGCGGAATGCCGCAGTACGTCCACGCGCGCGCGGGAGAGGTGCCCACGATGCTTTCGGCCAAGAGTCTGTTCCAGGAGATCCTCGACAACGACGAGTCCTTCGCCCTGTTCTGCTCCATCGCCGCGAGCGGTGAGTCCCAGGGCGGCTGGGAGAACGCCCGTATCGCCGCGCTCGTGCCCGAGTCCGAGCGTGAACTCGCCCCCAAGATCAGCCGGCACGGCGCCGACGAGGACAAGCACGGCCGGATCTTCAACGCCCTGATGAAGAAGCGCGGCCTCGATCCCGTCCCGGTCCCGCCGGAGACCGACTACACCGTGCTCCTGGAGAAGAACGGCATCGGTCTCGCTCACGAGAAGCTGGCGCGCGACGAGCGGCTCACGGTCCAGGACATCGTCACCTACCTCTCGCACAGCAGGGTCACCGAGCAGCGCGCCACCGATCAGATGGTCCTGCTCCGCAAGCACTTCGCCGACCACCCCCTCATCGGCCGCGCGGTCAAGCAGATCTCCAGCGACGAGGACAACCACCTCGCCTACTGCCACGAGGAACTGCTGCGCTTCGCCTACGCGGGCCACGGCCGGGCCATCCAGCGCACCCTGCGCGAGTGCGCGCTCGCCGAGATCCGGATCTACCGGGACGTCAGCCTCGCGGTCATGGCGCACATGGGCCGCGTCCTCGGCTGGTCCAAGGCCAAGTCGGCGGTGCTCGCCGCGGGCATCCACGCGGCGTACGCCTACGAACGCACCGTCGGGTGGCGCCGGATGGTGTCGCTGACGACACCCGAGCGCCGCAACGCCCTCGGCGGCCCCGCGACCCCGGAACCCGAGTTCGCCTGAGCGGGCCCGCCCTACAGCCAGCCCCGGCGCTTGAACAGCCGGAACACCATCATCTCCAGGACGGCCATCAGGGCGATCAGCGCCGGATAGGACCAGCTCCACTGCAGCTCGGGCATGTGCTCGAAGTTCATGCCGTAGATCCCCGCGAGCATCGTGGGGATCGCGGCCATGGCGGCCCACGCGGAGATCTTCCGCATGTCGTCGTTCTGCCGGACGCTCATCTGCGCCAGATGCGCCGAGAGGATGTCGGACACCAGCCGGTCCAGGTTCTCCACGGACTCGTTCACGCGCGTGAGGTGATCGCTGACGTCGCGGAAGAACGGCCGGGCCCGGTCGTCCACGAACGGCACGGCCACACCGGACGACGCCGTGCCCGCCAGCCGGCTCATCGGCGGGGCCAGCGGCCCGGTGGCCCGGCGGAACTCCAGGACCTGCCGCTTGAAGCCGTAGATCCGGGACGCCGTGTTCCGTGAGCCCCCGCCGTCCGGCGAGAACACCTCCGCCTCCAGACCCTCCAGGTCGGTCTGCAGCTCCGTCGCCACGTCCAGGTAGTGGTCGACGGCGGCGTCGGCGACCGCGTACAGCACGGCCGTGGGGCCGTTGCCGAGCAGCTCCGGCTCCTGCTCCAGCCGGTGGCGTACCGTCTTGAGCGGGGCACCCTCGCCGTGCCGGACGGTCACCACGAACGAGTCGCCCAGGAAGATCATGATCTCGCCGGAGGAGACGGTGTCGCTCTGCGGCTCGTACGCCACCGGCTTGAGCACCACGAAGAGCGAGTCGTCGTACACCTCCAGCTTGGGCCGCTGGTGGGCCTTGAGGGCGTCCTCGACGGCCAGCGGGTGCAGCCCGAACTCCCGGGTCACATGGTCGAACTCACCTTCCGTCGGCTCGTGCAGCCCGATCCACACGAACCCGCCCGCCGTGCGGGCCTCGCCCAGGGAGTCGGAGAGGTCCCCGGGCCCTTCCGTCCGCTGTCCGTCGCGGTAGATGGCACAGTCGACGATCACGAAGCGAGTCTCCCGTCACTCGAACGACACCACACGCGCGCGTGCGCCTACGCTGGAGCGCATGCCCACGCTGATCCTGGTCAGGCACGGACGCTCCACCGCCAACACCGAGGGGGTGCTCGCCGGCTGGACGCCGGGTGTCGCCCTCGACGAGCGCGGCGCCGCGCAGGCCGCCGCGCTCCCCGGGCGGCTGGCCGGACTTCCCCTCGCCGACATCGTCACCAGCCCGCTCCAGCGCTGCCAGGAAACGCTCCGGCCGCTGCTGGAGGCCCGGCCGGAGCTGAGCCCGCACACCGACGAGCGCATCGGCGAGTGCCACTACGGCGACTGGTCCGGACGCAAGCTCGCCGAGCTCACGGACGAGCCCCTGATGGAGGTGGTGCAGGCGCACCCCTCCGCGGCCGCCTTCCCCGGCGGGGAGTCCATGCGGGCCATGCAGACGCGCGCCGCCGAGGCCGTACGCGAGTGGAACGCGCGCGTGGAGCGCGACCACGGCGCCGACGCCGTCTACCTCATGTGCTCGCACGGCGACATCATCAAGTCGCTCGTCGCCGACGCACTCGGACTTCACCTCGACCTCTTCCAGCGGATCTCCGTTGAACCGTGTTCCATCACCGCGATCCGCTACACACGACTGCGGCCGTTTCTCGTCCGGCTCGGCGACACCGGCGACTTCACGTCCCTGGCGCCGCGCGCGGAACCGCCGGGCGGCGAGGCCGAAGTCGGGGGTGGTGCGGGCGCACCGTGATCGTTCGCCGCAGTAGGGTGAAGCGGTCGCAGCAGTGCCGTGGTCTCACGGTTCCCACGATTCCAATGGAGACAGGACGTGTCCCGTCAGGTGTTCCTCTACGACCATCCGGAGCGTTTCGTGGCCGGCACGGTCGGACTGCCCGGGCGCCGTTCGTTCTTCCTCCAGGCCTCCGCAGGCTCCCGGGTGACCAGCGTGGCCCTGGAGAAGACCCAGGTCGCCGCGCTCGCCGAACGCATGGACGAACTGCTCGACGAGGTCGTACGCCGTAGCGGCGGCAGTGCCCACGTCCCGGCCGTCGCACCGTCGGACACCGACACCGCCCCGCTGGACACCCCCATCGAGGAGGAGTTCCGGGTCGGCACCATGGCGCTCGCCTGGGACGGCGACGAGCAGCTCATGATCGTCGAGGCGCAGGCGCTCGTGGAGCTCGACGCGGAATCCGAGGAGGACCTCGCCGAGGCCGAGGAGCGGCTGCTCCAGGACGAGGAGAACGGGCCCCCGATGCTGCGGGTCCGGCTCACCGGCGCTCAGGCCAGGGCCTTCGCCAAGCGCGCCCTCGACGTCGTCAACGCCGGGCGGCCGCCGTGCCCGCTGTGCAGCCTCCCGCTCGACCCGGAAGGACACGTATGTCCGCGCCAGAACGGATACCGCCGCGGAGCGTGACGCCTCCCACGGACGCCGCCGAGCTGCTCGCCCGCGGCGAACTGACCGTGCGCGGACGTATCCGTGAGGCCTCCAACGCGGCTCTGTACTGCACGGTGACCCACGACGGCGAGGACGCGGCCTGCGTCTACAAGCCGGTCGCGGGGGAGCGGCCCCTGTGGGACTTCCCCGACGGGACGCTGGCCCAGCGCGAGGTCGCCGCGTACGAGGTCTCCGAGGCGACCGGCTGGGGCCTCGTGCCGCCCACCCTGCTGCGCGAGGGCCCCTACGGCGAGGGCATGTGCCAGCTGTGGGTGGAGGTGACGCCCGAGGCGGAACTGCTCGCCCTGGTCGACGGCGAGGAACCCGGGCCCGGCTGGAGGGCGATCGGCTTCGCCGAGGTCGGCGAGGGACGCACCGCGCTGCTCGTGCACGCCGACGACGAACGGCTGCGGCGGCTCGCGGTCCTCGACGCGGTCATCAACAACGCCGACCGCAAGGGCGGGCACCTGCTGCCCACCGGCGAAGGACGGCTGTACGGCATCGACCACGGGGTCACGTTCAACGCCGAGAACAAACTGCGGACCCTCCTGTGGGGGTGGGCGGGGGAGCCCCTCACCCAGGAGGCCGTCGACGTCCTCGAGGGCCTCAGGAAGGGCCTGGCCGACGGCGGGACCCTCGCCGCGCGACTCGAACCGCTGATCACCGGCGCGGAGATCGACGCCACCCGCGCGCGGGTCGGCGCGCTGCTCGCCTCGGGGACCCACCCGGAGCCGAGCGGGGAGTGGCCGGCGATTCCCTGGCCACCCGTGTAGCAGCACAACCGTCCGACTGCCGCAAGAGCGCCTTCTCGGCCGTCCGGCCCGCTCCCATTCGTATATGGAACTTCAGTCCGGTTAGGCTCAAGGCATGCATGCCTGGCCCGCTTCCGAGGTCCCCGCCCTGCCTGGTCAGGGCCGCGACCTGAGGATCCACGACACCGCGACCGGCGGTCTGGTCACCCTCGACCCCGGTCCCGTCGCCCGTATCTACGTCTGTGGCATCACTCCGTACGACGCCACACACCTGGGACACGCGGCGACCTACAACGCGTTCGACCTCGTGCAGCGCGTGTGGCTCGACACCAAGCGGCAGGTTCACTACGTCCAGAACGTCACCGACGTCGACGATCCGCTCCTGGAGCGGGCGCAGCGCGACGGCCTCGACTGGGCCGCGCTCGCCGAGAAGGAGACGGCCCTCTTCCGTGAGGACATGACGGCCCTGCGGATGCTGCCGCCCCGGCAGTACATAGGAGCCGTCGAGGCCATACCCGGGATCGTCCCGCTCGTCGAGCGGCTCCGGGACGCCGGCGCGGCCTACGACCTGGACGGGGACGTCTACTTCTCCGTCGAGTCCGACCCGCACTTCGGCAAGGTCTCGAACCTGGACGCCGCGGCGATGCGGCTGCTGTCCGCCGAGCGCGGCGGCGACCCGGACCGCCCGGGCAAGAAGAACCCGCTCGACCCGATGCTGTGGATGGCGGCCCGTGAGGGCGAGCCCAGCTGGGACGGCGGATCACTCGGGCGGGGACGGCCCGGCTGGCACATCGAGTGCGTGGCCATCGCCCTCGACCACCTCGGCATGGGCTTCGACATCCAGGGCGGCGGCTCCGACCTCGCCTTCCCGCACCACGAGATGGGCGCCTCGCACGCCCAGGCCCTCACCGGCGAGTTCCCCATGGCCAAGGCGTATGTGCACGCCGGCATGGTCGCCCTGCACGGCGAGAAGATGTCCAAGTCCAAGGGAAACCTGGTCTTCGTCTCCACGCTGCGGCGCGACGGCGTCGACCCGGCCGCCATCCGGCTCGCGCTGCTCGCCCACCACTACCGCGCCGACTGGGAGTGGACCGACCAGGTCCTCCCGGACGCCGTCGCACGGCTCGGCCGCTGGCGGGCCGCCGTGTCGCGGCCCGACGGGCCGCCGGCGGAGGCGCTCGTCGACGAGATCCGCGAGGCTCTCGCCCACGACCTGGACGCCCCGGCAGCGCTCACCGCGGTCGACCGCTGGGTCGCGCTCCAGGAGCGGAGCGGCGGCACGGACATCGGCGCGCCCGGAGTGGTCTCCCGGGCCGTGGACGCGCTGCTGGGCGTGGCGCTGTAACGAGAAGCACGCAGAGGGGCGTCTCCCGGCCGGGAGACGCCCCTCTGCGTTGGTGGGGTGGCCTCAGTCCTCCGACGAC
>NZ_JBHVCP010000110.1:0-8057 GCF_042803315.1 Streptomyces sp. NPDC057424
GGACCACATCGTCCGCCGGGCCGCCCACACGTCTCGCAGGTCGCGAGGAGCTCACTGACTGCTGCTGCCGAAGTCCTCCGGGGAGATCTGGTCGAGGAACTCGCGGAACTTCTCCACCTCGTCCTCCTGCTCGTCCGGGATCGCGATGCCGGCATCGTCGAGCACCGTGTCACTGCCGTAGATCGGCGTCCCGGTGCGCAGCGCCAGCGCTATGGCGTCGGACGGGCGGGCGCTCACCTCGACGCCGCTGGCGAAGACCAGCTCCGCGTAGAAGACGCCCTCACGCAGGTCCGTGATGCGCACTTCCGTGAGCTCCTGGCCGACGGCTTCCAGCACGTCCTTGAACAGGTCGTGTGTCAGCGGCCGCGCGGGAGCCATGCCCTGCTGGGCGAAGGCGATCGCCGTCGCCTCCCCCGGTCCGATCCAGATGGGGAGGTAACGGTCGCCTCCCACTTCACGCAGCAGCACGATCGGTTGGTTGGAGGGCATTTCGACCCGGACACCTACGACATCGAGCTCGTTCACACAGCAACCCTAGGCCGTGCTCGGGACGTTTGGGTAGTCGGGCCGGGATCGGGCGCCTGATCCGGCCCGCGAGCACCCGGCCGCCTCAGGGCAGCCGTATCCCGAGTGCCGTCTGCACCAGCGCGGTGTGCAGCTTCACCGTGAGCCCCGCGAGCTCCTTGGTGCGGGCCTCGGCATGAGCCCTGGTCTGCGGGTTCCGGTGCCGCCTGAGCGGGGCCACCACCTGGTCCACGAGCCCGGCCTCACGGTCGGCGGCGGCCTTCATCGCCCGCAGGTGCCGCGGCTCGATCCCGAACCGCCCGAGTTCGGCGACGAGCAGGGCCACGGGAACGGCCTCGGCGTCGTAGACCCCGTCCTCCAGAGGAGTGAGCAGGCCGTAGGACTCCCATTCCTTGAGCTCGCGCTCGTCGACCCCGGCGGCGGCGAGCAGCTCCTCACGCCCGATCCTGGCCGCTGTGGGCCCCTCGGGCGGCTCGGACGGGGATTCCCCGTTACGCTGACGGCCCACGACCGGCAGCTGCACTGCCTCACCGCGCTCCATGGCCTCCAGGTGCTCCCGGATCACCTTCAGGGGCAGATAGTGGTCCCGCTGCATCCTCAGGACGTGACCGAGGCGCTCGACGTCGTGGGCGCTGAACTTGCGGTACCCCGACGGGGTCCGCTGCGGCTCGATGAGCCCTTCCGACTCCAGGAAGCGGATCTTGGAGATGGTCACTTCGGGAAACTCGTCGCGCAGCACGTTCAGCACCGTGCCGATGCTCATCAGCCCACTGTCCGTGGCGGCGGTGCCGTCCCCGGCACCGCCGCTCGGTGTTTGAAGCATGGACCTTCCCTGACGGATGGACCTTCGCTGGGGTCTGTCCGGACCGAGCCCGGTCAGTAGCCCCGCTGGCTGGCGTGGAAGACCAGCCGGTACTTGCCGATCTGCACCTCGTCGCCGTTGCTCAGGGCGACCTGGTCGATCCGCTCCCGGTTCACGTACGTGCCGTTCAGACTGCCCACGTCGGCCACCGTGAACGAACCGTCCTGACCACGGCGGAACTCCACGTGCCTCCGGGACACCGTCACGTCGTCCAGGAAGATGTCGCTCTGCGGATGCCGGCCGGCCGTGGTCAGGTCGCCGTCCAGCAGGAAGCGGCTGCCCGAGTTCGGCCCGCGGCGCACCACCAGGAGCGCGGAACCCAGCGGCAGCGCGTCGACGGCGGCCTGCGCCTCGGGGGACAGGGTCGGCATCGGCGTCTGGCCGGTGGTCTCGCTGTCGTAGGCCTCGAGACCGGAGATGGAGATCGTGGAGGTCGTCTCGGACGGACGCTCCGGCGTCGCTCCCGCCCGCAGCGGCGCGCCGCAGTTGGAGCAGAAACGGCTGTTCTCCGCGTTGCGGTTACCGCACCTCGTACACACCAGCGCCGACATGGGATCCTCCTGCCGCGGCTGCCCACCGGGGGCATTGGACGCATACGGGTCGGAAAACCCTCCACCCGCACCTGAGGTTGACGGTTGCCCGAAACCTATGCCGCCGGGCTGCGCAGGGTCAACCGACGGCGCGCCCTGACCTCCGGAAACGTCGCCGCCCGGGCCGCCGACCTGGTCCCGGAACAGCGGCCGCTGACCCTCCGCGTCAGGCTGTGCGCGATGATGGGCGGTCGCGTTGTCGCTGCCCTCTCGCGCGCTCTTGCCGAACAACTTCGCAAACAACTTCACGGGCGATTCCCCTTGACCGAAACAGACCCGCCCGTGGGGCAGGACGAACCCTGACTGAACACTCTGGCCGACCCGGACATCCTGACAACGTCCGTCTGCACCAGACAGTTTCCACCACGCACCGCCCATTCGGTGCGCCGACCCCCCGCAACCTCCTGCCCTCGCCGGACGCCGCCCATGCACCCCCGGCTCACTGCGAGGACGACCGAGCGTAGTCAGGCCGCTTCGCTGCTCGCAAGGCGTCCACGACGATGTCGGTCGACCGCTCGATCGTGACGGTGGCCTGTTCCTTCTCGAGGGTCTGCACCACGCCTCCGGGGATGTTGAGCGCCGGCTCGAGGTCCTGCGACTTGCCGATGACCTTGAAACGATACGGAGCGTTGATCTTGTTCCCGTCGACGCTCACACCCTTGCCCGAGTCCGTGAGATACGTGCTCGCGACGACACGGACACCGTTGACCTGGATCGCCTCCGCACCCGCAGCGCGCAGCTCCTGGATCGCGTCGAGCAGCATGTCCGCCTCGACCGTCCCCTTCGTGTCCTCGATCGCCATGGTGATGCCGGGCCCCTGCGCGGCCACCGTGCCCGCCAGGATGCCGAGTTGCCTCTCCTTCTCGATCGTCTGCTTCCTGGCCTCCTCGGCCTGGTCCGAGCTGTTCTCCAGCTCGTCGCGCTGCTTCTCGAGACCCTGCTTCTCGTCCTCAAGACGCTGAGTACGGTCATCCAGTTCATCGAGGATGCGGACAAGATCTTCCTGCCTCGCGCCACGCAGGGCGCTGTCGCTGTCGCTGTTCGAGGCCACCTGTACAGCCAGCCCGAAACCAAGGCCGAACAACAGCACCGCGACGATGAGCTGGGCCCGCGTGACCCGCGGCGGCCACAGCCCCTGCGCCAACCGCTGCCGCCCGGTCAGATGCGGCTCGGGGGCCGACTGGTCGTCCGGTGCCTGCCTGGGCTCCGGCTCCTTCGGGGGCTCCTCGGCGGCAGGCGACGCCGGGGGCACCTCCTGAGGCAGTTCCTTGCGCAGCCTGCTCCCCGGGTCGTCCCCACCGTCGCGCGGGTCGCCCCCGTTCTCGGCGGGCTTCTCGTCGTGATCGCTCATCGGCCTCACGCCCGGAACACGTGCCGGCGGATCGCCGCGGCGTTGGAGAAGATCCGGATGCCGAGGACGACCACCACACCGGTGGACAGCTGGGCACCCACACCCAGCTTGTCGCCCAGGAACACGATCAACGCGGCCACGACCACGTTCGACAGGAACGACACCACGAAGACCTTGTCGTCGAAGATGCCGTCGAGCATGGCCCGCAGACCGCCGAAGACGGCGTCGAGCGCCGCCACGACAGCGATCGGCAGATAAGGCTCGACCACCGCCGGAACCTCAGGCCGGACCAACAGGCCGGCCACGACTCCCACGACGAGGCCCAGTACGGCGATCACGATGTGCCCTTCTCGCTCTTCTCAATGCTCGGCTGTGCTGTGCGTACGGTCACACGCGGCGCGGCAGGCAGCCGGAGGTCGTCCTCCACGGAGATGCCTGTCCTGATGCCGTAGCTCTCCTGCAGCGCGTTCAGATACAACCCGTCCGCGCTGTTCTGGAACCGTGTGCTCAGCCGCTGCCCGTCCCCCACCGCCAGCACCGTGTACGGCGGCACCAGCGGCTTGTTGTCGACCAGTATGGCGTCCCCGGCGGCCCTGATCGCGGACAGCGCCGTCAGCCGCTGCCCGTTGATGGAGACGGCCTCGGCTCCCGACTCCCACAGACCGTTCACCACACGCTGCATGTCCCGGTCACGCACCCGTCCGGTGTCGGAGAACCCGGAGGTCTCACGCGGGTTGCCGTCGCCACCCGAGGCCGCTGCCTTTGCGTCGTTCACCACGAGCTTCACACCGGGGCCGTGCACCGCCACCGCGCCCGCCAGGATGCCGGCCAGATCGGAGTCCGCGCTGCCACCGCTGTTCTTCAACGCCTCGCGCTGCCGTGCGCTCACGTCCGCGCGCAGCTCGTCGACGGTGTTCTCCAGCTTGTCCGCCGCCTCGGTCTCCCGGTCGATGCGGTCGACCAGCTCTTCCCGCTCCTTGGCGACGACCGGGGCGGCGACCCGCGCCTGCGCGGCTCCGACGGTCACGACGAGGGCCGCGAGCACCAGGCCGGCGGCGAGCCCCAGCTTCGCCCTGAGCGTCTTCGGCATGCCGCTCTCACCCACGGCCTTCCTGCGCGCGGTGGCCTCGGCATATCCGTCGTCGAGGCTGTGGTCCATGACGTTGGTGAGCAACGACATGGACGCATCCGGGCGCCGGGGCCGCGTGGGTGTGCTCCGAATGGGGGGTTGCTGCGGCATGCCGCACATCGTCGCACGTCGCGAGCACTACCTCCGAACGGCCCCACCGGCGTGCCGGACAGGCCCCGTTGGGGACACTTGTCCGGCACGCACGCGTGCAGCCCGTTCTACCGGCCGGCGCTGTCCACGACCGCCGACCATTCGTCCAGCAGGGCCTGCGCGGAGGCGTCGTCCGGTCCCTCGGCCCACAGGTGGGTGACAGCCTCGGCCGGGTCAGGCAGCACCATCACCCAGCGGCCGTCGGTCTCCACCACACGCACGCCGTCCGTGGTGTCCACGAAGCGGTCTCCGGCCGCTTCGACGACCCGCCGCATCACGAGCCCCTTGACGGCCCACGGGGTCGCCAGATCCCGCTTCAGGACGTGCGCCCGCGGGATCCGCGCGTCGATCTGGCTGAGCGTGAGCTGCGTCCGCGCCACGAGCCCGATGAGCCGTACGAAGGCCGCGGTGGCGTCGTACACGCTGCTGAACTCGGGGACGATGAAACCGCCCTTGCCGTCACCGCCGAAGATCGTCCCTTCCTCACCGCCCACGCGCGTGAGGTCGTCGGGAGAGGTGGTCGTCCACTCGACCTGCGTCCCGTGGTACGCCGCCACCTGCTCGGCGATCCGGGTCGTGGTCACCGGCAGCGCGACCCGGCCGCTGCGCCGCTCAGCGGCGACCAGGTCCAGCATCACAAGCAGCGCCCGGTCGTCCTCGATGATCCGCCCCTTCTCGTCGACGAGCGACAGCCGCTCACCGACGGGGTCGAACCGGACGCCGAACGCGGCGCCCGAGGACGCCACGATCTCCCCGAGACGCACCATCCCCGACCGGCGCATGTCGGCCGTCTCGGTCGGCCGGGACTCGTCGAGACCGGGGTTGATGGTCAGCGAGTCCACCCCGAGCTTGCCGAGCAGGCTCGGCAGGACGAGACCGGCGCTTCCGTTGGAGGCGTCCACGACGACCTTCAGTCCGGAGTCCGCGATCCCGGTCGTGTCGACGTTCCGCAGCAGCGACCCGGTGTACGAGTCGAAGACACTGGCCGGGAAGTGCAGGTCGCCGATCTCCCCGGGGAAGGCACGGCGGTATTCCTGCCGCGCGAACACCCGGTCCAGCTTCCGCTGGCTGCCCTGCGACAGGTCGGCGCCCTGCCCGTCGAAGAACATGATGTCGACCGAGTCCGGCACCCCGGGGGTGGTGCGGATCATGATGCCGCCCGCACTGCCCCGCGCGGTCTGCTGCCGGGCCACGGGCAGCGGCACGTTCTCCAGGTCCCGCACGTCGATCGCGCTGGCCTGCAGCGCGGAGATCACCGCCCGCTTCAGCGCACGGGCACCGCGCGAGTGGTCCCGGGCCGTGGTGACGGTCGAGCCCTTCTTCAGCGTGGTCGCGTACGCGCCCGCGAGGCGGACGGCGAGTTCCGGCGTGATCTCGACGTTCAGGATGCCGGACACACCGCGGGCGCCGAAGAGATGCGCCTGGCCCCTGGATTCCCAGATCACCGAGGTGTTGACGAACGCGCCGGCCTCGATGGTCTTGAACGGATAGACCCGCACATTGCCCTGGACGATCGATTCTTCACCGATCAGGCACTCATCACCGATGACCGCCCCGTCCTCGATCCGCGCCGCACGCATGATGTCGGTGTTCTTGCCGACCACGCAGCCACGCAGGTTGCTGTGCGGCCCCACGTAGACGTTGTCGTGGACGACGGCCTTGTGCAGGAACGCCCCGCTCTTGACGACCACGTTGGAGCCCACGACGGTGTGCTCACGGATTTCGGAGCCGGCCTCGACCTTGGCGTAGTCACCGATGTAGACGGGTCCACGGAGGACGGCGTCGGGATGCACCTCCGCTCCCTCGGCGACCCACACGCCCGGGGAGATCTCGAACCCGTCGATGTCGACGTCGACCTTGCCCTCGAGGACATCGGCCTGCGCCTTCACATAGCTCTCGTGGGTGCCGACGTCCTCCCAGTAGCCCTCGGCGATGTAGCCGTAGACGGGCTTGCCTTCCTTCATCAGCTGCGGGAAGACATCGCCGGACCAGTCGACGGGCACATCGGGCTCGACGTAGTCGAAGACCTCGGGCTCCATCACGTAGATGCCGGTGTTCACGGTGTCGGAGAAGACCTGGCCCCAGGTGGGCTTCTCGAGGAAGCGCTCCACCTTGCCTTCCTCATCGACAATGGTGATACCGAATTCCAGCGGGTTGGGCACACGCGTCAGACAGACCGTGACCAGTGCGCCCTTCTCCTTGTGGAAATTGATGAGCTCGGTGAGGTCGAAATCCGTCAGAGCATCGCCGGAGATGACAAGGAAGGCATCGTCCTTCAGCGCTTCCTCTGCGTTCTTGACGCTTCCGGCGGTACCGAGTGGCTTCTCCTCATTGGCATAGGTGAGCTCCATACCGAGCTCTTCGCCGTCACCGAAGTAGTTCTTGACGAGCGACGCCAGGAACTGGACAGTCACGACTGTTTCGTTGAGCCCATGCCTTTTGAGCAGCCGCAGAACATGCTCCATGATCGGGCGGTTGGCCACCGGCAGGAGCGGCTTGGGCATGCTTGAGGTCATAGGACGAAGGCGGGTGCCTTCGCCTCCGGCCATCACGACGGCCTTCATGTCGGAAGCGTCCTCCTCGAAGAGACGGTCTAGCCGACTTCCCCCGCCAGGATTGTCCCGCACTTATCCAGCACGGGCCATCGCTCCGCTACGGCAGCAGGACCATCCGGGAGTTCAATCGGCCATGGCGTCCGCACGAACCAGGCGGCGGACTTGTACCACGTAGAGGACTCCTGCCCACCAGTACAGCGTTGTACCCCATCCGGCGAACGCCCATCCGAAAATAGCAGCCAGTGACGAGATCCAGCCACTTCCGTCACTGAGCAGAAGCAAGGGGAAGGCGTACATCAGGTTGAACGTGGCGGCCTTCCCCAGGAAGTTCACCTGGGGCGGCGGATAGCCGTGCCGGCGGAGGATGCCCACCATCACCAGCAGAACCAGCTCACGCGCCAGAAGTACAGCGGTCAACCAGAGGGGCAGAATCTCGCGCCAGGTGAGACCGACCAGGGTCGAGAGAATGTAGAGCCGGTCGGCGGCAGGGTCGAGGAGCCGGCCGAGGCTGCTGATCTGGTTCCAGCGCCGCGCGAGCTTGCCGTCCAGGTAGTCGGTGACGCCGCTCAGGGCAAGGATCAGAAGTGCCCAGCCGTCACTCTTGGGCCCACCGAACTCAGGCCACAGAATCAGCCACAGGAAGACGGGCACGCCGACGAGGCGCGCCATGCTGAGGATGTTCGGGATGGTGAGCACACGGTCCGTCTGGACGCGAGTCTCCTGAACCTCCACCCGGGGGCCTCCTGTGGGAAATGTGCCGACGATGCTCCCTGACCCTACCTCAACGCAAAAAGCTCTGGCTCTTGGGCTATGCGCCCAAGAGCCAGAGCTCTAAAAGGAGTTCGGCGGCGTCCTACTCTCCCACAGGGTCCCCCCTGCAGTACCATCGGCGCTG
>NZ_JBHVCP010000111.1:0-7683 GCF_042803315.1 Streptomyces sp. NPDC057424
CACCGTGCCCCCGACCGGACACCACCGGCAAACACACCTAACGGAGTCCTACTAGGGCCCGCAGTCGAGGCTCTCGAGATCGACGGCGCCGGCCATCGCCCGCATCCCCTTGTCGTTGGGGTGCAGATGGTCGCCGCCGTCGAAGGCGGGGAGGATCCGCTCGGGGTCGTCGGGGCTGCGCAGGACGCGGTCGAAGTCGGTGACCCCGTCGAACTCTCCGCTGTCGCGGATGAAGGCGTTGACCTGCTGCCGCACCGCTTCCCCGGCGGGGTCCCACTCCTGCCAGCCCTTGTACGGGGCGATCGTGGCGCCGACGACGCACTTCCCGGCCGCGTGCGCCCGGTCGATCAGCCTGCGGTACCCGGCGATCAGTCCGGCGCCCGTGGCGCCGGGCTCGGCCTTGATGTCGTTGACGCCCTGGAAGAGGAACACCGTGCGCACGCCCGGCAGCGACAGCGCGTCCCGCTGCAGGCGGTGCAGGGCGCTCTGCCCGGGGCCGTCGAGGAGGACCTTGTTGCCGGCGATGCCCGCGTTGGCCACCCCTTGGACCGTGGTGCCGGATGCGGCCAGGCGGCGGGCCAGGTAGTCGGGCCAGCGGCGGTTCCGGTCGGTCGTGGACTGCCAGCCGTCGGTGATGGAGTCACCGACGGCGGCCACGGCACCGGTCTCCTTGCGGGGCTTCACGATGACGGCGTCGAGGTAGAACCAGGAGCCGGTCCGCTGCTTCCAGTGGGCCGCGCCCTCCTCCGCGGCATGGTCGCCTTCGGTGGTGTACGACGTCTGCATCGCCAACCAGTGCCCGGTGAGCGCGCCGCCCGCCCGGGGCACGTACAGGCTGACGGCGAGGGTGCGCCCGGCGGGGACGTGGCCGGGCAGCGGGTCGCTGTAGACGATGCCTCCGGCAGGGACGGTGACGGAACGGGCGCCGTCGAAGGACAGGCGCCTGTTGCTGCCGGGGACGAGCGCGGCGCCTTCCCGCCGCAGGCCCGCGTGGACGTTGCCGAACGTCACCGGCTGGTCGCCGAAGGCGTTGGACAGCCGCACCCTCAGACCGCTGCCGCCGACGCTGGTGTGCACCATCAGCCGGTATCCGCGGCCGTCGGCCGCCTCGCCGACGCGGCCGGCGGAGGAGGCCCAGGTGACCACGCCGTGCCCGGCCGGCGTCGGGGCGCTGGGCGACGGGCTCGGCTGCTCCCCCTCGGGTACGGTGCCGGTCCCGCAGCCCAGGGCGACGCAGCAGGAGAGGGCGGCCAGGGCGGCACGGCCGCGGGGGCGGGCGGTGCGGGGCATTGCGTCGGAGCTCCTTCGGCCGGTCGGTCGGGTGCCGGCGGGGTCACGGGTGAGATTCCGCAGGGTCACGTACCCTCCGGACGGGAGACGGATCCTGCGAGTCGCCCCGGCGTACGCCACGGTAGTGGCGCGGCTTCGGACGCTGTGCCGGGCGGCCTCGGCGGGCGTGCCGTCCCCTCCCGGCCTGGACGACTTCGCCCCCCGGGACGCTCAGGCCCGGCGCCGTCACGATCACCCTCGACAGCGGCTCCGGCTGCGCCCCGGCACCGACCGGATCGGCGTGCGGCTCGGTCTGCGGCGGCGAGACCTGTCCTGGGGTGTCCGTGTACGGTCCCACCGGCGACGCCGCGTTCGCGGCGGGCGGACCCCGGCTGGGCGGCCCCGGGCACGCGGGCCGGCAGGGAACCCCTGCGCCGCGGCGCCCGTTGTCCCGGCAACCGGATCCCCGGTGGGGAGGGGCAGGGCGGAGTGATGAGCGAGTTGGTTCCCGGAGGCAATCTGGCGCTCCCGGGCGGTGCGGTGACCTTCCGGGTGCACGGGCCGTTCGACGTGTCCGCGCTCGTGACCGACGACGGCGGAAAGGTCCGGGACGACGGCGACTTCGTCTTCTACAACCAGCCGGCGGCACCGGGAGCCGTCCTGCGGGGCGACACGCTCACCGTGGACCCGACGGGACTGCGCACCGGCGCGACCCGGGTCACGGTCGTCGTCAGCCCCGCCGATCCCGGAACCGCCCTCGTCCGCCTGCCCTTCCCCGTGCTCCACGTCACCGGCACCGGAGGCCGCCCGCTCGCCCGCTTCACCCCGTCGCGCCCCGGTCAGGAGACGGTGCTGCTGCTCGCGGAGCTCTACCGGCATGGCGACCGCTGGAAGCTGCGCGCTCTGGGCCAGGGTTACACGGACGGACTGGCGGGACTCGCACGGGACTTCGGCGTCGACGTCGTGGACGACACGCCCCCCGGACCTCCCCCCGGCGCCTCCGCCGCACCCGATCCCGACGGCTTCCTGTCCCTGGTCAACTCCGCCCGGGCCACAGCCGGTTCACCACCGCTCTCGCTGAACCCCCGCCTCGTGTCGGCGGCCCGGGAGCACGCCTCCGCCATGGCCGCTGCCGGACGGCTCGGCGTCGAGACACGCGACGGCGTCTCGGTCTACCAGCGCGTCATCGACTCCGGGTTCGCGTACCTCACCATCGGCGAGCACCTGGTGTCCGGACCGCGCACGACCGCAGAGTTCGTCGCGTACTGCCTGCGCACGGACGGGCCCCGGCGCACCGTGCACGACCCGGCGTTCACCCACGCCGGACTGGCCCACGTGCGCGACGAGCCCTCCGGTGACACCTACTGGACAGCGCTGTGGGCCAGGCCGTTCACCCCGGACGGACTGGCCGGGACGGAGGCGGCCGTCATCGGCCTCACCAACCGGGAGCGCGCCCGGGCCGGGCTCCCACCCCTGTCCGCCGACCCGTTGCTCACCACGGCCGCGCAGGCGCACAGCGCGGACATGGTGGCCCGCGCCTTCTACGCGCACACCGCACCCGACGGCAGTCAGCCCTGGGACCGGGCCGCCGCGGCGGGTTCCACCCGGCGCTCCGTCGGCGAGAACATCGCCTGCGGGCAGCGCTCCCCCGCCGACGTCGTGGAGGGCTGGATGAACAGCCCCGGCCACCGGGCCAACATCCTCAAACCCGGCTTCACTCACATCGGCATCGGCTTCGCAGGCGGTGGCCGGGCGGGCATGTACTGGACGCAGCTCTTCGGCGGTTGACGCCGGCCAGCGCCTCACGACCGGCCCCCTGCGCGATCTTGGCGGAGGGAGACACTCCGGGCGAGGATGCCGGTATGAAGGGTGACCTCTTTTCCAGTGAGCACATGGTGCAGCCGGCCGTAGCGCCGGGCATGACGGTCGAGAACGCCAAGTGCGTCCGGTACACGGTGAACGGCGAGATGCTCGCCCGGCAGGGCGCGATGATCTCCTATCGCGGCAACCTCCAGTTCGAGCGCAAGGGCCAGGGCGTGGGCGGCATGCTCAAGCGCGCGGTCACCGGCGAGGGGCTGCCGCTGATGGCGGTGCGCGGGCAGGGCGAGGCATGGTTCGCGCACGAGGCACAGAACTGTTTCGTCGTCGACGTCGAGCCCGGCGACGAGTTCACGGTCAACGGCCGCAACGTCCTGTGTTTCGACGCCTCGTTGTCGTACCGCATCGCCACCGTGAAGGGCGCCGGCATCACCGGCGGCGGCCTGTTCAACAGCGTCTTCACCGGGCATGGCAAGCTGGGCCTGGTATGCGAGGGCAATCCGCTCGTCATCCCGGTCTCGCCGCAGTACCCGGTGTACGTCGACACGGACGCGATCGTCGGCTGGACCGCGGGCCTGCAGACGTCGCTGCACCGCTCCCAGTCCATCGGATCCATGCTGCGCGGCGGCTCCGGCGAGGCCGTGCAACTGCTCCTCCAGGGGGAGGGGTACGTCGTGGTCCGGCCGAGCGAGGCCACACCGCACAAAGCCGGTCAGCACTGAAGGCCCGTCGGGTGATCTGCGTCTCGGAGGCAACCCGGTCCGTTCCGCCGGCGTCTTGACCGGCAACAGGTGATGCCCTGGCCCTTGTGGCCGGGGCAGCTTTCCACTCTTCTATACACCCTATGTATACGCACCATGTATACGCGTTGTTCATACCTGGGGTGAAAACGGACCGAAAGGCATCGATGTACGGCAAGGCATTCGCCCCGGAGTACCAGGGCGCGCTCACCACCCTGTCGGTCAACTCCTCACTGACCGACGTCCTGGCCGCCGGTACCGAGCAGTTGAGGGCGGCCGAGCGTGCCGGACAGCCCGGGGAGGCGGCGCGTTCCGGACTCGCGGTGGCCGAGGCGCACCGCCGACTGGGCCGGGTCCAGGACGCGGACCGGGCCTGGAAGGCGAGCTACCGCGCGGCCCGGCAGGCCGAGGACGTCGGGGCGATGGCCTGGGCGCTGTGGAGCGGCGGCACGCTGGCCCGGCAGCGCGGTGCGCTCCCGCTGGCCCGCAGACTGCTCCAGCTGGCAGCCGACCTGGGCGAACGCGGCGGGGACATCGTCGTCCGCGGCTACTCGCTGGCCGGCCTGGCCGAGACCGGCCGCATCCAGGGCGACTACGAGGCCGTGGGCCGGCTGCACGAGCAGTTGCTCGCCGAGGCCCGGCGGCGCGGGGAGGCACGGCACACGGTGTGGGCGCTGGAGGGCATCGCGCAGATGCACCGCAACACCGGGCGCTACGACTCGGCGTACGCGCTGTTCGAGGAGGCCGCCGCGATCGCCGCTCGTGCCGACGACCGGCGCGGCCACGCCTGGGCGCTGCGCGGGCTGGCCGATGTGGTGTCGGTGCGCGACCGGGACACCGAGCGGGCCCTGGAGCTGCTGAGCGAGGCGGAGACGACGTGCCGTGCGATGCGGCTGTCCAGCGCGCTGGCCTACAACCACAAGATGCGCGGCAACGTCCTGTACCGGGCGGGGCGTTACGCGCAGGCGCGGGAGCTGTACGAGCAGGCGCTCGAGGAGTTCCGCGAGATGAGCGAGCCGCGCGGGGAGGCGTTGTCTCGCCTGGGGCTCGCCAAGGCCCTGGCCCGCCTGGGCCGCGACCGTGACGAGACGGCGGCCGAACTGGCCGAACTCGCCGGCCTGCTGGAGCGCATCGGCCTGCAGCACGCCCGCCGGATGGTGGCCCGGGCCCACGAGGAACTCGGCATACCCACGGCCGAGCGGGAGACGGAGGCGGTACGGTGACGGCGCTGCCGACGACGGTGAGGGCGCGACCGGGCGCTGCGACGGCATCTCCCCCGGCGGCGCTGCAGGCCGAGTCGCACGATCACGCGGCCGCAGCCGACGGCACCCTGCGGGTACTCGACCGCTGCCGGGCCCTGGTCCGGCCCGCCCTGGAAGAGGCCGTCGGGCGACTGCACCCCTGGGTCGGCGAGATGGCCGCGTACTCCTTCGGCTGGTGCGAGGTCGGCGGTGCGCCGGCCGTCGCCTCCGGCGGCAAGGGCGTGCGGCAGGCACTCGCCGTGCTCGGGGCCGAGGCGGCCGGTGCGCAGCGTCGGGCCGGGGTGGCAGCGGCCGTCGCGGTGGAACTGGTGCACACCTTCTCCCTGCTGCACGACGACATCATGGACGGCGACGCGGACCGGCGACGCCGCCCGGCGGTGTGGAAGGCCTACGGCACGGGGCCCGCGGTGCTCGCGGGCGATGCCCTGTTCGCCCTGGCCGTCGAGACGTTGGCCGCCGAGCCGGGAGGTGCCGGGGCAGTGCGAGCGCTGTCCGTGGCGCTGGGCGACCTGGTGCGCGGGCAGGCGGACGACCTGCTGTTCACCGATCGCCCGTGGACGGGGCCGGAACGGGTACGGCCGGACGAGTACCGGGCGATGGCGGAGCACAAGACGGGCGCGCTGCTGGGCTGTGCGGCAGCGCTCGGTGCCGTGCTCGGCGGTGCCGGCCCCGAGACGGTCGCCGCGCTCGACCGGGTGGGCCGGCATCTCGGAGTGGCGTTCCAGATCGTCGACGACGTGCTGGGCATCTGGGGCGATCCCCGTGTCACCGGCAAGCCGGTCCACGGTGATCTGCGCGAGCAGAAGAAGACGTTCCCGGTGCTGGTGGCTCTCGGCTCCCCGATGAGCGACCGGATCGCCGCACTCCTGGAGTCGGGCGACGCGCCGGAGAAGGCGGCGGCGCTGATCGAGGAGGCGGGCGGCCGCTCGGCGGCCATGACAGAGGCCCGGCGGCACATCACGGCCGTCGAGACAGCACTCGCGGAGGTGCCGCTGGCCGCGGGAACCGCCGGTGACCTTCGGTCGCTGCTCTCCTACCTGGTCCGGCGCGACACCTGAGCCGGTACGGCCGACGAGCGGAACAGGGACGCTCAGCAGGCCAGTCCGACCCAAGCCGGCAGGGCACCGCGGCACTCGCCGCGGTGCCCTCGGCGAAACTGCGATCGCCCCCACGCCTCCCTGATGCGGCGTCCCGCCTGAACCGGCGGGCACGGCCTGCCCTCCGGGCGGGCAGGGACGCTCCGGACGGCCATGGCGGCCTGCCCGGGACTCGCCACCCGCACGGCAGGAGCGAAGCCCACGGCCCTGCCGAACCGCCCCGCGACGCCGACCCGCCACGCCGACCGGCCCCGCGACGCCGACCCGCCACGTCGGCCCGGTCGGCCCGGCCGGGCCGCGTCGGCTGCCCGCCCGCGCACCACTCCCGCACCGCGTTGACCTCGCCCCGCTTCACGCGTCAGGGTTCGACACGGCGCGTTCCGCGACCCCGCGCCGGAAGGATGGCTGCCATGATCGGCATCTCGGAGATCGAAGACGTGGCCGGGCGGATCGCCGGGCACGTCGTGCGCACCCCGACCGTGGACAGCCCGGGGCTGTCCGCGCTGCTCGGCGCACCGGTCACCGCGAAGCTCGAACTGCTGCAGCGCACCGGCTCGTTCAAGGCGCGCGGGGCGACGGCGAAACTGCTGTCACTGAGCGAGGCCGAACGGGCCGCCGGAGTGGTGGCGGTCAGCGGCGGCAACCACGGGATCGCCCTCGCGGTCATGGCCGCGGCCCTCGACGTGAAGGCCACGGTGGTGATGCCGCGCTCGGCACCCGCCCGTGCCGTGGAGATCGCGGAGGCGGCCGGCGCTTCAGTGCGGCTGACCGACGACATGGACGGCGCGTTCGGGCTGATGACACGGCTCCAGCAGGAAGGGCTGACCCTGGTCCACCCCTTCGACGACCCGGTGGTGATCGCCGGACAGGGCACGGTGGGGCTGGAGTTCGCCGCCGACGCCGGTGAGCTCACCGACGTACTCGTGAGCATCGGAGGCGGCGGCCTGATCGCCGGTGTCGCGGCCGCCCTGCGGGCCTGCCGGCCCGGGGTGCGAGTGTGGGGCGTGGAGACCGAGGGCGCGCAGGCCATGTCCGAGGCGCTGGCGGCGGGCGGGCCGCTGCCGGTCGCGCTGTCGTCGATCGTTTCCACCCTCAGCGCCCCGTCCGTGTCGCAGCTGACGTACGACCATGTCTCCGCCCTGGTCACCGAGGTCCTCGTGGTCCCGGACCGGGAGGCCGTGCAGGGCTCGCTGGACCTGGCCGACCACGCCAAGGTGTGGGCCGAACCGGCGGCCGGCTGTCTGCTGCCCGCCGCCCGGCAGGTCCTGGAGCGGGTCGGCGGCGGGGCCCGGCTCGGTCTGGTGGTGTGCGGGGGCAACGCGACGACGGGTGACCTGTTCGCGTGGTCTCATCGCTTCGGTCTGCGCTGACGTCCGGCACCTCTCGGGGAATCCGCCGCCGCTGAATTCATCGGTGGGCTCCGAGTTCAGCCGTTGTACGCGTCCGCATTTACCGCCGGTTACCACCATGCAGATCCGGAATTGAGAATCCGCGGGC
>NZ_JBHVCP010000112.1:0-7680 GCF_042803315.1 Streptomyces sp. NPDC057424
GTGGTCGCCACCGTCAGCACCCGCCCGGACGCCGGGTCGTGCAGCTCGGCGACCTCCACCGGAGTGTCCGTCACCCCCTTGTCGAGCACGAAGTTGTGGTCGTAGCCGGAGCCGGTCTTGCGGGCCTCGCGGAAGTCGAACCGCGTGCCGGTCACATCCTCCGGGCCGCCGGCCGGGATCAGGTCGGCGTCGACCGGCGTGAACCGGGAGGCGGCCAGCCGCAGCTCATGGCCACCGGCGTCACCGGACCCGGCCAGGTTGAAGTAGCTGTGGTTCGTCAGGTTCACCACGGTCGGCGCGTCCGTCACCGCCTCGTACGAGATCCGCAGCGCCCCGCTCTCGTCGAGCGTGTACGCCGCCGAGACCTCCAGCCGGCCGGGGAACCCCTCCTCGCCGTGCGGACTCACCCGCGTCAGCCGCACCCCGTGCGCGACGGGCTCCGCGTCCCACACCCGCTTGTCGAAGCCACGCGCTCCGCCGTGCAACGAGTTCGGCCCGTTGTTCGGCTCCAGCGCGTACGTCCGCCCGTCCAGGGTGAACCGGCCCCCGGCGATCCGGTTGGCGTACCGCCCGACCAGGGCACCGAGGTACGGCTCCGGACGGGCGAGATATCCGTCGAGATCCGGGAACCCCAGCACCACGCCCCCGGCCCGGCCCTCCCGGTCCGGCACCTCCACGGACTGCACGATCCCGCCGTACGACAGGACCCGCACCCGCACACCCGCCCGCTCCAGGGTCCAGCGGTGCACCGGGGTCCCGTCGGAAAGTGTTCCGAAGAGTTCGTTCATGTGCGGAACTCTAAAGGACCCCTAAGTCAGGGGGTCCTTCGCGGTGACGGTGCGGTACGCGATCTCCGCCAGCCGGGCCTGTCCGTTCACGCTGGGGTGGAAGTAGTCCCAACGGCTCAACTGGGCGGTGCCGAAGCGGTAGTCGTACACCGCGCCCCCGTCGTAGCGGCAGCGCTTGTCCTCGGCGCAGACCTCCTTCAGGACCTTGTTGTAGTCCTCCACCCGCTTCTGCACCGTGTCCCGCCGCAGGGTCGCCGCCGAGTCCAGGGCGTCCGGGTCGCCCAGCATCGACGGGCAGATGCCCAGCTTCCACACCTGTTTGCCCATCGGGCTGTTCCGTCCCTCGGACCACAGCCGCTTCAGGTTCGGCACGCTCGCCACGAACACCTGCGCCTTGGGCAGCGCCCTGCGCAGGGAGCGCAGGGAGTCCTCGAAGTCGGCGCGGAAGGCGGAGACCGGAGTCATCGCCGAAGGGGTGGACCGGCAGGCGTCGTTCGCCCCGACCATCACCGTCACCAGCTGCGGCTTCCGCCGCACCGCCTGTGCCACCTGCCCGGGAAGGTCGGCCATGCGCGCCCCGGTCACGGCGTAGTTCCAGCTCCGCCGGGCGGCCCCGGTCCTCCCCAGCAGCCGCACCGCGAGCGAGTCGACCTCGGGACTCGCACCGGTCGCCCAGGACGCCTCCGGACAGTCCGACAGCACGTCACAGGCGTCGAACCCGCGCGTGATCGAGTCACCCACGGCCGCGACGGAACCCGGGCTGCGGTCCCACAGGGGCGTGGGCTTCGCGGACGGCTTCGCGCTCTCGGACGGGGCGGCGGAATCACCCCCCACGGCATCACAGCCGGCGGCCCCCAGCACGGCCGCCACGACCACGGCCAGCACGCCCCGCGTGCGACGGCCTCGCTTCCGCATCCCTGGTCCATCCCCTCGCCACGCCGTGCCCGTTCCCCCCACCCATGACAACGCACGAGGGTTCCCGGCCGATCAGGTGCAACGGCTCACACCCGTACAAGCGTCCCCCTGGGTGAATGGCAGGCGTTTCCCGGCACCTGGACCGACCGTAGGTCACACTCCTTGCGCCCCCGCACGGTAGCCTCGCCATCAACGTGACCCGCCCGGTCACAGCCGTTCCGCCCGTTTGCACCATGTCCCGCTCTGCCCGGAGGTTCCGGTGACGACACGTGGAGTCCTGTACGTGCACTCCGCGCCGCGCGCGCTGTGCCCACACGTCGAGTGGGCCGTCGCCGGGGTGCTCGGCACACGCGTCAGCCTGGACTGGATCCGTCAGCCGGCCGCCCCGGGCACCTGGCGCTCGGAGTTCTCCTGGCAGGGCCAGGCGGGCACGGCGTCCAAGCTGGCCTCGGCGCTGCGCGGCTGGCACCTCCTGCGCTTCGAGGTCACCGCGGAACCCTGCGCCACCGCCGAGGGCGAGCGCTACAGCTGCACCCCCGACCTGGGCATCTACCACGCCGTCACCGGCATCCACGGCGACATCCTCATCCCCGAGGACCGGCTCAGAGCGGCCCTCCAGCGCTCGCAGCGCGGCGAGACCGACCTGGAGGCCGAGCTCAGCAAACTCCTGGGCAAGCCCTGGGACGACGAGCTGGAGCCGTTCCGCCACGCGGGCGAAGGCGCCCCGGTCCGCTGGCTCCACCAGGTGGTCTGAACGCCCCCAGGGGCGCGGGGCTGTGTCGACGTGCGGCTCCGCCGCGCGGGCGCGACCAGCCCTCCACCGGGTCGGCACCCGTCACCCGGCACGGCACAGAACGGCGAGTGGCCCGGACTCACGAAGAGTCCGGGCCACTCGCCGTCAGGCGAGATCAAACCGTCCGGAACGCCAGCACCACGTTGTGCCCACCGAACCCGAACGAGTCGTTCAACGCGGCGATACGCCCGTCGACCGGCAGCTTCCGGGCCTCCCCACGGACCACGTCCGCGTTCGCCTCGGCCTCCGGGTCCAGGTTCTCCACGTTGATCGTCGGCGGAGCCACCCGGTGGTACAGCGCGAGCACGGTCGCCACCGTCTCGACACCACCGGCACCACCCAGCAGATGCCCGGTCATCGACTTCGTCGCGGACACCGCGAAGTGGTCGGCGTCGTCGCCGAACACCTTCCGCAGCGCCTTCAGCTCGGCGATGTCCCCGGCCGGCGTCGACGTCGCGTGCGCGTTGACGTGCACGATCTCCGCCGGGTCCAGGTCGGTCCGCTCCAGCAGGTTCTGCAGGGCGTGCGAGATGCCCCGCCCCTCCGGCTCCGGCTGCACGATGTCGTGCGCGTCGGCGGAGATGCCCTGCCCGACGGCCTCGGCGTACACCCGGGCACCGCGCTTCGCGGCGTGCTCGGCGGACTCCAGGACCACGACACCGGCGCCCTCACCGAGGACGAAGCCGTCGCGGGCGGTGTCGTAGGGCCGCGACGCGCCCTGCGGGTCGTCGTTGTTCTTGGACATCGCCATCATGTTGCCGAACGCGGCGATGGGCAGCGGGTGGATCGCCGCCTCCGTGCCACCCGCGACGACGACGTCGGCACGGCCGGTGCGGATCATCTCGATGGCGTAGCCGATGGCCTCGGCGCCCGAGGCGCAGGCGGAGACCGGCGTGTGCACGCCCGCCCGGGCACCCACGGCCAACCCCACGTTGGCCGACGGGCTGTTGGGCATCAGCATGGGCACGGTGTGCGGGGAGACGCGGCGGACGCCCTTCTCCTTCAGCACGTCGTACTGGTCGAGCAGGGTCGTGACACCGCCGATGCCGGAGGCGATGACCGCGCCGAGCCGCTCGGGGTCGATCTCCGGGTCGTCACCGGCCTTCGCTTCGAAGCCGGCGTCGGCCCAGGCCTCCTTGGCCGCGACCAGCGCGAACTGCGCCGAGCGGTCCAGTCGGCGGGCCTGCGGCCGCGGGATGACCTCGGTCGGCTCCACGGCGACCGGAGCCGCGATCTTGACGGCCTGGTCGGCCGCCCACTCCTGCTCCAGGGGCTTGACGCCGGAACGTCCGGCGATCAGGCCCTCCCAGGTAGAGGCTGCGTCGCCACCCAGCGGTGTGGTTGCGCCGATACCGGTGACGACCACGGTGCGATTGGTCGAGTTCACGGGAATTCTTTCTCCAACGGATCCGAGGATTAAGCGGCGCCACCGCCGGGTGGCGGGGCAGTCAGCCCGAAGGCGTGATCGGTCGATCAGCCCTGGTGCTTGAGGATGTAGTCGGTCGCGTCACCGACGGTCTTGAGGTTCTTGACGTCCTCGTCGGGGATCTTGACGTCGAAGCGCTCTTCGGCGGCGACGACGACCTCGACCATGGACAGCGAGTCGACGTCCAGGTCGTCGGTGAAGGACTTGTCCAGCTGGACGTCCTCAACCGGGATGCCGGCGATCTCGTTCACGATCTCGGCGAGACCGGCGACGATCTCTTCCTGAGTGGCGGCCATGTTGGCGCTCCTTCGTAGATATCCAGAGGGTGTGGCAGGTATTTCTCTCCGCACCGGATCGCATGATCCGGCACGGAGTGCCTAGGGGAGGGTAACGACAGTCGCGGCGTAGACGAGACCCGCCCCGAAGCCGATGACGAGCGCGGTGTCGCCGCTCTTCGCCTCTCCGGTCGCCAGGAGCCGCTCCATCGCGAGCGGGATCGAGGCGGCCGAGGTGTTGCCGGTGGTGCGGATGTCACGGGCGACCGTGACGTGCTCCGGCAGTTTCAGGGTCTTCACCATCGAGTCGATGATCCGCACGTTGGCCTGGTGCGGGATGAAGACGTCCAGGTCGTCCACGGTGAGCCCGGCCGCGTCCAGCGCCTGCTGGGCGACCTTGGCCATCTCGAACACGGCCCAGCGGAACACCGCCTGGCCTTCCTGGGTGATCGCGGGGAACTTCTCGACCGTCCCGTCGCGGTAGTCCGTCCACGGCACGGTCTGCTTGATGGTCTCGGACTTGTCGCCCTCGGAGCCCCACACGGTCGGGCCGATCGCGGGCTCCTGAGCCGGGCCGACCACGACCGCGCCGGCACCGTCGCCGAACAGGAAGGCCGTCGCGCGGTCCTCCAGGTCGGTCAGGTCGCTCAGCCGCTCGACACCGATCACCAGGACGTACTCCGCCGAGCCCTCGACGACCATGCCCTTGGCGAGGGTGAGGCCGTAGCCGAAGCCCGCGCAGCCCGCCGAGATGTCGAACGCGGCGGCCTTGGCGGTGCCCAGCTTGTCGGCGATCTCGGTGGCGACGGCCGGGGTCTGCTTGAAGTGCGAGACGGTCGAGACGATCACGCCGCCGATCTGCTCGGCGGAGATGCCCGCGTCGGCGATGGCCTTGCCGGACGCCTCCAGCGACATCGCGGCGACGGTCTCCTCGTCGGAGGCCCAGTGCCGCGTCTCGATGCCGGAGCGAGAGCGGATCCACTCGTCGGACGACTCGATCGTCTCCAGGATCACCTCGTTCGGCACGACCCGGGTCGGGCGGTAGCCGCCCACGCCGAGGATGCGCGCGTACGGGGCGCCCTTGCTGGGCTTGATCTTCGCCATGCTCTCGGGCTCCTTGTCAGGCACCCGCCGCGTCAGCGGCAGGTGTCGGCGCCTCGGCGATGAGCTCGCGAGCCGCGTCGAGGTCGGCGGGGGACTTCAGGGCCAGCGTCTTCACCCCGGGCAGGGCCCGCTTGGCGAGGCCGGTGAGCGTGCCGCCGGGGCACAGCTCGATCAGGGCCGTGACGCCGAGCGCCTTGAAGGTCTCCATGCACAGGTCCCAGCGGACCGGGTTGGCGACCTGGCCGACCAGGCGCTCCAGCACCTCGGCGCCGCCGGCGACGGCCCGCCCGTCCTTGTTCGAGACGTAGGTGACCTTCGGGTCGCCGGGCGCCAGGGCCTCGGCGGCCTTGGCCAGCGTGTCGACCGCGGGGGCCATGTGGTGCGTGTGGAACGCGCCGGCGACCTTCAGCGCGACGACCTTGCGCACGCCCTCGGGCTTGTCCGCCTCCAGCGCGGCGAGCTGCTCCTTGGTGCCCGCCGCGACGATCTGGCCCGCGCCGTTGATGTTCGCCGGGGTCAGGCCGAGCTTCTCCAGGTGCGGAACCGTCACGGCGGGGTCGCCGCCCAGCAGCGCGGCCATGCCCGTCTCGGTGACGGCCGCGGCCTCGGCCATGCCGAGTCCGCGGGTGCGGACCAGACGGAGGGCCTCCTCGTGGGGGAACACCCCGGCGAGCGAGGCGGCCGTGATCTCGCCGACGCTGTGACCGGCGACCGCGCCGACCTTCTGCGGCAGCTCGGCCGGGTCGTCGAACAGCAGGGACGCGGACGCCAGTCCGGCCGCGACCAGCAGCGGCTGCGCCACGGCGGTGTCGCGGATCTCCTCCGCGTCGGCCTCGGTGCCGTAACGGATCAGGTCGAGTCCCGCGGCGTCCGACCAGGCCTCGAGGGCACCGCGAACACCGGGGAGGTCGAGCCATTCAGTCAGGAAGCCGGGCGTCTGAGCGCCCTGGCCGGGAGCGACGAGTACGAGCACTCTCACACTCTCTCTTGGGGACGGGCACGGCCGCCCGTGGGGACAAGGACGAAGAACACGGGGGGGTTTTGTCGAGCCCCGACAAAACCTTAGGGCTGGAGATCTCCATCGACCAGACGCCCCAGGATCAGCGCGATCCGCAGGGTGAACGCAGAGCGTACATCGGAGGGTGACCAGCCGGTGACGTCAGTCACACGTCGAAGCCGGTAGCGGACGGTGTTGGGATGGACGAACAGCATCCGTGCGGCGCCCTCGAGACTGCTCGCCTGTTCGAGGTAGACGCTGAGGGTCTCCAGGAGCGCGGCCCCGGCCTCCTCCAGCGGTCTGTAGATCTCCTCCACCAGTTGCTCACGGGCCGAGGGATCACCGGCCATCGCCCGCTCCGGGAGCAGGTCGTCGGCCAGGACCGGGCGCGGGGCGTCCTGCCAGGCGGAACACGCCTTCAGCCCGGCCGCGGCGGCCTGCGCGGACCGGGTCGCGGCCTGCAGGTCGGGCACCACCGGGCCCGCCACGACCGGCCCGGCGGCGAACGGGCCGATGAGCGACTTGGCGACGGCCAGCGGGTTGTCGCTGCCGCCCGCGATGACGACCAGCCGGTCGCCGAGCACGCCGGTGAGCACCTGGAGTTTGGCGTGCCGGGCCGCACGCCGTATGGCCTCGACGGTCAGTTCGCTGTCCCCGTCGGGCGCCGTCCCGAGCACCACGCACACGTGCTCGGGCGAGTTCCACCCGAGGGCGGCCGCCCGGGACACGGCGCCCTCGTCGGCCTCGCCGCTGAGCACGGCGTTCACGACCAGGGACTCCAGCCGGGCGTCCCAGGCGCCGCGCGCCTCGGCGGCCTGCGCGTACACCTGGGCCGTGGCGAAGGCGATCTCCCGGGCGTAGACGAGCAGCGCCTCGCGCAGCACCCGCTCGTCGCCGGGGGCGGCGACCTCGTCGATCGCGCTCTCCATGACCTCGATGGTGGTGCGCACCATCTCCACGGTCTGGCGCAGTGTGATCGCCCGGGTCAGTTCGCGCGGCGCGGTGCCGAACACGTCGGTGGAGATGGCCTGCGGGGCGTCAGGACGCCGGAACCACTCGGTGAACGCGGCGATGCCCGCCTGCGCGACCAGACCGATCCAGGAACGGTTCTCCGGGGGCATGGCCCGGTACCAGGGCAGCGTCTCGTCCATCCGCGCGATGGCCTGCGCGGCGAGCGATCCGGACGACTTCTCCAGCCGCTTCAGCGTCGCGGCATGCGGATGGACGTCGTGGGCTGCGGCTTCGTTCTTGCTGGTTTCGGGTTCGGGCACGGGGACAAGACTGCCTTATCCGGACGGGAAGGTGAGCCGCCGGGTCAGGCCCTCCCCGGCGGAGCAGGTCGCACACGCGTTCACCCGTGCCGTTGCTTCACTGCGACCTGC
>NZ_JBHVCP010000113.1:0-6775 GCF_042803315.1 Streptomyces sp. NPDC057424
GCTGATTTCTTCGGGGGGCTCGGTGTTCTGCCGTTGTACGCGACCGCATTTCCGGCCGTTTACCACCTGGCAGAGCCGTATTTGCGAATCCGGGGGCGGCGGCGGGCGAATTCCCCGCGCCCGCCGCCGCCCCGGGCGGCCGAGGTGAACCGCGCCCCGAGCCCTCGAAAGATCCCTTTTCTTCGCACACTTGCTCCCATCTCTTGAACAAAAGACAGGAACGAACGCGGAGTTGCGATCGGATTGAACGCAGGCCGCCTCGGTCCCCGTACCACTGGAAAAGGTGAGAGCCAGGTTTCCAGCGAGGGATGGCCATGGGCAGGGCGCACGTCTCCACACACCAGTTGGTCGCCGGCCGGTACCGGCTGCTCGAGATCATCCAGCGCGAGACCAACCGCATCTGCTGGTACGCCGAGGACACCGGGACCGGCGAGATCTCCCGTCCGTGCCTCGTGACCCAGATCGGACTCCCGGAGGACCCGCGCGGGGCCGAACGCCGGGCCGCCGCCCGCCTGCTGCGCACCACCGAGAACATGGCGCTGCTCTGCCCCGGCCGGATCGCCACCGTCGTCGACGCCGCCGAGGAGGCCGGCGCCCTGTGGACCGTCAACGAGTGGATCGACGGCACCCCGCTCGGCGAACTCCTCTCGGAACAGGGCACGTTCAACTACGTGCGGGCGGCGCGGACCGGCCTGGAGCTGCTCGACGTGCTGGACACCGCGCACGCGGAGGGCATCACCCACGGCGAGCTCAGCCCCGGCCAGGTGTTCGTACGCGAGGACCACTCGATCGTCGTCACCGGCTTCGGCCTGGCCGGCGCGACCCTCGCGCCCCGGCTCACAGCCCCCGCGTACGCCTCCCCGGAGCAGGCCCGCGACCAGCGCATCGGTCCCGCGGCCGACCTGTGGGCGCTGGGCGCGATCCTGTACACGATGGTCGAGGGGCGCCCGCCCTTCCGGGACCGGGGGCGTCCGGAAAACACCTTGAAGGGCGTGGACCGGCTGCCGCTGCGCACGCCGGTGCACGCCGGGCCGCTCACCCAGGTCGTGCAGGGGCTGCTCCGCAAGGACTCACGGGAGCGGCTGACCCGTCCGGTGGTGCGTGAGGCGCTGACCCGCGCGCTCAGCGAAGACCCCGAGGCGGCCCTGGCCGCGGCATCGGCACCTCGGCTGCGTGGCGCCTATGCCGCGATGCGGCCGGGCAGCCCGGCGTGGAGCAGACGGACGATGGTGGCGGGAACGGCCCTGGCCGTCGTCACCGTCGCGGTCGCCGTGCTGGTCGCCACCCAGGGGCTGCCCGGCACGGACGGCGGCAGCAACGCGGCGGAATCGCCGGTCCGGCCGCCGGCCTCCGCCGCCACGCCGGGCGAGGGCACCGGCGGCGGCAGCCCCGAACCGTCCGGGGCGCCCAGCCCGCCCAAGTCCCCCTCCCCCACGCCCACTCCGTCGTCCCCGTCGCCCACACCCACGCCCACTCGGTCCGTCCCGGCCACGGCCTTGCCGCCCGGCTTCCACCGCCACCAGGCGGCGGAGGGCTTCTCCGTCGCGCTCCCCGAGGACTGGCAGCGGCTGGACACCGACCGCCAGGGCGATCTGCGGTACCGGGTCGTCTTCGGTGCCGAGGGGGACGACCGCACGCTGGCCGTCACCTACAGCGAACAGGTGGGCCCGGACCCCGTGGCCGTGTGGCGGGACGAAGTCGAGCCGAACCTCAAGGAGGCCGACGACTACGAGCGGATCGGAGCGATCCGCGCGACGACGTACCAGGGACGCAAGGCCGCCGACATGGAGTGGACCGCGGATGCCGACGGCACCCGGGTCCACACCTTCGGCCGGGGCTTCCTGCTGGGTGAGGGCCGGAGCTTCTCGCTGCGCTGGACGACCCCGGACGCCGACTGGAAGGACGCCGCGAACCAGGAGGCGCTGCGCACCATCCTCAAGACCTTCCGGCCGGGCTCAGACTGAGCCGCGCGGGGCGCGCAGGGAGACGAGCCGGCCGCCGTGCAACGGCTGGGTGCGCCAGTGCGCGGTGAACGTCCGTTCCGCGAGGGAGCAGGTCAGCGCCAGGCGGTGCGGGGTCTCCAGGAACACCGCCTCCACGGCCAGCGTGCCGGCATCGGTCCAGCCGCCGCTCACCGCGGTCGGGACGGGTTCCTCCGCGACCGTCCAGCCCTCCCCCGCGAGGCGCAGGGCGAGCCGGTCCGGGTGGTCCGGCCGGTCCCCTTCTCCGGTGAGCGTGAGCGTCCAGCCGTCCGTGTCCCGGGCCAGCCCGGCCGACCGGACCGGTCCGGTCTCCGCGGAGGGCGTGAACACGGTGGCGGCCCAGCCCCGGTCCCGCTCCGGGGGTCCGGGCCGGCCCGGAGCAGGCGGCAGCGCGAGCCGGCCGAGGCGCTCCCGCAGCTCCGCCTCGGCGGCCTCGCGGCCGGTCAGCGGCTCGGGGCCGAAGGCGGGCAGCAGATGCTCCCAGACCAGGTTCAGGTACTCCTGCATCCCCTCGGTCGCCGCGGTCGCCGCGATCACGGCGTCGTGCTCCGGCAGCACCAGGCAGAACTGGCCGTACGCGCCGTCGCCCCGGTAGCCGTACCGGGACGTCCAGAACTGATAGCCGTAGCCCTGGTCCCAGTCCTGCCGCCGCGCGTCTCCTCCCATGGCTCCGGCGGTGGGTGTGCGGGGATGCGAGGCCCGGGCCGCCCATCCCTTCGGCAGCAGCCGCTGCCCCTCCCAGAGCCCGTCGTTCAGATACAGCAGGCCGAGCCGGGCGACGGCGTCGGTGGTGGCGTGCAGGCCGCTGAACCCGAGCTCGCGGCCGGCGCGGTCCCGCCGCCAGGCCACGTCACCGATGCCCAGTGGATCCAGCAGCCGGGGCCGCAGATACGCGGTGAGCGGCTGCCCGGTCACCCGCTGGACGATCGCGGCGAGCGTGTAGGTGGCGGGCTGGTTGTAGGCGAAGACGGTGCCCGGGTCATCGTCCGGCGGCAGCAGAAGGAATCCCCGGACGGGCTCGGCGGGGTCCCGCCCGAAGGCCTCGTCGACGGTGTCCCGCCGATGGCCGCTCGCCATGGACGCCACGTGCCGTACGAGCATGGCCCGGCTGCGCGGGTCGGTGATGTCGGCCTCGAACTCCGGGAAGTACGCGATCACGGGCGCGTCGAAGTCGAGCAGCCCCTCGGCCTCGGCCAGGGCGGCGGCGGTCCCGGTGAAGCTCTTGCTGAGTGAGTACAGCAGATGGGGGCGTTCGGCGGTGTACGGCTCCCACCAGCCGGAGGCGACCAAATGGCCGTGCCGCATGATCATCAGGCTGTGCGGCTCGATGTCGGGGGCGGCTTCGAGGGCGTCGAGGAAGGCGTGGACGCCACGGGCGTCGACCCCCTGGGCGGCGGGGCCGGAGGACGGCAGGGCGGAAGCACTCATGGATGCATCCTGCACCCGTCCGCGACCTTGATCGAGCCGTTTCCGGGCCTTCTGTCAGGGGACTCGCGGGTTATGGTGCAAATCGGATACACGATGATGACCGAGCAGGCCGGCCCCCGAGAGCTCGTCGACCATGTGGTGCGGGCCGAGGAGGCGGGCTTCGACTTCTCGGTGACCTCGGACCACTACTTCCCGTGGCTGCGCTCGCAGGGCCATTCGCCGTACGCGTGGGCCGTGCTCGGCGCGGCCGCCCAGGCCACGTCACGTATCCCGCTGATGACGTATGTGACGTGCCCGACGTTCCGCTACCACCCGGCGGTGGTGGCGCAGAAAGCGGCGACACTGCAGTTGCTGTCCGAGGGCCGGTTCCGGCTGGGGCTGGGCTCGGGCGAGAACCTCAACGAGCACGTGGTGGGCGGCGGCTGGCCGTCCGTCGACGTGCGGCACGAGATGTTCGAGGAGGCCGTGGAGATCATCCGCGCCCTCTTCGAGGGCGGCCACGTCAACCGTCGCGGCACGCACTTCGACGTGGAGTCGGCCCGGCTGTGGGACCTGCCCGACGAGGCCCCACCCATCGGCATCGCCGTCTCCGGGGAGCGGTCGTGCGAACTCGCGGGCCGGCTCGGCGACCTGGTGATCGCCACGGAGCCCAAGGCCGGGCTGCTGGAGGCCTTCGACCGGCACGGCGGCCGGGGCAAGCCCCGCGTCGGCCAGCTGCCGGTCTGCTACGACCCCGACCGGGACACGGCCGTCGAGCGGGCGCACTCCCAGTTCCGCTGGTTCGGCAGCGGCTGGAAGGTCAACTCGGAGCTGCCGCACCCGGATTCCTTCGAGGCGGCGACGCAATTCGTCAGGCAGGACGACGTCGCCGAATCCATCCCGTGCGGTGACGACCCGGACGCGTTCGTCGAGGCCGTCCGCCCGTACGCCGAGGCCGGGTTCACCGAGATCGCTCTCGTCCAGATCGGCGGTGAGTCGCAGCCGGCGTATCTGGACTGGTCGGAGAAGACCCTGCTGCCCGCGCTGCGCGACGCGTTCGGCTGAAGTCCTCGGCCAGCGCCTCCACCTCCCGTTCGACCAGTTGAGCCCTCCGTCCCGGAGGGCTCTTCTTCACGAGCGCGCTGAACCGCTGGGCCTCCTCGGTCGTGGGCAGGAACCCGGCCAGCAGGAGGGGCAGCAGCAGGCGACGGACGAGCACTTCGCTCTGCGAGGTGACGTGGGGCCTGCGCACCACCGAGACGTTGACCCGGATCGCGTGCTCGTTGCCGGGCGGGACGCCCGGCCGGTCCGTCTCGATCGCGGCGTAGCGGTAGCCGTGCGCCCGGTCGCAGGCGGTACAGCCGGCCGGGCCACGGGCGAGCCGGTCACCGCAGTCGGGGCACACCAGCCGGTCGAGGGCGGCGTCCACCAGCCGCCAGTCGTGCCGGTCGGGTTCGGCGGCGACCATCGCGGCCAGTGCCCGCTCCTGGTCGCCGCCCGCGGCGGTGTCCCACTGCCGCAGGAAGGCGGCCCACTCCCCCTCGACGACGCCGTCCACGAGGTCGCGGCACACGGCACAGGCGGGGGCACCGCCGTACGCGTAGCCGCCGCACTCCGCGCAGCGGCGCAGCACGGCGCCCGCGTCCCGTCTCGTCATGCAGGGCATCGTCGCGCACCCGTGCCCGGTCGGGACAACGGTTTTCGGACGGGCCGTGCGGGCGGGTGAACAGCGAGGTCAGCGGGTGCCGCTAGGCTTCCGTCCGCACCTCGCGCAGTCCGATCTGCCCCGCCTCAGGAGAGTCGCCCGTGACCGTAGCCATGACCCCGCCCGAGACGTCCCCCGCTGCCCCGGCGCCCGTCTCCGACCTGGTCGCGCGGGACGCGCGGGAGTTCGGGGTGTACGCCCGGACCGGAGGGTGGGCCTTCGGGCTGAAGGTGGCGCGCAGTGTGCGGCCCGGCGGGCAGGGCGCGGACGAGACGCCGAAGGTGTCCGCGAAGGAGTTCGCGGAACTCGCCGGCTGCTCCCCGGAGCGGGTCATGCGCTACTACAAGGCGTGGGACCGGGCGGCCGACGACGGGATGGTCCCGCACTTCGAGGCGCTGACACCGGGTCAGGAGGTGGACCTGCCGGACGCCGACGTGTGGCTGAGCTACTACGTCTCCCGCAGCAGCGCGACCTCCGAGCGCGGCACCGCCATCTCCGAGGCCGCCGAGGCCGAGGGCATCCGGCCCACGAAGGCCCTGGAGGTCGCGGAGAACCCCACGGCCCTGCGCGCCGCGATCCTCGCCGACCCCTCCACCGCCCGCGCGGCCCGCCAGGCCCTGCTGGACCGGGTCCGCGAGGACCCTGACCTCCAGTCGGAACTGGCCCGTGACGTCGTGCGCACCGACGAGCTGAAGAAGGCCGTCGCCGGGGAGAGCAGGGCGGCCGACCGGATCGGCTACGTGCGCCAGATCGCCGAATCGGGGCAGATCAAGACGCCAGCCGGGCAGACCGTCGACGCGCCCGCCGACCTGCGCCAGGAGGCCGAGCGGCATCTGTCGCTCATCGACGAGCTGGACGAGGGCGACGACTCCGGCGAGTGGGCCGCCGAGGCGTACGACACGATGAAGTCCCTCGTCGTGGAGGTCGTGGAGGCCGACCCGGGGCTGCGGGTGCAGGAGCGGCGCACGAAGTTCTACAGCAGCCTGCAGAAGGCGACCAAGGTGTTCGAGGAGCTGACCTTCGACGACGCCGGGGAGTTCTACGAGGACGACATGGTGCAGCGTCTGGAGGAGCTCCAGCGGGCCGTCGCCGTGTGCATCGAGTCGCTGCGCGGTGCTCGCGGGAATCACCCGGTCGGCTGAGCATTCCGGCTGGATCGGGGGTACTAGAGGGCTCTACGTCGGTACTTCCCGGAGGCCCCCTCGTGAACTCGTTCGTCCACAAGACCCTGGTGGTGCAGCTCCAGGCGGGCGACACGGACCGTTTCTCCGTGCTCGCCCACCTGAGCTACGACGCCGCGGACCCGTTCGCCGTCACCGTGGTCTTCAGCCACGACGGCCGCGTCCTCGCCCGGTGGCAGCTGGACCGGGAGATGCTCGGTGACGCACTGCGGCGTCCGGTGGGGGTGGGCGACGTGCGGATGCGCCCGGAGTCGGGGGGCATGTGGCAGGAGCTGCGCCTGGAGTTCCTCGGCGACGCCCGCCCCGACGGCGGCCGGCACCACGCGGTGGTGTTCGCCTGGGCGGCGGGGTTCGCGGCGTTCCTGCGCGAGACCTACGAGGTGGTGCAGCCGGGCCGCGAGGAGGTCCATGTCGACGACTTTCTGGCGGGCGTTCTCGCCGGGGGCTGAATCGCGGCCGGTCCGGGCAGCCCGTCGGCATGCCGGGGATCGGGCCCCGGC
>NZ_JBHVCP010000114.1:0-5606 GCF_042803315.1 Streptomyces sp. NPDC057424
GGACCGCGGCTCACGCGGTCCGGCGCCGGTTCGCGTGTGAGCGCCCCTCCCCCGCTGGCGCCGCGTGGGAACGGCGGCAAGCCCGGCAGCGTTGCATTCGAAGCCATGTGCGGGCATGAGGTCGGTCCGGTGGTGGTGGAGCCGTTACCATCGGCCAGCATCGGCGGGCGCCCGCCCGACCCTCAGGCCAGGGAGCGAATCGTGCTGATCACCCACGACACCCGGTGCGCCCTCGACACCGTGGTCGATCTGGTGAACACCGCACCGGAGGACGACGCCGCGCCGGACGGGCTGCCGGACCTGGCGGCCCTTACGGACTTCGTGCGGAACCACGAGATCAGCGATGTCGGGGTGCTCTCGGAGTTCGACCTCTCGGCGGTACGCACCATCCGCGGGCGTTTCGCCGCCGTCTTCGCCGCCCCCGACGCCCGGGCCGCCGCCCACCAGATCAACGAGCTGGTCGCGGCCGCGGGCACCACGCCCCGGCTCACGGACCACGACGGCTACGACTGGCATGTGCACTACTTCGCGCCGGGTGCCTCCGTCGCCGATCATCTGGCCGCCGACTGCGGGATGGCGCTGGCGTTCTTCGTGGTCGCCGGGGAGCAGGAGCGGCTGCGGCGGTGCGAGGCGCCCGACTGCCGGCGCGCCTTCGTCGATCTGTCCCGCAACCGCTCACGGCGGTACTGCGACAGCCGCACCTGCGGAAACCGCCTGCACGTGGCCGCGTACCGCGCGCGCCGCAAGGAGGCGGCGGGCTGACGGCCTCGCCGGGCGGCGGCGCTGGCGGGGGATGTCGATGCCGACGCGGCCCCGGCGGGTGGCGCCGGGTACCGCGGGTAAGGCTCACAGCAGCAGCAGATCGTGCAACGAGGCCATGAGCAGCAGACTCCCGATCACCGCAAGGAAGATCATCAGCGGTGGCTGGGATAGGGCGAAGAGGCAACCACGTGGCTCGTCCTGCCGGGGGCGAGGCTCGTCCTGCGGCGGTGCGGGGTCGCTCTGTTCCGTCGTGTCCAGCATCTCGCGGCGATGATGACGCAGTCGCCCCACCGGGCGCGATCAGCGCCCTCGTTGCGTGCGGGAGTGCGCCGATTGCGTGAGGTCCGGTTCGGGTTGTGATCACTTCCGCGCACCGGCGGACCCACTGTGACGATTCAGCCCCGGGCGGGCCGCTCCGTCATATGCCGTGCTTCTTGAGGATGGCCTCGATGTCGCTGAAGTCGTCGTCGCCACGGGAAGCCGGCGTGGGCCTGGCCGCCGGGCGGGAGCCCTGACCCAGGGCGGGCGTCGAGGCAGGGGGTGCCACCGGGTCGGGCCCGTCGCCCGCGCGGGCCGCCGCCCTGCGCTCCTTGCGGGTGCCGCCTCGGCGGCGCTCCACGACTCGTGTGGTCATGAAGAGCACCCACGCGACGCCGAGCACCCCGAATCCGGCCCACGCCGTCGGACTGAACGCGGTGTCGGCCAGCCACTCGACGACCCCTGTCATCACCAGGCCGATCGGGACGAGGGAGTAGGCCGCGATACGGACCGCGGTGAGGTAGCGCTTGCGGTACGCCGTGACGACCGCAATGCCCAGGCCTGCCGCGGACACGGCGGAACAGACGGTCTCGGCAATCATCCGGTCCTCCAGGCGTGGCGCGGTCGGGTCGGGGCACTTCGTCCCTTCCATCCTGCACCCGCCGTACCCCGGCGGGCCATGCTCCGGTCCGACATCAGGGACATCTCCGGGTCGCGTCCTCCGCAGGTGCCGGTGCGGGCTGCGCCCCCGTCCGCGGCTGCTGGGAGACTGTCGGCATGAGCGACTCCTCCCCCGACCGTTCCGCCGCCCCCGTCCTCGAGGTCTGGTGCGACCTCCAGTGCCCGGACTGCCGCACCGCGCTGGACGATCTCCATGCCCTGCGCGCCCGCTACGGCGATCGTCTGGAGCTACGGCTGCGGCACTTCCCGCTGGAGAAGAACAAGCACGCCTTCGCCGCCGCCCAGGCCGCGGAGGAGGCATGGGAGCAGGGCCGGGGATGGCCGTACGCCGAGGCCCTGCTGGGGCGGGTCGAGGAGCTGGGCCGTGAGGGAGAGCCCTTCCTGGTCGAGCTGGCACGCGAACTGGACCTGGACGCCGAGGAGTTCGACACGGCGCTGGTCGACGGCCGGCACATCTTGATCGTGGACGCCGACCAGGCCGAGGGCAAGGCGATCGGCGTGACCGGCACCCCGACCTACGTGATCGGCGGGGAACGGCTGGACGGCGGCAAGAGCCAGGAGGGACTGCGCGAGCGGATCGAGGAGATCGCGGACCGGCTGCTGGCCGGGCAGGAGCACTGATCACGCCCTCACCCGGCCCACGGGCCGCTACAGCAGCGGCTTGTACAGGGCGTACTGCTCGGTTTCGTAGCCGAGCGAGGCGTAGAGCCGTTCGGCCGGGGCGTTGCCCGCGAAGACGTTGAGGCCGAGGGTCCGCCTGCCCTCGGCGATCGTCTGGGCCTCGGCCAGCAGCATCAGGGTGCGGCCGTGGCCCTTCCCCCGGTGGGCGGCATCGGTCTCGACGTCGAAGACGAACGCGCTGCTCTCACGCACGGCCAGCCACAGTGTGCCCACCGGTGCCCCCAGGTGCTCGACGACGCTGATGAGCACGCCCGGGGTGGCGAGCCCGTCGGGCAGCAGGGTGGCGTGGTCACGCTCCGACTTGGCCCGGGCCTCTGCCTCCGGGACGCCCCGCTCGATCCAGCTGCGCGCGTAGTGCTCCTCCCCCCTCACCAGCCAGGGTCCGAACTCCGCCTCGGTCATGGGCCGGGCACGGCTGCCCTCCGGCAGGTCCGGCGGGGTGTCGCCGAGCCGCTTGCGCATGCCCCGGTTGCGGACGACGTAGCCGAGCGCCGTGGCGAGCCGGAGTCCCGCCCCGGACGTGGCGGGGACCACCGCCTCGATGCGGCGGCACCCCCAGCCGCGCGCCACCTCCTCCGCGGCGAGCGCGGCGACCGTGCCCCGGCCCCGTCTCCTGTCCGGTTCGTCGATGTGCAGCTTCATGATCCGGGCCACCGCGGCGCCGAACACGGGGTGCGTGCCGAGGTGTATCGCCCCCACGGGACGGCTGTTCACGCACACCTGGTAGCGGCGTGAGCGCGTCCCGTCGGCGTTCTGCTGAAGCGGCTCGGTCGGCCGCAGGGTCGTGGTCATCAGGGGTGTTCTACCCGCAACCACGGCCCTGGTCAGCCGAAGGTGCGGGTGCTCAGGGGTCGAGGTCGTTCCCGGCCCGCTCCTCGAAGATCCGCATGGCCTTGGCCGTCACCGGCCCCGGCGCGCCGGGCAGCTCACGTCCGTCGACCCGGTGCACGGCCTGCACGTCCCGCAGGGTGGACGTCAGAAAGATCTCGTCGGCCCGTTCCAGTACGTCCAGCGGCAGGTCGGCCTCCCTGGCACCGGTCCATTCGGCCGCCAGCGCGCGCGTGATGCCCGCGAGGCAGCCCGAGGCGAGCGGCGGCGTGTGGATCTCGCCGTCGAGGACGACGAAGACGTTCGACCCGGTGCCCTCGCACAGCTGCCCCACGGTGTTGCCGAACAGTGCCTCGGAGGCGCCCTGTTCACGGGCACGGGCGAGGGCGACGACGTTCTCGGCGTACGAGGTGGTCTTCAGGCCGGTGAGCGCGCCGCGCTCGTTGCGGGTCCAGGGGACGGTGATCACGGCGGTGGAGTCGGGGCGGCGGGTCGTCGCGCCGAGGGCGACGACGAGGGTCGGGCCGTGCTCGCCGCGGTCGGAGCCGAGGGGGCCGTGGCCGCCGGTGTAGGTGATGCGGAGGCGGCCGAGGGGCACGGGGTCGGCGTCGAGGACGGCGGCGCAGGCGCGGCGGACCTCGTCGTGGTCCGGGTCCGGCAGGCCGAGGCCGCGCGCGGAGAGGGTCAGCCGGTCGAGGTGCCGGGTGAGCGCGAACGCCCGGCCGTTCACGGCCTTCACGGTCTCGAAGATGCCGTCACCCACGGTCAGCCCGTGGTCGAAGACGGAGACACGGGCGGACTCGCTGTCCTGCAGTCCGCCGTCGAGCCAGATCTTCACGTCAGGTCCTCTCCACTCACCTCGTACGCTTCCGACGCTATCGCGAGCAGCCGGGCGGCCTTCAGCTCGGTCTCCCGCCACTCCCCCTCGGGATCGGAGCCCCAGGTGATGCCCGCGCCGGTGCCGAAGCGCAGCATGCCGTCGGCCCGGTCGATCCAGAAGGTGCGGATGCCGACGGCCAGCTCTCCGGCCCCCCGGTCGGCGTCGACCCAGCCGATCCCGCCGCAGTACGGCCCCCTGGGCGCCGTCTCCAGCGCGTCGATGATCCGCAGCGCACTGGACTTGGGCGCGCCGGTGACCGAGCCGGGCGGGAAGGCGGCACCGAGCAGCTCGCCCCAGCCGGCCCCCTCCCCCAGCTCGCCGCGGACCGTAGAGACGAGGTGGACCAGTCCCGGGTGCTTCTCGACGGCGCACAGATCGGGCACCGTCACACTGCCCGTGGCGCACACCCGCCCGATGTCGTTGCGGACGAGGTCCACGATCATCACGTTCTCGGCGTAGTCCTTCTCCAGCAGGTCCGCCTCGGTGCGGCCGGTGCCCTTGATCGGCCCGGACTCGACGACCCTGCCGTCGCGCCGCAGGAACAGTTCGGGGGAGGCGGTGGCGATCTCCACGCCGTGCCCGGGCAGGCGGATCGTTCCTGCGAACGGTGCCGGGTTGCCGCGGGCCAGCAGCGCGGTGAGGGCGTCCACGTCGGCGCCGGGCAGGACGGGCGCGGACAGCACCCGGCACAGGTTCGCCTGGTAGACCTCGCCGGCCGCGATGTGGTCACGGATCCGCCGCACCCCTGCCGTGTACGCGGCGCGGTCGAGCGAGGACGTCCAGTCACCGGCGGCCGGTCCGCGCCATGCGCCGGGCGCGGGAGCCGGCACTGCCGCCGTCCGGACCTCCGCGAAGCGGGCGCAGGTCAGGCGGCCCTCGAAGTCCGCGCAGACCGCCCAGAAGCCACTGGACTCCAGGGCCTCGGGGTCGTCGGTGACATCGAGGAGCCCGGTGGCGACACGGTCGCCGAAGCGGGCGAGAGGAGGGAGGTCGAGCACGCAGTCGAGTCTATGGCTGGTGTCCTGCGGGTGACCGGGGGATGTCCCGTCAAGCGGCCCTGTGCCGTCCCTGAGCAGGGGAAGCGCAGCACGCTGCACAAACGCGTTTTTGTGCTGGCCCCGGAATCCGCTAGAGTTCAACTCGTCGCCGGGCCGCGGGAGCGGTCCGAAACGACAGGCGGACGTAGCTCAGTTGGTAGAGCGCAACCTTGCCAAGGTTGAGGTCGCGAGTTCGAACCTCGTCGTCCGCTCGAAGGAAGAGGGGGCTTCCCGGTCCCCTACACTCCTGGTGGAGTGGCCGAGAGGCGAGGCAACGGCCTGCAAAGCCGTCTACACGGGTTCAAATCCCGTCTCCACCTCCAAGGACGATTAGCTCAGCGGGAGAGCGCTTCCCTGACACGGAAGAGGTCACTGGTTCAATCCCAGTATCGTCCACTGGATCTCTCAAGATCCCAACCCGCGCGATTAGCTCAGCGGGAGAGCGCTTCCCTGACACGGAAGAGGTCACTGGTTCAATC
>NZ_JBHVCP010000114.1:5705-5816 GCF_042803315.1 Streptomyces sp. NPDC057424
CCCAGTATCGCGCACGCAGTGCCCATGATCCGCTGCCCTCGGTGGTCATGGCCCCGAGGACGATTAGCTCAGCGGGAGAGCGCTTCCCTGACACGGAAGAGGTCACTGGTT
>NZ_JBHVCP010000115.1:0-5483 GCF_042803315.1 Streptomyces sp. NPDC057424
GGGCCCGCCCGGAGGGCGGGCCCCGCGGCGTCATGGGGGTCCCCCCTGGTCGAGCGGAGCCGAGAGCTCGGGGGAGCGTGCTCTCGGCGTGCCGGGCGGAACTCCTCGTGCTGGACCTACTTGGGGTTTCGCCCGGTGCGGCGAGTGGGGGTACCTCCCACGCCCTTGGGGCAGTGGGTGAGCGTGCCAGGGGTCGCGGGGCAGGCGGGACTTTGCGGACACGGCCTAGCCGGCGTCGCGGCGTCGGTCCCGGATCTCGGGGAGTGGCGCGAAGCCGGCTGCCCGGTAGGTGGCGACGGCTGCGGTGTTGGAGCTCGGAGTGCAGACGAGCGCGCTCGACGAGCCCAGCTCCCGCAGGGAAGCCGCCGCGGCGACGGTGATCGCCCTGCCGTGGCCCTGACCGCGATGATCCCGGTGCACACCCATCGGTTCGAGCAGCCCGGGCCTCCCCGGACCGGCCGACCACGCCGTCACCGTCGCCACCGCGTCGCCCCGGTCGTCGTACGCGACCAGACACCGGGCGTCGGCATACGGCGTACCGGCCGCCATCGCGTGCCAGTGCGCATCCGTGAACGTCGACTTGCCGAACGAAGCCCGCTGCACGGCGGCCCGGACATGCGCCTGCTCCGGCCCGATCACCTCGATCCGCACGCCCGGGTCCTCCACCGGCTCCCTGAGATCACGGCGCAGCGGCGTCCACGGCTCGTCGGTGTCCCAGCCGTCCTGGAACAGCAGATCCTGGACCGGGGTGCCGAGCGGCGCCTCGACGTACGCCTTCCCCTCCTTCAGCACGCCGCGCTCCGGCTCGGCCAGGTCGCCCACCAGCCGTTGTGCCAGCTCCTCGTCCTGCTGGGCGTCCGGGGCGATCGTCAGCCGCAGCAGCTCGGGGCCGTCCAGCAGCCCGACGGCGAGGATCCGTCCGTCACGGCTCCAGGTCCGCACCGCCGCGGCCGTCGCCCTCGCACCGAACCGCCAGAACCAGCCCACGTCTCCCGGATGCAGCTGCATCGGCGCCCCGTCGTACTGCCACTCCCGCAGCACGCCCACAGCTTCGCTCAAACCGTCGATGCCCGGCATGTTCAACACCATCGCCATAGCCCGATCTCACACCACCGCTCCGGCGGTACGCAGGGATATGGCGTCATGGGCCGGCTGCCAGTGCCGCGGCAGGCAACGTTTGCGCGTCGCGACGGGGCGAACGTCGCCTGTCGCGGCACTAGTGTCCGGCCCCGTGGACGACAGTGTGTACGTGGGCAACGCCGGCAAGGACGCCGCTGTGGACCGGGGATGGATTCTCGGGCATTTCAAGGACGCCGGGGATCCGCGGCACAGCGAGGCCGTGGAGATCAAGTGGGGGGTGCACCCTCGGGGGGACGTGCGGGCGGAGTGGGTGCGTGGCGAGGAACGTACCGCGCTGCTGGTGCTCGTCAGCGGGCGTTTCCGGGTCGAGCTGCCCGGGCGCAGTGTGCTGCTGGAGCGGCAGGGGGACTACGTGGTGTGGGGGCGCGGGGTCGATCACTCGTGGGTCGCGGAGGAGGAGTCGGTCGTGCTGACGGTGCGGTGGCCGTCCGTGCCGGGGTACGCGGTCCCCCGGGGCGGCTGACGGCTTTGCCGGTCCTGGGACCGGCCACGACCCGCTCATGGGGAGCACCGGGTGCACACTGGCTGTGGGACGAGTGCGTGACTGCGGGGTGATGCAGATGCACAGCCGCTTCCGGAGCGATCGGCGGTTGACCACCCGTATGGGGATCACGCTGTTCCTGCTCGGATTGCTGTACGTGGGGTTCGTCGCGGCGCTGATCGTGCTGCTGAAGTCGTGGGTGCTGGTCGTGGTGATCGCGGCGGCGCTGCTCGGCGCGCAGTACTGGTTCTCCGACCGGATCGCGCTGTACGCCATGCGCGGGCGGGTCGTGGAGCGGGAGGAGTATCCCGAGCTGTACGCGGTGATCGACCGGTTGTGCGCCCTGGCCGACATGCCGCGGCCCGTGATCGCCGTGTCCGCCATGGACATGCCAAATGCATTCGCGACCGGGCGGAACCCCGATCACGCGGTCGTGTGTGTGACGACAGGGCTGCTGCGGCGGCTGAAGCCGGCCGAGCTGGAGGGCGTGCTCGCGCACGAGCTTTCGCACGTGGCGCACAAGGACGTCGCCGTGATCACCGTCGCGTCGTTCCTCGGCGTGATCGCGGGGCTGATCGTGCGGTTCGCCTTCTACTCGCAGCTGTTCGGCGGGGGCAGGAGGGACCAGAACACGGCTGCCGTCCTCGCCGCGGTGATGGGGGTGGCGGCGGCCGTCTACGCGATCAGCTTCCTGCTGATCCGGGCCCTGTCCCGGTACCGGGAACTGGCCGCGGACCGGGCGGCCGCACAGCTCACCGGCCGGCCCTCGGCGCTGGCCTCCGCGCTCACCAAGGTCTCCGGCGACATCGCCCGCATCCCGACCAGGGACCTGCGCACCGCCCAGGCGTTCAACGCCTTCTACTTCACGCCGGCGCTGGGCCGCGAGCCCGGCATCGCGCGGCTCTTCTCGACCCACCCGAGCCTGGAGCAGCGGCTCGACCAGCTGGGCCGGATCTCCGCCGAACTGGGTGAGGCGGCCGCACCCGGAGGGGCGTGATCGACGTATGGGGCTGCTGGACATCCTGCTCGGCCGGACGAAACCGACCGTGGCGGATCTCGACCGGCTCTTCGGGCTGCCCTCGGCTGCCGTGACGCTGGAGGCCGCCACGGGCTTCACGCCGACCGGGCAGGGGGCGGTGTGCTTCGCCACCGTCGAGGGCGCGGCCTTCGAGCAGTCCCACCGTGAGGTGCAGGCCCTGCTGGACGCCGACACCGACCGCGACGGCCCGCCGGTGGAGCTGCTGCGCGACGACTACGGCTACTCCTGGCTGGTCTCCCGCCGCGCGCCCGACCAGCTCTCCGCGCTCGTGAACGACCTGCACGCCGTCAACAGCCAGCTGGAGGCCAACGGGTTCGGCCCTCAGCTGCTGTGCTCCCTGGCCGGGTTCGAGGATCTCTCCGGCCGGCGGCTCGCACTGGTCTACCTCTACAAGCGCGGTACGTTCTACCCGTTCGCGCCCCTGCCGGACGGAACGCAGCAGCGCGACAACGCACTCGAACTACAGGCCCGGGCCGCGCTCTCCGGCGATCTGCGCATCGAGCAGGACCTGAGTCGCTGGTTCCCGGTGTGGGGGGCGCCGGGACTGTGAACGCCGCTCATGCGCCGGGGCCTCGTGAGTGAATGGCCGGATGAGTGAGCTGATCCCTTTCACGCACGCCATCGGCGGCGAACGGCTCAGCGGGCTGTCCGCCGGCGGCGGTGAACCGGCCCGGGCGACGGTCGTGCTGCTGCACGGCGCGGGCAACGGCGGCAAGGAGGCTGGTGCCGCTGCTGACGGAGTTCGCCGCCCGCGACTGCCACGCCCTCGCGTTCGACTTCTCGGGGCACGGGGAGAGCACGGGCCTGCCGCGCGAGCCTGCGCCGCCGCGCGAGAGCGCCAGGAGGGCTTCGCCCGCCTGAGCCCGCCGGCGATCACGGCACCCGGCCGGGCCGCATGAGCGAGCGCCGGGCACCCCGTGGTCGGGGGCACCCGGCGCTCGGATCGGAGCGGCTCAGCGCGCGTACCGCATGAAGGCGCGCACCATGTGGCACGTCGTGTCCGACGGCGGATGGACGCCGATCAGTTCCGCGGTGTCGCGGATCGTCTCGTTGCGGGCCTGGTTCGGCATGTAGACGCCGGAGTCGAGCAGGGCGATGGCGAGGCGCATCGCCTTGAGGCGGCGGTTGTGCGTCACGTACCACTGGCGCGGCCGGCCCGGCGGCAGCGGTCGCTTCTCCACGGGCACGTAGGGCAGGTCGAGCAGGACGGGACGCTTCGCGGTGGACTGGGTGGGCAACGGCTTCGACTTCAGGGCGGCAGCGGGCACAGGCATCCTCCTGTCGCGGTCGGGCGGCTCACCGAAGACGTCGGCACCCCCGGCGCCACCCTCGAACACTGTTTACAGTCTACCGCCCGGCACTGACAACGGGGAGTTCGCAGAGTCCGACAAACACCCAGGTGAGAAAGGGAATTGGCGTTGCGTCACGGCCGGTCCGCGAGGTGCGGGTGGGGCGCCAAATAATCGAACAAGCCGGTCGGCGCGTACCGTGTGCGCATGGAGATCTGGATCAACCCCGCGTGTTCGAAGTGCCGCAGCGCCCTGACGCTGCTCGACGCCGAGGGCGCCGACTACACCGTCCGCCGCTACCTGGAGGACGTGCCGGGCGAGGACGAGATCCGCGGCGTGCTCGAGCGCCTCGGTCTCGAACCCTGGGACATCACCCGCACCCAGGAGGCGGACGCCAAGGAGCTCGGACTCAAGGAGTGGCCGCGGGAAGCCGGTTCGCGTGACCGCTGGATCACGGCGCTCGCCCGGCACCCGAAGCTGATCCAGCGCCCGATCATCACCGCGGACGACGGAACGGCGGTGGTCGGCCGCACCGACGAGGCCGTACGGGACGCCCTGTCGCGCTGACGCACCGAGGACCACCAACCCGCTTGTGGCGCAGGTCACTTGAGTGACTCCTGTAACCACTGAGCAGCCTCGTTCGGTATCTCGTACATAGCGGCGTACGCTCCCCTACCTCTTCAGGAGGCGCGCATGTCGCGCAGGAGAACTCTCGGTACGAAGAAGAAGATCGCGCTGCTGGTGAGCGCGGCGACGGTGGCGGGAGGCGGGGCCTTCGTCATGGCGAGCACGTCGAACGCCACGCCGACTCCCAAGTCGGCGTCGGAATCGACGGTCTGCCTGGGTCTCGCCACCGCCCTCGGCAACAACCAGAAGTTCATCGCGGACCAGCGGGCCAACCCGGACGCGCAGTCCGAGGCGCGGATCGCCAACCGCGAGGCGGTCGTCGCGGAGATCAAGCGGAAGCAGGAGGCGTCGGGGTGCGCCGTCGGGGAATCGGCTCAGGACTCCCAGACCGCACAGCCGTCGCAGCCCGCCCAGTCGGCACAACCCTCGGCCCCCGCCGCATCGGCGCAGCCCGCCGAGTCCGCCCCCGCCGCCGACCCCGGTGGCGGTGCCGCGGCCACCGGGCAGCAGGTGTGCAACGGCTCCACGGTCACGCTCTCCGGCGAGGGCGGTGCGCCTGCCGCGTCCAGCAACCAGTTCCCGGCCGGCACGAAGCTGAAGGTCACCAACCTGGACAACGACAAGTCCACGACGGTGGAAGTCACTTCGGTCTCCGGCAGCTGTGCGCTGCTCAACAACGCGGCCTTCGAACAGGTCCGTGAGCCCGGCAAGTTCCTGATCCGCCGGGCTCTGATCGAGAAGGTGGGGTGAGGCCGTACGACCCGTTGAATCGATGAGGCGGCGGCCACCCCCTCGGCCGCCCCTCGTACGTGTCACCGGTCCTGCTGCCCCCGGCCAGGGACAGCAGGACCGGCGCGTCCGGGCCGTGCGGCGCCGGTCACCGGCTTGACGGAGGGGAGCCGGTGAC
>NZ_JBHVCP010000116.1:0-5467 GCF_042803315.1 Streptomyces sp. NPDC057424
GTGGAACGCCGTGCGATAGGAGTACGGGGTGGTGCCCGCCACCTTGCGGAACCGCTCCCGGAACGCGGTCGGGGAGCCGAACCCCGTCTGGCGCGCGATCCGTTCGACGGAGTGGTCGGAGTTCTCCAGCAGGTACTGGGCGCGCCGCACCCGCGCCCGCAGCAGCCACTGCAGCGGTGTGGTGCCGGTCTGCTCGCGGAAGCGGCGGCTGAAGGTCCGCTCGCTCATCCCCGCCCGCGCCGCCAGCGTGCCCAGCGTCACCTCGTGCGCCAGGTTGTCCTCGATCCACTCCAGGAGCGGCTCGAGCTCCGAACCCCGGGGCACGGGCGGATGCTCGTGCACGATGAACTGGGCCTGTCCGCCCTCCCGTTCCAGCGGCATGACCGACATCCGGGCGATGCTCGCGGCGACGGCGGATCCCCAGTCGCGCCGGATCATGTGCAGGCACAGATCCAGCGCGGCGGCCGCACCGGCCGAGGTGAGGATCTGCCCGTTGTCGACGTACAGCACGTCCGGTTCCACCTCGACCCGCGGGAAGCGCCGGGCCAGTTCGCCGGCGGCCACCCAGTGCGTGGTGGCACGCAGCCCGTCCAGCAGCCCGGCCTCCGCCAGCACGAAGGCGCCGACGCACACCGACGCGATACGGGTCCCGGCCTCGGCCGCCTCCCGCAGGGCCGCCAGCACCCGGGCGGACGGCGGCGCGGCGTCGGGGGAGCAGCCCGGCACGATGATGGTGTCCGCCTCCGCCAGCGCCTCCAGCCCCCGCTCGACCCGCAGGGTGAAGCCGCCGTCCGCGCGCACCTCGGGTGTCTCGGCGCACAGCCGGACCCGGTAGGCGGGCCGTCCGTCCGGCATGTGGGTCCAGGCGAACGTCTGCTGGGGCGCCGCCATGTCGAACGGCACCACGTGATCGAGAACCAGGATGGCCACGGAGTGCATGACCGCCCCCCTAGACGCCTTCCCGCCAGCCCCGTGGTATGGGCGTCACGGCAACCGAGGGTGGGGAAGAGCAGGTCGGAGGAGGTGGCGGGAATCCGTTGGAAGCTGTCGTTCCAGCCCATGGGTGATCACGCCGGGGCGTCCTAGCGTGGGCGCCGTCGACCGCAATCACGGAGAGAGCCCCGGTGACCAAGATCCTGCTGTCCCTCCACGTCCTGGCCGCCGTCATCGCCATCGGTCCCGTGACCGTCGCGGCCAGCATGTTCCCGCCCGCAGCGCGACGGGCGGCCTCTGGTCCGACGGGGACGGGGGCGGTCGCGCTGCTGCACCGCATCTGCCGTGTGTACGCCGGTGCGGGGCTGACCGTCCCGCTCCTCGGGTTCGCCACCGCCGCCGCGATGGGCGTCCTCGGCAGCGGATGGCTCGTCACCTCCATCGCCCTGACCGCCGCGGCCGCCGGCATCCTGATCGCCTTCGTCCTGCCCCGCCAGGAGGAACTCCTCGGCCAACTGAAGGACGAGCGGGCCGTCGACCGGCGGAGCACCGCCCGGCTGGCCATGTTCACCGGCATCTTCAATCTGCTGTGGGCCACGGTCACCGTCCTGATGATCGTCCGGCCGGGTTCCACCACGGGAGCCTGAGGAGGGACCCCTGGCCTGTCACGGATGTCCGGTCTGCGTCAAGTCATCCCAAGGAATTCACACTCCGGGACACCGCGCCGCCTACACTCGCAGTCTCGCCCCCGCACGGGGCCCACGAGCAGAAAGGCACGTTGACGGGTGTTCCAGGATTCCCCCATCTACGACCGACTCATCGCGGAGCGCGGCGACGTACCCGCACAGGTGCGCCGCGAGGCCGAACGTGTGAGCAGGGAACTGGAGCTGGTCATGCGGCCCTCGCAGTCCCTCGGCTACGACCGCCCGCACTCCCCGGGAGCGGGATGGCAGCGCGCGGGCATGCTCCCCGGCCCGCGGCCGCAGTGAACCGGCGGCGGGCCCGGGCCCGGCTGGTGCCGGGCCCGGTACTCAACGAACCGTCGTGTTCGAGCCGTTGACAGGGGACGGCTGGACCGGAACGGGCCGGGCCAGCCATTCGGCGATGGCCCGGGCGATCGGCTGACCCGTCTCCACCTCGACGAACCCGAACTGCCCCGACTGGTTGCACTCCAGGAACCACCAGGTCCCGTCGGCGTCCTCCACGAAGTCAAAAGCCCCGTAAGCCAGTTCGGCCTCACGCAGATACTTCTGGACACCCGGCGCGATGCAGGACGGCACATCGACGGGGAGCCATGGCGAGCCGGGCGCGGCGAACCGCACGTCGACCTCGTCGGGGTCCGCGTCCTCGGCGGTCGCCTTGCGGGCGGCCAGCATCCGTTCGCCCACGACGGTGAGCCGGATGTCCGCCCGCTTGGTGATCCGCCGCTGCAACAGCGTCGGCCCGAACGCGACCGCGGAGAAGTCCGTGTCCGGCGCGACCCGGCTGGTCGGCACGGCCCGGGGCGGGTCCTGCGGATGGGCGCCCGACACCGGCTTGACGACCAGCTCCGGGTAGCGCTCCGCGAACTCGCGGGCGGCGCGCGGGAAGGTCGTGATCAGCGTCGCGGGCACCGGCAGGCCACATCTCTGGGCCAGACGCAGCTGCCACGGCTTGTGCCGGGCCCGGCGCGCCGCGTCCGGGTGGTTCATCCAGCGCGCGTCCGAGCCCCGCAGCATGCCGTAGAGCGCCTGGGCGGCCTCCTCGGTCAGCCACGCGGACGGCTGGGCCGCGCGCGCGGCCGGCATCCCGGGACGGCGCACCCACACGGACCGGAGCCCCCCGATGCTCACCAACCGCCCCCCGGCGGACAGATGACCGCGGAACCGGCCGTGCACGTACTCCCCCGACAGCGCGACACCACCGGTCAGGTCCGCGGGATCGACCCGGACCACCGGAACCCCGGTCGCGTTCAGATGCACGACCACCATGTCCGCGGTCACGTCCTCCTCACAGGTGAGGATCAGTACGGTCATCTTCGGCGGCCCGTGGTCAGTCGTCGAAATGCGTCTTGGAGCCGGCGGTGGACGTCGTGGTGCCGAACTCTCTCAACAGGGCGAAGTCGGAGGCCGCCACCCGGCCGTCGCGGAGCACGTTCAACTGCAGTCCGGCGTCGTACACGTACGGAATGGCAGCTTCCAACTCCACTGCCGGGCGCGCGTAGTTGAGCGCGAACGGTTGCATCGTCTCTCCCTCGTCGGTACTGCGCCGATCAGGCGGTGGTCCGGGGGCGCGGACGCCCGCTCCGCCGACCTTTTTCGGCTTCCAGAGACTTATACGAATCGAACGGGTGGTTGGTTTCCTTACTTTCCGTAGTCATCGGGCCGGTTGCTGGTCCGGCCGGTGTGTCGTACTGCGCTCCCGTTCGCCGAGGGAGCCGCGGACAGTGCGCAGAGCGAGCAGCAGGACGCCGATGTCGTCCAGGTACACCGGGTCGGGCACCAGGTCGGTGGGCAGCACCAGATAGAGCACCGCGCCCCAGAAGACCCAGCGCGGGCCCGTGGGCAGTCCCGCGCGCCGCAGATCGCGCCGGGTCCTGACCAGCCGTACGAGGACGACGACGGCGAAGACGAGGACGACGGCCGCGAGAACCGCGGCCAGGGTGATCACCTTTGTGGTCGTATCCACGGGTTGCCCTCCTCCTGGCATGCCGCGACACGGGGTGTCCCTAGCTGGATTCCCGTTTCCGGCGGCTGTATTGCGGCCGGAGCCCGACATGTCGGCGAGTCGGCGGATTTCCCGTGCGGGTGGTCATCCCGGTGGCTCACCCGAGTGGCACGGGGTGACGGAGACGCCTAGTAATGGTCAGCGTAACGTCGCTCGTCACACGACGGGGGGCGCAGGAGCGGCCGCACTCTTCCCATGGAGGCGAGTATGACCACCTGCTCTTCATCACCCCGCTCGAACGAACCTGCCATACCCAACGAGCCGAACGGGTCCGCCCAGCCGTCCGCCGAGACAACCGCCGCCACCGGCACGCACCAGGTGGAGCAGACGAGCACGCAGCCCGCCGCCGGTTCCCACCAGGCCTCCCGGGCGGCCGCCGAGTCCGTCGCCCTCGGCTCCCACCCGGCTTCCGGGGCGGGAACGCAGCCCGTGGCCCGCGAGCCGGACCGGACGGACCCGGCCGCCGCGCGGCCCGTTGCTCCCGACGCGGATGAGGCCGGGGCGTCCCCCGCGCAGCCCGTGCCGCCCGTCGAGGACTGGCTCGATCCCGCGGAGGCGCGGCCCAGCGCTCCCGTCCTGGACCGGACGGATCCCGTGGAGGAGCCCGCCCGGCCCGCCCCCTCGGGCACAGCCGGACCGGACGGCGCCGATCCGCCCGCCGGGCCCGGGCCGGGCGACGCCGACCAGCCCGGTGCGCGGCCGTTCGTCATCCGGTCGCTCGACGACAATCCGGTGGAACTCCGGCCCGGCACCGGTCCGGCCTCCGGCGCACCGTACGGCGACGCCGTCAGCGACCTGGTGCACGCGGCCGTCGCGGACCGGCCGCTGGAGGAGGTCGTCGACCTCATCGTTTCGCTGGAGGAGTCGCCCGACCACACGCAGGCGAGGGTCGACGCGCTCCGCACCGCCGGGGTGAGCCGGTCCGTGGAGGACGTGTCCCGGCTGATCGCCCTGCTGACGAAGCCCCCGCGCGACGCCGAGTGCGCGGACGAGGCGATCCGGGCCGCGGCCGCCCACCGGCCGGTGGAGGAAGTGACCCGCCTGGTGACCCTGCTTCACAAGGAGCCGCAGGAGCCCCACGTCCGCGAGGAGGCACTCCGCGCGGCCGCCACCGGCCGGTCCGTCGGGGAGCTGGTCGAGCTCATCGACCGCCTCGGCCTGGAACGGCTGGACCACGGCGCTCGCCCGCAGGGGACTTCGCAGGCCGAGGGCGAGACCGGCGAGCCCGGGACGCCCGGCCGTCAGGGCAAGCGCGGCACGGCACACCCGGGCCCGGCCCGTGAGACCCACCGCACCCTCGACGGCTCACCGGCCGACGACGAGCGGGTGTCGGACCGGTACGCCCGGTACGTGTCCTGGTCGGGCTGGTTCGCCGCCCTGGCCCTCGCCGTGTGCGCGGTGGTCCACTTCCCGCTGCAGCGCGGCGACGCGTCCCTGCGTCTGCACGCGGTCGCCCTCGGTCTGTCGGTGCTGTGCACGGTGCTGGCGCTGCTGCTGGCGCTGCGTCCCGTCGCCCTGGTACTGGCCGGGGCTGTGCTGGTGCCCACCGTGCTGGCCGGGGCCCAGGCCTACGGCAGTTCGTTCCCGTCGGCGTCCCTGTCCCGGGCCGTCGACCTGGCGCTCGCCCCGCCGTGGCTGGCCGCCGCTGTCGCCGGCTGCGCGGCACTGCTGGCCCTCGTCGCGCTGGTCTTCCGGGTGCTGGCGCCCATCGCCGCCAGGCAGTGGACGGCCGCGCCGGCGTCCGAGGCACCCGGCGTGGCGGAGTGAGGCCCGGGGCGTTCCCGACCGATCTCCCTGGAACCGCTCACCGGGCCCGGTGAGCGGTTCC
>NZ_JBHVCP010000117.1:0-1184 GCF_042803315.1 Streptomyces sp. NPDC057424
AGGACTTCCGGCCGGCACGCCGAGAGCACGCACCGGACGCCGCTCCTCGACGGGCCAACGTTGCCTGCCGCGGCACTAGACCCGGCCGATGCCGTCCCAGAAGTCGGCGAGGGCACGGGCCGTCGGCAACGGGCGGTCGGCGTTGGGGGAGTGCTCGGCCCCCGTGATGACGGTGCGGCGCGCGTTCAGCCGCAGAGCCATGTGGTCGAGGATCGCCACCGGCCAGGTGTCGTCGTGTGTTCCCGACAGGACATGGAACGGCAGGGGGATCGCGGCGAGTTCGGCCACACGGTCCGGCTCGGTGCACAACTGGCCTCCCGTCGCCATGAGTTGGGCCGGGCTGTGGCCCAGCCAGCGGCGGCGCAACTGGTCCTGGTCGCCGAGGCCGCGGGCGGGCCCGCCGACTTCCTCCGGCGGCCCCATGGCCTGGATCGCCTCCCACACCTCCTCCATCGACAGCACGGCGAGCGCGTCCCGCAGCAGCTTCACGCGCTGCTGCTGGGAGACGGAGATCTCCGCGGGCCCGGACGAGACCAGGGTGAAGGACAGGAAGGGGGAGTGGTCGAGCAGCACGGCCCCACGGGCGATCTGCCCGCCGAGCGAGTGCCCGACGACGTGCACGGGTCCGCCCAGTGCCTCGGCCTGCGCGAGCACGTCCCGGGCCAGTTCCCGCTGGGCGTAGGCGGACTCGTCGTCCCGGGGGCCGTCCGACTCGTGCTGCCCCCGTCCGTCCACGGCGACGACCCGGTACCCCCGCTCCGCGAGCGGCTCGTGGAGCAGCCCGAAGTCCTCCTTGCTCCCGGTGAACCCGGGCAGCATCAGGACGACTCCCCTTGCCTCCACACCCGCCGTCGGCGACGAGTCGACGACGGCGAACTCGCCGCGCGAGGTGCGCAGGGGGTAGGCGCGGGCGCCCGGGGGCGGGGGGAAGGTGGGGTGACTGGTCACGGGGGCGAGGGTAGCGGGTGGAAGACCGGCCCTGTGCCCCGGATGAACACCGACGGCCCGGCCCCTGTGAGAGGGCCGGGCCGTCGAAGAGGGGTGGATCAGCCCTCCGTGGGCTCCGCGGAGGCGGTGGCCTTGCGGGTGCGGCGGACCCTCGGCTTCGCCTCCGCCGCGTCCTGGGAAGCGGCAGCCGGGGCCGCCGTGGTCGCCTTGCGCGTACGGCGCGGCTTGGCCTCGGC
>NZ_JBHVCP010000117.1:1282-5453 GCF_042803315.1 Streptomyces sp. NPDC057424
GCGGCCTCCGGCTCCTGATCCGCCTGGGCGGGGTTCTCGGTGGGCTCGGCGGCCTTGCGGGTGCGGCGGCGCGGCTTGGCCTCCGTACCTTCGGCCGTGTCCACGGCGGCCTCGGCCGCCGCGGCGCTCTTCCGCGTCCGGCGCGGCTTGGCCTCGGCGGCCTCCGCGTCCGGGGCGGCAGCAGCGCTCTTCCGTGTCCGGCGCGGCTTCGCCTCGGCGGCCTCCGGCTCCTGATCCGCCTGGGCGGGGATCTCGGTGGGCTCGGCGGCCTTACGGGTCCGGCGGCGCGGCTTGGCCTGCGCGCCCTCGGCCGTGTCGACCACGTTCTCCGCCGAGGCGGCGGCCTTGCGGGTGCGGCGCGGCTTGGTCGCCGCGTCATCGGGAGCCTCGGCCGTAGCCGTAGCCGTAGCCGTAGCCGTAGCCGTAGCCGGGCCCGCGGTGTCGGCGCTTTCGGCGGTCTTGCGGGTGCGGCGGCGCGGCTTGGCCTCGGTGGCCTCCGCCGTGTCGACGGCGTCCTCGGCCGCCGCTGCCGTCGCCTTGCGCGTACGCCTGGGCTTCGCCTCGGCCACCTCGGCAGTGTCCTCCGCCGCAGCGGCCGTCTTGCGGGTGCGGCGCGGCTTCGTCTCCGCCGTCTCCGGCGCGGACTCGGTGATCCCCTCGGCCGTGTCGACCGCCGACTCGGCCGCCGACGTCGCCGTGGCCTTGCGGGTGCGACGGCGCGGCTTGGCGGCGGCCTCGGGCAGCACGGCCTCCGCAGCGGCCGGGGCGTCGGCGACGATCGCCGGCTCCGCGGCCGACGGTGTCACCGCTGCCTCGGTCTCCACCGCCGGCGTCTCGGACCGGCGGGTGCGGCGTCGGCGCGGCTTCTCAGCCGTCTCGGTGGCCTCCGTGGCCGTGCCCTCCGCCGTCGCGACGGCGGTCTCCGCCTGCTCGGACACGGGGGACTCGACCGTCGTGACCGGAGCCGCCTCGGACTGGGCCCCGCCACGGGTGCGGCGACGGCGACGCGGAGTGCGCGGAGCCGTCACGCTGTCCGCCTCGGCGGCGCCGTCGGTGACCGCGGTGCCCGGTGCGGTCGCGCCCGCGGACTCGGGCGCCCCGCCCACCGCGGCCCCGCCGCGCGTACGGCGGCGGCGGCGCGGCGTACGCGGGGACCGCTCGCGGTCGGACGAGCGGGACTCGTCCCGGTCGCCTCGGCCGCCACGCCCGCGCGGCCCGCGGCCGCCCGGCTCGCCCAGGTCCTCCAGCTCCTCCGCGTCCAGCCCGGCGCGCTTGCGCTCCGAGCGCGGCAGGAGGCCCTTCGTGCCCTCGGGGATGCCGAGGTCGGAGAAGAGGTGCGGGGACGTGGAGTACGTCTCCGGCGGGTCGTTGAAGTCCAGCTCCAGCGCCTTGTTGATCAGCTGCCAGCGCGGAATGTCGTCCCAGTCGACGAGAGTGATCGCGATGCCCTTGGCGCCCGCGCGGCCCGTACGGCCGATGCGGTGCAGGTACGTCTTCTCCTCTTCCGGCGACTGGTAGTTGATGACGTGCGTCACGCCCTCGACGTCGATACCGCGAGCGGCGACGTCGGTGCAGACGAGCACGTCCACCTTGCCGTTGCGGAACGCCCGCAGCGCCTGCTCACGGGCACCCTGGCCGAGGTCGCCGTGGACCGCGCCGGAGGCGAAGCCGCGCTGCTTGAGCTGGTCGGCGAGGTCGGCCGCCGTGCGCTTGGTGCGGCAGAAGACCATGGCCAGTCCCCGGCCCTCGGCCTGGAGGATGCGCGCGACCATCTCGGGCTTGTCCATGTTGTGCGCGCGGTAGATGTACTGCTTGGTGTTCGCGACCGTCGCGCCGGCGTCGTCCGGCGACGTGGCGCTGATGTGGGTGGGCTGCGACATGTAGCGGCGGGCGAGGCCGATGACCGCGCCCGGCATGGTCGCCGAGAACAGCATGGTCTGGCGCCGCACCGGCAGCATGTTGATGATCTTCTCGACATCGGGCAGGAAGCCCAGGTCGAGCATCTCGTCGGCCTCGTCGAGGACGAGGGACTTGACGTGCTTCAGGTTCAGCTTCTTCTGCCCGGCGAGGTCGAGCAGCCGGCCCGGGGTGCCGACGACCACGTCGACGCCCTTCTTGAGGGCCTCGACCTGGGGCTCGTAGGCCCGGCCGCCGTAGATGGCGAGGACGCGTACGTTGCGGACCTTGCCGGCCGTCAGGAGGTCGTTGGTGACCTGGGTGCACAGCTCGCGCGTGGGGACGACGACGAGGGCCTGCGGGGCGTCGGTGAGGTCCTCGGGCTCGGCGCGGCCGGCCTCGACGTCGGCGGGGACGGTGACGCGCTCGAGGAGCGGGAGGCCGAAGCCCAGCGTCTTGCCGGTGCCGGTCTTGGCCTGGCCGATGACGTCCTTGCCCGAAAGGGCCACGGGGAGCGTCATCTCCTGGATGGGGAAGGGCGTGTTGATGCCGACGGCCTCCAGGGCCTCGGCGGTCTCGGGGAGGATTCCGAGCTCTCGGAACGTAGTCAGGGTGCTGCCTCTTCTGTGTGGGCGGCGCGAGGCGAGCGCGGGGTCGTGTCAGACCGTGCCGGGGACGTCGGCTGCCTACGGGCGGGCCGTAGAGCACGGGACCGCGCCGACGCTCTAGCGCTCGTGCCGCTGAGGGTGTCCCCCTCCGGGTCTCGTACGCACTGTGGCGGACGGCCGGGGAGGCTGTCGGGTCGGAGCCGATCGGGCCACCGACCGGGCATCCTCATACGTGCGGCCTGTCGAGGTACGTCAACGTACCAGCAGGCGCATTACCACCATACCCCGGAATCGCGCACATGCGATGGCCGATTCGGTCACGTAGTCGTCGTCACAGTGATTGACCAGGGCCTTACGCCTCCCGGCGGGCGGGCTATTGTGCGCTTTATGACGAGCTCTGACAAGCCTGAGAACGCCTCGGACACCGCCGCCGCCGAAGACACCTCAGTCGCCGCCCGGGACTGGGCGACGGCCTCCGCCGACCCGCAGTACCGCGCCGCGGTCGTGGACCTGCTCGGTGCGCTCGCGTACGGGGAGCTGGCGGCGTTCGAGCGGCTCGCGGAGGACGCCAAACTGGCGCCGACGCTCGCGGACAAGGCGGAGCTGGCGAAAATGGCGTCGGCGGAGTTCCACCACTTCGAGAGGCTGCGCGACCGGCTCGCCGAGATCGGGGAGGAGCCGACGCGGGCGATGGAGCCGTTCGTCGCCGCGTACGACGGGTTCCACAAGCAGACGGCCCCCTCGGACTGGCTGGAGGGCCTCGTCAAGGCCTACGTCGGCGACTCCATCGCCAGTGACTTCTACCGGGAGGTCGCCGCGCGGCTGGACTCCGACTCCCGCAACCTGGTGCTGGCCGTGCTCGACGACACGGGGCACGGCGGCTTCGCCGTGGAGAAGGTGCGGGCCGCGATCGACGCCGACCCGCGCGTGGGCGGGCGGCTCGCGCTGTGGGCACGGCGGCTGATGGGCGAGGCCCTGTCGCAGTCCCAGCGGGTGGTCGCCGACCGGGACGCGCTGTCGACCATGCTGGTGGGCGGCGTCGCGGACGGCTTCGACCTCGCCGAGGTCGGCAAGATGTTCTCCCGGATCACCGAGGCCCACACCAAGCGGATGGCGGCCCTGGGCCTGGCCGCCTGACGCCGCCCGGGACCCGACCCGGACGACGGGCCCCAGATCCCCGTCGGCGGGCCGGCAGCCCATGGCGTCATCGGCGCCGCCACCGTCGGCGACCCGTCAGGCGGTCGCCGACCGGCGGCGCAGTCTTCCCGCGGGGCGCAGCAGCAGCGACAGCGAGGCCACCGAGACGATCACCGCGCCGAGCAGGACGATCAGCATGTGCCCCGCGTCCAGCGCGCTGTGCATGACGAAGGACCCGAAGAGGGCACCGGCGACGCCGGTCGACAGGACCATGGGCCGGGCCGGGAGACGGTGCGGCAGGCGGTGTGTGGCCGCCCACGCCAGAGCCAGGCCGAGGATCGCGGAACTCAGCGCTTCCAGGAGCATGTCGGGGTCCCTCCCACATGGCCGGCCTGCCCAAATCGGTCGTAGCCCGTCTTACCCCTGACCTGCGGAATCCAATCCACCCCTGTGGGCCACTTGTGCTCCATCCGTGGAGGGGACGGTGTGCCGCAGGGGGAGTCCGAGGGCAACGCGAAGGGGGCGGGACG
>NZ_JBHVCP010000118.1:0-5045 GCF_042803315.1 Streptomyces sp. NPDC057424
CCAGGTTCCCGCTTCCGCGTTTCCCTTTCCGGCGGCTCCGACTTTATCAGAAGTTTCTGAGTCGGATTTCCCTCTCCGGCTGGGCATGGTCTCGGTGCCTGAGTTGGCCCGGGTGCCCCGTCGGGAGGAGTTGTAAACCTACTGGAGCGGGGCGCCCCGATGCAAATCGAGGCGCCCCGCTCCCAGTTGGCGCAGGCTCAGACCCGACGGGCCGTCAGACCTCCACCACCACAGGCAGGATCATCGGGCGGCGCCGGTAGTTGTCCGAGACCCACTTGCCCAGCGTGCGGCGCACGAGCTGCTGGAGCTGGTGGGGTTCGACCACACCGTCCTGGGCGGAGCGTTCGAGCACTTCCGTGATCCTGGGAGCCACGTCGCCGAAGGCGGAGTCCTCGATGCCCGAGCCGCGGGCCTGGATGTGCGGGCCGCCGGTGATCTTCCCGGTGGACGAGTCGATGACCACGAAGACCGAGATGATGCCCTCGTCTCCGAGGATCTTGCGGTCCTTGAGGGCCGGCTCACCCACGTCACCGACCGAGAGACCGTCGACGTAGACGTAGCCCGCCTGGACCTTGCCGGAGATCTTCGCCTTGCCCGCGACGAGGTCGACGGCGACACCGTCCTCGGCGATGACGATGCGGTCGTGCGGGACGCCGGTCAGGGCGCCCAGCTCGGCGTTGGCACGCAGGTGGCGCCACTCGCCGTGCACCGGCATGAGGTTCTTCGGGCGGCAGATGTTGTAGAAGTACAGCAGCTCGCCCGCGGAGGCGTGGCCGGAGACGTGGACCTTGGCGTTGCCCTTGTGGACCACGTTGGCGCCCCAGCGGGTGAGGCCGTTGATCACGCGGTAGACCGCGTTCTCGTTGCCCGGGATCAGGGACGACGCGAGGATCACCGTGTCGCCCTGGACGATGCGGATCTGGTGGTCGCGGTTGGCCATGCGGGACAGGGCCGCCATCGGTTCGCCCTGGGAGCCCGTGCAGACCAGGACCACCTCGCTGTCCGGGAGGTCGTCGAGCGTCTTGACGTCCACGACCAGGCCCGGGGGGACCTTCAGATAGCCCAGGTCACGGGCGATGCCCATGTTGCGGACCATGGAGCGGCCGACGAAGGCGACGCGGCGGCCGTACTCGTGCGCCGCGTCCAGGATCTGCTGGATGCGGTGCACATGGCTGGCGAAGCTCGCGACGATGATGCGCTTGCGGGCGCCTGCGAAGACCTGGCGCAGGACGTTGGAGATCTCCCGCTCGGGCGGGACGAACCCCGGAACCTCTGCGTTCGTCGAGTCCGAGAGGAGGAGGTCGATGCCCTCCTCGCTCAGGCGTGCGAATGCGTGGAGGTCCGTGAGGCGGCTGTCCAGCGGAAGCTGGTCCATCTTGAAGTCGCCGGTGTGGACCACCATGCCCGCGGGGGTGCGGATGGCCACGGCCAGCGCGTCCGGGATGGAGTGGTTGACCGCGATGAACTCGCAGTCGAAGGGGCCGATCCGCTCGCGGTGCCCCTCCGCCACCTCCAGGGTGTACGGGCGGATGCGGTGCTCCTGGAGCTTGGCCTCGATGAGGGCGAGGGTCAGCTTGGAGCCGATCAGCGGGATGTCCGGCTTCTCGCGCAGGAGGAAGGGGACACCGCCGATGTGGTCCTCGTGCCCGTGCGTGAGCACGATGCCCTCGATGTCGTCGAGGCGGTCCCTGATGGACGAGAAGTCCGGCAGGATCAGGTCGATTCCGGGCTGCTCCTCCTCGGGGAAGAGCACTCCGCAGTCGACGATCAGCAGGCGGCCGCCGAATTCGAAGACCGTCATGTTCCGGCCGATTTCGCCGAGGCCGCCGAGCGGGGTGACGCGCAGGCCGCCCTCGGAGAGCGGCGGGGGCGTGCGGAGTTCAGGATGCGGATGACTCAAAAGACTCTCCTCAACCACGCGCGCCACGTACCGGTGGGGCACGTGGCGCGCGTGACGTTCGTGCAGAAGCAGTTGTCTGTGTGGGGTGCGGGCACCGGTGGCCCGCCTATTCAGTTGTGAAGCAGTTGCGCGGGGGTCCGCGCGAAGTCTGATGTCAGAGCTGTACCCCGCCGGCGGCAAGATCGATCTTGAGTTGCTCGATCTCGTCGGGCGCGCACTCGACCATGGGGGCGCGCAGCGGCCCGCCGGGCAGTCCCTGCAGGGCGAGCGCCGCCTTGGTCGTCATCACGCCCTGGGTGCGGAACATACCCGTGTAGACGGCGAGCAGCTTCTGGTGGATCTCGGTGGCCTTCTGGACGTCGCCCGAGGTGTACGCCTCGACCAGGGCGCGCAGCTCGGGGGTGACGACGTGGCCGACGACCGAGACGAAGCCGACCGCGCCGACCGAGAGCAGGGGCAGGTTCAGCATGTCGTCGCCGGAGTACCAGGCGAGGCCGGAGCGGGCGATGGCCCAGCTGGCGCGGCCGAGGTCGCCCTTGGCGTCCTTGTTTGCGACGATCCGCGGGTGCTCGGCGAGCCGGACGAGCGTCTCGGTGTTGATCGGGACGCCGCTGCGGCCGGGGATGTCGTAGAGCATCACCGGGAGGCCGGTGGTGTCGGCGATGGCCGTGAAGTGCCGGTAGAGGCCTTCCTGCGGGGGCTTGTTGTAGTACGGGGTCACGACGAGCAGGCCGTGCGCGCCGGTGCGCTCCGCCGCCCGGGCGAGTTGCATGCTGTGGTGGGTGTCGTTGGTGCCGACTCCGGCCACCACGTGGGCGCGGTCGCCGACCGCCTCCAGGACCGCCCGTACGAGATCCGCTTTCTCCGCGTCGCTGGTGGTCGGGGACTCGCCGGTGGTGCCGTTGATGACCAGGCCGTCGTTGCCTGCGTCCACCAGGTGGGCGGCGAGCCGCTGCGCGCCGTCGAGGTCGAGTGCGCCGTCCGCCGTGAAGGGCGTGACCATGGCGGTGAGGACCCGCCCGAAGGGGGTCTGCGGAGTCGAGGTCGGAGCCATGGGTTACACGCTACTCGTTGCTCAGGACCGGGTCTGCCCACGGGGCAGGCGACAAGTCGTGACAAAGGTGGAGCCCGGCACTGCCTGCTCGGGGGTTCAAGCAGTGCCGGACCCGTTTGATCAGGCTAGATGAACTTCTCCAAATGCCGCAATACGGACACTTCGCGCGACTGAACCGTACATCTGTACCTGGCCGGGGGACGGGGGGTGCGTGCGTTACGGCGCCACGCGTCCGTTCGCGTTGAAGGCGGCGTACGTGAGCGGCATGAGCCGGGACCACTCGGCCTCCATCTTCTCGCCGACCATCTCGATCTCGCGCTGCGGGAAGGACGGGACCTTCGCCAGCTCGTGCTGGGTGCGCAGGCCGAGGAAGTGCATCAGCGAGCGGGCGTTGCACGTGGCGTACATCGAGGAGTACAGGCCGACCGGGAGGACCGCACGGGCTACCTCGCGGGCGACGCCGGCGGCGAGCATCTCCTGGTATGCCTCGTACGCCTGCCGGTACGAGTCCTCCATGACGCGGCCGACCAGCTCCTGCTGGGCCTGGGTGCCCTCCACGAAGACGTACTTGCCCGGGCGGCCCTCCTGGACCAGCTTGCGGGACTCGTCCGGGACGTAGAAGACGGGCTGGAGCTCGCGGTAGCGGCCGCTCTCCTCGTTGTACGACCAGCCGACGCGGTGCCGCATGAACTCGCGGAAGACGAAGATCGGGGCGCTGATGAGGAAGGTCATCGAGTTGTGCTCGAAGGGACTGCCGTGCCGGTCGCGCATCAGGTAGTTGATCAGGCCCTTGGAACGCTCGGGGTCCTTGGTCAGCTCCTCAAGGGACTGCTCGCCGAGGGTCGAGACGCGGGCGGCGAAGAGGACGTCCGCGTCGGATGCGGTGTGCTTGACCAGCTCGACGGTGACATCGCTGCGGTAGCTGGGCTTGAGGTCGTCGGCGGGGGTGTCGGTCACGGTTGGCAGGGCCTTCCCATCTCGTCGTGTGGCGACGCCACTCTACGGCCCGGCGAAATAGGTCCGATCGGTGCCGTGCCGCAATGAAGTCGGTGAAACGGGGCACCTCTGAGGGAGTTCGTTCGTCTCTACAGACGAAAGTGATCCGTTCCACCCTTGAAGGAGACGCACCCCTGATGTTCGGTCGGCGTGAACCCGTACCGTTTGCCTTCGTCGCCGAGGCCGACAGGTTCCGCAGCAATGTCACTCCCCCACCGCGCGAGCGGCCGTCCGTCGGTCAGATGGCCGGCCGTTGGCTGCTGGGGCTCACCATCGTGGCGGGGCTCGCGGGGTCCCTGATCATCGGGACACCCGCGCTGACGCCGCCCGACCAGACGGGCCATCAGCCTCAGCAGTCGCAGGCGTCCGAGAAGCGCTGAACCGCCCCAGGCCGGGGGTGACTCCATCCGGCCCCCCGCCAGTGGTGACCGGGGACACAGATCGGTAGCCTCACCGGGCACAGCCCACGCATGGATCGAGTGAGGACCCGCCGTGCCCCTGCCCTTCCTGACGGCCGACCGCGTTTTCGAGGCGGCGGACGACGTTCCGCTGCCCCACGACGACCGTGACCGCTGGCGGCGGCCGTACCGGCCGGGGCCGTGGCGCGTCGGTGTCGCGGCGCTCGCCCTGCTGCTCGCCTCGTTCGTGCTGTTCGCGGCGGTCATCATCGCCGCGACGGCCGAACTGACATCGGCCGCGGTGGTGTTCGGCCTGGCGCTGCTCGTCATCGCCGCGGCGCTGCGGCTGCTGCGCATGGGCGTGTGGGTCAGCGCGCGTGGGCTGCGGCACGTGGGTTTCCTCACGACGCGTACGGCGTCCTGGGAGCAGGTCGTCTCCGTGCGTACGGTGCAGCAGCCGGTGCGCTGGCTGGGACTGCCCCGCACCGTGCAGGGGCAGGCGCTGCTGCTCGGACGCCAGGGCGGGGGCGCTGCCGGGCCGGTGCCCCTGATGACGACGCACGACGCGGACTTCCTGGGCCGCGCGGAGGCCTTCGACCGGGCAGCGGACTCGGTCGAGGCGTGGGCCGAGGAGTACGGCCCGCGCTGATGTTCCTCGGCCTCATGCGGCGGGGCCGCAGCGTGCACACGCTGCGGC
>NZ_JBHVCP010000119.1:0-4881 GCF_042803315.1 Streptomyces sp. NPDC057424
TGCCGTGGTTGGAATCAGCGTCGTGATGCCCGGGCAGGTCCGGCAAGGCGACTTCTGCCAGACGGAAGGGCTCCTGCGACGGGGCTGGTCAGAGCCGGATCAACGCGACGGCCGGCGAAGCTCGGCTCCGCCGGGGACGGGAGGAGCAGGGCCCGCACGGGCGGGCAACAGGCCGGCGGTTCCGGCCACTCGGCCTGTCGGCGTGAACGGATCGCCGTCCACGACCGGCACCGGTCCGCCCCGGGCGGCAGTCGCGCAGTGAAAGAGTTTCGGCATCAAAGAGTGAAATCGAAACACAATTCCCGATTTCAGGGGTGCCGGTAATTCACTTATTCTGGACCCATGGAAAGGGCAACGGAGTTCTATGTAGTGAAGCGCGGTGACAACCTCACCAAGATCGCGTCCATGTTCCGTGTGACGCTCGGCCAGATTCTGGAGTGGAACCCCCAGATCGAGAATCCGGACATCATTTTCCCCGGCCAGCAGATCCGTGTCTCCGCACCGCGGACGAACGGTGAGTACGAGCCGTTCCCGGGCGCTGATTTCTTCCAGTCGTCCGTGACCAGTCCGGTCATCGAGGCCATGGGTTACCGCCTCATCGAGGAGGGCTGCTCGGCGTACGCCGGCGGACCCGACTCGCAGTGGAGCGAGGCGGACCGGAAGTCCTACTCGAATTGGCAGCACAAACTCGGATTCTCGGGCCACGACGCCGACGGCACGCCGGGCCGGAAGTCCTGGGACAGGCTGCACGTACCCGCTGTGTACGAGTGATCGGTACCGAGACCCCGTCCGCCCGTACGCGCCGCCGGATGGCGAAGGGCTCGGGTTCCGGGCCGCCGCGGACCGCGTGGCGCGCACGGGCCAGGGCCCGTATCGCCTATCTCGAGGCGGAGCTGGAACACGAGAGCGGCAGGCAGGTTCCGGAGGACCGGACGGCACTCATCGAGGGAATGCGAGGGCATCTGAAAAAGGCCCGTGCGGCCGCGGACGAGGATTTCGGATGGCGGTGGATCTGGTCGGGATCGGCCGCCCGTGAGGGCGTGTGCTCGAATATCCGCAGTGCCGAGGTGTTGCTGATTCAACTGGTTTCCGACGAGGAGGCGGCGGGCCGCGCCAGTGAGGTCATGGCGCTGGTCAAGGATCATCTGGACGCCGACGACCCACGGCGGCTCCGGCTCGCCCTGCGGCTCCGTCCCATCATCTCCGGCGACATCACGCCGAGCGACCGGGATCTCATGGCCCGGTCGCTCGACGCCGCTTACAGCAGCCTGGACGACGAACTGGCCCGGGTGCGCAGCCTGCGCAACATCCTCTGGGCCGCCACGGTCCTCGTGCTCCTCGGCGTGGTGAGCCTGGCTCTCTACGGGTGGTTCTCGCCCAAGTCGCTGAGTCTGTGCTTCGAGCCCGGGTCCGGCTCCGGGGACCAGGTCGACGTCGTGTGCCCCACCGCGGAACATCGCGACCAGCCGAAGAACACCGATCCCAGCAGTCTGGCCGACCCGACGGACATCGTCACGGTCGAGATCGCCGGACTCGTCGGCGCGGCCCTCACCGTCATCGCCTCACTGCGCCGCATCCGGGGCACCGACTCCCCGTACATGCTGCCCCTCGCTTCGGCCGTGCTGAAGTTCCCCACCGGAGCCCTGTCGGCCTTCCTCGGCCTGCTGCTGATCCGCGGTGCCTTCGTCCCCGGACTCAGTGACCTCGACAGCCGGGCGCAGGTCCTCGCCTGGGCCGCGGCCTTCGGCGCCGCACAGCACCTGGTGACCCGACTCGTGGACGACCGCGCCCAGATGACGCTGTCGGAGGTGGGCAGGACCACCGACGCCGTGATCGACCCCGAGAGGGTCGCCGTCAAGGAGGGGCTGACGACACCTGCCGCGGCCGGGTCGCCCGACGGCGCGGGGCCGCACGACGAGCCGCGCGAGGGGCCGCGCGGGAACGAGCAAGACGGAGAGCCGCTCCCCGACGGCGCGCCCGCTCACCGCCGCGGCGGTGCGTGAGCCGTCTCCGGCAACCTCGGGACCACAGTTGCGGGGGCAAAAGTTCACCGAGGACGAGCGCGAGACCTCCGCCGGCAGATCGGCCGGGTCCGCGCCGCGGCGGACTGGCTCGAAGGAGCCCTCGACAACGGCGAGTTCACCCTGGACGAGCAGCTGGTCCAGCTGCTCAAGGGCGAGTAGGCCATGCCGCGACGCCGGGAGGCTAGGCCGCTGGCCGAGCACTACGGCGACCGGGTCCGCGTCGCCCTGATGGAAGCACGCCCCGCCGGCCTGCACACCTACCAGCTCATGGCCGCCACCCGCCTGACCCGCTCGCAGGTCGGCCGCGGCATCCGGCACGTCCGCGACGTCGTCGCCGCGGAGAACCTGACGCCGATCACATGGACACGGCGGGACGGGTTCATGTTCTCCGACGACCCCGCGGAATGGATCGAGTACGACAAGCGGCAGTTCCGGCAGATCCTCGGCCGCCTCACCCGGGTGAGCACGGGCACGCTCGATCCGCACCTGGCCCGCTACCCCGACGACGAATGGGCCCAACTCGCCACCGCCCAGCTCACCGGCGTCCGCGCCACCCTCGCCCAGCTCTCCAAACAGCCCCTTTCCACCGCCGATCCCCCTGTCGAGCCCGCCGTGCCCACTGCCGCCCGTCGCCGCCGCTACCCCTCCGACACCTCCGTCGCCGAATGGGCGCTCCTGGAACCCCTGCTGCCCATCCCGGCCTGCCGGACCAAGATCGGCGGACATCCGGAGAAGTGGCCGCGGCGGGAGATCGTCGACGGCATCCGCTACATCGTCGACAACGGCGCGAAGTGGCGGGCTCTGCCTGCGGATTTTCCCCCGTGGGAGACGGTTCACGGGTTCTTCTGGCGGTGGAACCGGGCCGGGGTCGTCACCTTCATCCGTGACCAGCTCCGCCGCAGGATCCGTACCGGCAAGGGCCGCTGCCCGCACCCGGTCACGCTGATCGTGGACTCCCAGTCGGTCAAGGGCGCCTCCACCGTCGGCAGGAACAGCCGGGGCTACGACGCCGCGAAGAAGATCAACGGCCGCAAGCGACATATCGCCGTGGACACGCTCGGACTGCCGGTGATGATCCCGGTGACGCCCGCCGACATCCAGGACCGCGACGCCGCCCGCGACGTGTTTTGGCGCCTCCGCCTCACCCAGCCGCGGATCACCCAGGCTGGGCCGACCGCGGCTACGCCGGCGAACTCGTGGACTGGGCCCGCGAACGCCTCTGGCTGAGCCTGCGCATCGTCTCCCGGCCCAAGGGCGTCAAGGGCTTCGTCGTGTTGCCCCGCCGCTGGAAGGTCGAGCGCACGATCGGCTGGTGCATGAACGCCCGCCGCAACGCACGCGACCACGAACGGCTGCCCCAGCACTTCGAAGCCCATCTGAACTGGGCACTCATCACCACGATGACCCGACGCATCACCCGCGAAAGCCCCCGCACCGACCGCTGGACGAAGAAATCCCGGCCCGCCGACAGCTGACCTCGGCCCAAGCCGGCATCCGGCGCACATCTCGATTCCCCAAGCCAGGTGGCGCTGACGCCGATCGCCTGACGCGGTGAGCTCACCGAGCAGGTCAGTGTGCTGCGTAGTCGGGGAGGCGGATCGCTTCCGTGCGGGTGTTTTCCGGGGCGTTGGCGGCGAGCATGTCCAGCACCTCCTGGGTGGGCGCGGACATGAAGAACCGCTCCGCGCCCTCGCGTCCCACGGCCTGGTGTTCGGTGACGAACGGCCGCATCGCATGCTCGTAGGCCGTGAACGCCTCCGTGTGGTTGCCGCGGGCCTGCGCCAGCTCGCCGGCCAGCACGTACGCGCCGATGAGTGCCTGGGACGTGCCGCGTCCCGAGGTGGGGGCCGCGCAGTAACCGGCGTCACCGAGCAGGACGACTCGGCTGCGGCTCCAGGTGTCCATCACGACTTGAGCGTTGACGTCGAACCAGAAGTCCTCGGCTTTCCGCATCTCCGTCAGGAGCCGCGGGATCTCCCAGCCCTCACCGGCGAACCGTTCAGCGACGATGCGCTGCAGCTCGCCGCTGTCGTGGCGGTCGTACGCCAGCTCCTCGGAGGCGAAGTGCAGGGCGGCCCGGGCTCGGCCGTCGGAGTTCTCGGCGAACATGCTGGCCGCCTTCCCGGGGGAGACGTAGAGCTGCCCGGTGCGGTGCAGTCCCAGATAGTTCGGCAGGCTGAAGATCGCGGTGTGGATGCCCAGGGAGCGTACGAAGTGCTCCTCGGAGCCGAAAGCCAGCGCCCGGGTCCGCGAGTGCAGCCCGTCGGCGCCGACCAGCAGGTCGAACCGTCGGGGCGGCCCGTTCTCGAAGGTGACGTCCACACCGTCGGCGTCCTGTTCCACCGTGGCGATGGAGTCGCCGAAGAGGTACTCCGCCCGGTCCTGGGCGGCCGCGTACAGCAGCCGGGTCAGCTCTCCCTTGGGAACCTCCAGGTCACCTGCGAAGACCGCGGCCGGCAGCGTGGCGTACTGCCTGCCGTCGGCGTCCACCATCGCCGCGTCGCCCATCTCGGTGTCCAGCGCCCGGATCGGCTCCAGCAGGTCCATCCGGTCCAGGACGTCGAGTGCCTCACCGCGGAAGTCGACGGCGTAGCCACCGTGACGGATGTGCGGGGCGCGTTCGATCACCGTGGGGCGGAAGCCGTGGTGGTCCAGCCAGTAGGCGAGCGCCAGGCCAGCGATACCGGCGCCTGAAATCAGAGCCTTCTTGTTCGTCGTCATGGGTACAACGTACGGACTCCTATGATGCCTATGAAGTGCGTCTTTAATGAAAGTGCTCTAGTGCGGAAAGAATGAGGTGTACTAGTAGGACTCCGTTAGGTGTGTTTGCCGGTGGTGTCCGGTCGGGGGCACGGTG
>NZ_JBHVCP010000120.1:0-4532 GCF_042803315.1 Streptomyces sp. NPDC057424
TCACTGGATGGCGGGTGCACTTCACCCGCCATCCAGTGATCGACATGGCGCCGGAGGATACCTCGCGGACAGCTCAACAGCGCATAACCGAAGTGGGACGGCTACCGCGCCCAACTCGCGGTGTACGCGGGCGGGCGGGTGCTGCTGCGCTCACGGCGCGGCACGGACATGACGGCCTCGTTCCCCGAGATCCGGGCGGCGGCCCTGGCGCAGCTGCCGGCAAACACCGGGCTGGATGGCGACCTGGTGGTGTGGGAGCGGGACCGGCTGGCGTTCGAGCGGCTGCAGCAGCGGCTCGCCCGCCGCGGGGCGCCTGCCGCTCAGGCGGCGCGGGAGTGGCCGGCGCACTTCGTGGCCTTCGACCTGGTCCACCGAGGCGACGACCTGGCTGGCTGGCCGTACGCCCGGCGCCGTGCGGCGTTGGAGGCCCTATTTGCGGAGCGCGGCCTGACGGCGCCGTGGGTGCTGTGCCCGTCGACGACCGACCCGGCCCTGGCGCGGGAGTGGCTGTCGTGGACGGCGGCCGGGGTGGAGGGACTGTGCTTCAAGCGGCTGGAGGAGTCCTATCGCGGAGGTGTGCGGTCGTGGCGGAAGTACAAAAACGCGATGAATTGCAGTTGATGCAACATCCTGTGCCTCGCCGGAAACGCGGTTTTCGCTGATTACTCCCCCAACTCCCTTGCCACGTCGGCATCGCAGCGGTGCTGCGATCAGGACAGTCGCGGTAGACGCAACATTGATGCGTTTGATACAACAGCCGCCATGGTTGCTCAGGCACCCGGTTCGGCGCGTCTCGTCCTCGCTCCGAACGTCGTGCATCTGGACCCCGAGCCAGCGGTGTTCACGGCGATGAAGGAGGGCTGGGCCCGGCAGCAGCACGCCCGGTTTCTGAAGGCGTCGACGATCGAACCGCGGCTGCGTCTGATCGACCGGTTCGAGGTGTTCACTGGGCTGTACCCGTGGCAATGGACTCCTACTGATGGCGAGGCGTTCATCACGCACCTGCGTAGCGGCGCCAATGCGATCCGGATGTCGACGGCACGGGCGTACGAGGTGACGATCACCTTGTTCGTGGAGTACCTGCTGGACCGCCGGTACGGATGGGTGGACACCTGCCGGGAGCGGTTCGGGCAGGCACCTCAGGTCGTCTTCCACGAAGCCAACTCGGTCCTGCACACGCTGGAGTACGAGGGCGACCCCCGGCGTCGGCCGCTGACCTACGACGAGGTCCAGGCTCTGTTCGACGCGGCCGATGCCCGGCCGGCCCAGATCCGCGGGCACGGGCGAAAGGGGACTCTGACCGCGCTGCGCGACGCTGCGGTGCTGAAGACGATCTACGCCTACGGAACCCGGCGTACCGAGTCCTCCATGGTCGACCTGGTGGACTTACGACGGCATCGGAAGATTCCGCAGTTCGGACAGTTTGGCTCGATGGCAGTCCGGTACGGGAAGTCGTCCAAGGGGGCGCCGCCGAAGCGGCGGACCGTGCTGCTGGTGCCGGAGATGGACTGGGCGGTCGACGTCCTGAGCGAGTGGGTGCATGAAGTCCGTCCCCGGCTGGCGCCCGGTCGGCACCCGGCGCTGTGGGTGACCGAGCGGGCCGGGCGGATGTCGCCGCGCTCGATCAACGAGGCCTTCACCACGGCCCGTGACGCGGCCGGCCTGGATGGGGCCCTCGATCTGCACTGTCTGCGCCACAGCTACATCACACACCTGACGGAGTTCGGCTACCCCGCGCGGTTCGTCCAGGAACAGGTCGGCCACTCCCATGCCTCGACGACAGCCATCTACATGGGTGTCTCGGACGAGTACCGCAACCACCTGCTGGAGGCTTCGCTGAAGCGCCGGCTCGGCGACGACTGGGACCTGACGTGATCAAGAAGATGGGCTACGAGTGGCAGCTGCGGCAGATCATGGCCGAGCGGGAGATGTTCCACACTTCGGATCTGCTGCCGCTGCTCGCCGAGCGGGGGGTGAGTCTGTCGCGTGAGCAGGTCTACCGGCTGGTGACGCAGCCCCCGCAGCGGATGAGCATGGACACCTTGGTCGCCCTGTGCGACATCTTCGGCTGTACCCCGAACGACCTCATCAAGCCGACAGTCATCAACGCGCAGGTGAAGAAGACCGCGGGCGGCGAGGAGGCACCGCTGCCGCTGACGGAGCGCCGGACCACGATCCGGCGCCCGGGGGCGGCCTCGTGAGGAAGTACCTGACCCCGGACCAGATCCGGCTGCGCGAGGACCTGGCCGGGGCCCGCGACCGGATCGTCGTCCTGCTGAACCTGGCCCTCGGAGAGTCCTTAGTACTCCAGCAGCGGTTCGTGTCCTGAGCTGGCGGTTGTCGTTGTCCTGGTATGGAGGGGATGATTGAAGTCAGCTGTTGGGACGGCGAGTTGGAGTCGGTGTTCGCTCGGGTGGCGGGCAGGTTCGCTCGGGCGGATTTGCGGTGGCGGATGCGGGACTACGTCCGTGGTCTGCTGGGGCGGGCGACACGCAAGAACGGCTGGCAACTCGCGGAATGGGCGGGTCACCACACCCCTGACGGCTTCCAGCGGCTGTTGAACAGCAGTGTCTGGGACGCGGACGCCGTGCGGGACGATGTCCGTGATTACGTAGCTGAACGGCTGGGACCGGGTGGTGTGCTGATTCTCGACGACACCGGGTTCATCAAGAAGGGCACCACCTCGGCCGGGGTCGGCCGCCAGTACACCGGCACTTCGGGAAAGATCGACAACTGTCAGATCGGAGTGTTCGCCGCCTACGTCACCAGTTCGGGCCGGGCTCTGGTGGACCGGGAGCTCTACCTGCCCAAGGCCTGGACGTCCGACCGTGACCGTTGCCGGGCAGCGAAGATCCCGGATGAACGAGGCTTCGCGACGAAGGGCGAACTGGCCCGGGACATCGTCCGCCGCTGCATGGCCGCCGGCCTGCCCGCCACGTGGGTCACCGCCGACGAGGCTTACGGGCAGGACTGGCACTTCCGTCGCCTGCTCGAACAGCTCGACGTCGGCTACGTGGTCGCGGTGCCCAAGTCCCAGCAGATCAAATCCCTGACCGGGATGTGGCGCATCGACCAACTCATCGAGGAAGCACCCCTTGATGCCTGGCAGCGGCTGTCCTGCGGTGAGGGGGCCAAGGGGCCACGGGTTTACGACTGGGCCGCGGCCAAGCTGCCCACCAACCTGATCTTCGATCCGGATCCGCCGACCCATCACCGCTGGGTGATGGCCCGCCGCAGCCTCTCCGATCCCGGCGAAATCGCCTACTACCTCGCCTACGCGCCCGTCGGCATCGAGCTTGCCGAACTGGTCCGTATCGCCGGCTCTCGCTGGGCGATCGAGGAGTGCTTCCAGGCCGCGAAGAACGAATGCGGACTGGACGAATACGAGGTCCGCCGCTACATCGGCTGGTACCGGCACATCACCTTGTCCATGCTCGCCCACGCCGTCCTGACCGCACTCGCAGCGCAGGCCGACGGCGAGGCAAAGGGGGCTGCAGAAACGGATCAGCCCCCGCCCCGCTCACCGTGGCAGAGATCCGGCGACTCCTGGACACTCTCCTGCCCCACCCACGAGCCGACCGCGACCCCGTCACCCACGCACTGAAGTGGTCGGCTTGGAGAAGACAACGCCAGGCCGTCGCCCGCCGCTGCCACTACCGAAAACGCAGCTCAGGACACGATCCGCTGCTGGAGTATTAGACGTCATCTCATTTGGCTGACTCGGTAGGCTATCGCCCGTGGGGATCGTTGAGCGGCTGGTGTCTGAAGAGTTGTGGGAGTTGTTCCAGCGAGTGGTGCCAGAGGCCCCCTCGCGGCCTCAAGGCGGTGGCCGACGCCGCCACGGTGACCGGGAGGTGTTGGCCGCGATCGTGTTCGTAGCCACGTCAGGCTGCACGTGGCAGCAGTTGCCGTCCGCGTCGTTCGGGCCGTCGGGAGCGACGGCTCATCGGCGCTTTACCGAGTGGACGAAGGCCAGGGTGTGGGCCAAGCTCCACCGCTTGGTCCTGGACGAACTCGGCGCCAGCGGCGAGTTGGACTGGACCCGCTGCGCGATCGACTCCGTGAGCATGCGGGCCCTGAAAAGGGGGACCTGACAGGTCCGAATCCTGTCGACCGGGGCAAGTACGGGTCGAAGATCCACCTCATCACCGAGCGGACCGGTCTGCCCCTGTCCGTCGGGATCTCGGGGGCGAACCTGCACGACAGCCAGGCCCTGATCCCCCTGGTGAAGGGCATACCGCCCATCCGCTCACGCCGCGGACGCCGTCGACGCAGGCCGGGCAAGCTTCACGCCGACAAGGGCTACGACTACTCCCACCTGCGGCGATGGTTACGGCAACGCGGCATCACCCATCGCATCGCCCGAAAAGGCATCGAGAGTTCGCAGCGACTGGGCCGCCACCGCTGGACCATCGAACGCACCATGGCCTGGCTCGCCGGCTGCCGCCGCCTCCACCGACGCTACGAGCGCAAGGCTGACCACTTCCTCGCCTTCACCAGCATCGCCTGCACCCTCATCTGCTACCGCAGAC
>NZ_JBHVCP010000121.1:0-3505 GCF_042803315.1 Streptomyces sp. NPDC057424
GGGGAGCGTGCCGGGCGTCGCGACGGGGCGAACGTTGCCTGTCGCGGCACTAGCTGCAGTGCCCTGAGAGGCTCACACCATCGGGGCGGGCAGCCTCACGGCCCGCCCCCGGAAATCCGTGGTCCGCAGCCACCCACACCGTAGGTTCTGGCCAGTAATCTCGGCGTTCATGGAGCAGAGGCATCTCGGCCGCACCGGCCTTCGTGTGTCCCGGATCGGGCTCGGCACCCTGACCTGGGGGCGGGACACCGACGAGCACGACGCCGCGGACCTGATGAAGACGTTCTGGGAAGCGGGCGGAACCCTCGTCGACACCGCGGACGTGTACGGCGACGGTGAGGCCGAGTACCTGCTCGGCAGACTCATGGACGGCCTGGTGCCCCGCCGTGACCTGGTCATCTCGACCAAGGCCGGCAGTGTGCCGGACCCCGACCGCCGCTTCGACGGCTCGCGCGGCCATCTGCTCTCCGCGCTGGACGGTTCGCTCTCACGGCTGGGCACCGACCACGTCGACCTGTGGCACGTGCACGCGTTCGATCCGGACACCCCGCTGGAGGAGACCCTCCAGGCTCTCGACCTCGCGGTCTCCAGCGGGCGTGCCCGCTACGCCGCCGTCTCCAACTTCTGCGGCTGGCAACTGGCCAGGGCCGCGACCTGGCAGCTGGCGGTCCCCGGCACCCGCACCCGGCTGGCAGGCACTCAGCTTGAGTACTCCCTGCTCCAACGCGGTGCCGAGCGCGAGGTGCTGCCGGCCGCGCTCGATCTGGGCATAGGCCTGCTGCCGTCCTCGCCGCTCGGGCGCGGGGTGCTGACGGGCAAGTACCGGGGCGACACGATGCCGCCGGACTCGCGCGGAGCCTCGGAGCACCTCGCGCCGTTCGTCGCGCCGTACCTCGACGACACGGCGAGCCGCATCGTGGACGCCGTGGCGACCGCGGCCGACGGGCTCGCGGTGACGCCGCTCCAGGTGGCCCTGGCGTGGGTCCGCGACCGGCCGGGCGTGGCCGCCCCGATCGTCGGCGCGCGCAACGCGCAGCAGCTCACGGCTGCATTGTCAGTGGAGACCCTTAGTCTTCCTGACGAGATCTGCCGGGCGCTCGACGATGTGTCGGCGCCCGTGCACCGCTATCCCGATCACGACTGGAGCACGCTGTGAGCACGGAGCCCGAGACCACGGAGGACGACGGGCCGGGGACGCCGGGCGCCGAGGACACACCGGCCGATGGCGCCGGGCAGGCCTCCGATGCCGAGAGCGACGAGGCGGGTGCCGGGCAGGCCTCCGATGCCGAGAGCGCGGAGGCGGGTGCCGGGCAGGTGTCCGAGGCGGAGGCCGAGCTGCGGGCGCAGCAGGCCGAGCGGGAGCGGATCGAGCAGCGCAAGGCCGAGAAGAAGGCTCCGATCGCGAGCGGTACCAAGCTGAGTGGCAAGGCCGCCGATCTGCTGGCGGCCGTACGGGCCGTCGAGAGCGGCGAGCAGCCGGTGGCCACGGTGTTCGAAGAGCCCCGGCCCGCCCCCCGGCGCTCCGCCCCGGAGCCGGAGCGCCGGCCGCAGCCGGTCGCACCCGAGCCCGTCGCCCCGGCGGCGGCCCCCGCGCCGACGGCGGTCCAGGCCGTGCGGCGGGTGCTCGGCGAGGGCGGTGCCCCGGAGGCGCTCGCGCCGCAGGTCGCCGCGGTTCTCGGCGAGGGTGCGGACGGGCAGCTGCGCGCCGACCCCTGGCAGTTGCTGCGGATCGCCGGCGTGCGTCCCGAGCAGGCCGACGGTTTCGCCCGTGCCCTGCTCGGCGCCGAGTGCGGCCCGGACGACGAGCGGCGGGGCCGGGCCGTCACCGGCTGGCTCCTGGAGCAGGCGGCGCTGGCCGGGCACACCGCCCTAGAGATGCCGGCGCTCCTCGCGGCCCTGGCCCAGCGGGGCGTTCCGGAGCCCGACAGCGCCGTGCAGGACGCGATCGCGGAGGGGGACGCGCTGGTCTTCCAGGACGCTCTGGAGGAGGCCGGTGCCCCGGCCCGGCCCGGCGAGGAAGACGACGGGGAGGGCGAGGAGCGTCCGGTCCGTGTCCTGGTCGGGCTGGAGCGCTACGCGCTGGCGGAGGAGAGCCTGGCCGACGGGCTGGCCCGGCTGGTCAACTCGGTGCCCAAGCAGGACGGTTCGGCCGAGGACTGGGAGCGGGCGGCCGCCGCGGCGCAGGGATCGACGGCCGAACTGATCCGCGCGGCCGCCGCCCAGGGCCTGGTGCTGCACACCGGCGGGGAGGCGTCCCTGGCCGAGCCTGCGGCCCTGCTGAACGCGGCGCGGTCCCTCGGGCTGCGGGCCTGGGCCGCCGCGCACGGCCCGATCGGCCGCAACCGTTTCGCGGCTCTGGTGCGGCGGTCCGGCCCGGCGGCGGGCGTCCCCGAGCGAGCCGACGAGACACCCGCAGGATCCCCCGTCGCCACCGTCTCCGGACTGCTCGCCGGCCGCGAAGGACCCGGACGGGACGCGGACGGAGCCCTCGATCTCGATCTGCTCGTCGTACTCGACGCGCCCCAGCTGGACGTCGAGACGGCGGCTCTGCTGACGGAGTCACTGCCGGACGGGGCACGGCTGGTGTTGTCGGGGGATCCGGCGGTGCTGTGGTCCGTGGGGCCGGGGCGGGTGTTCGCGGATCTGCTCGCGGCGCGGATCTGCCCCCAAGTGGCCTCGCGGCGGCCGGATCCGGGGCCGCTGGGCGAGCTGGTCTCCGGTATCGGCATCGGCGAGCTGAACCAGGTCGAGGCCCCCGGCAAGGAGGTCGTGATCGTGCCGGTGCGGGAGGCGGGCGAGGCCGTGCACCGGACGGTGCAGCTCGTCGTGGACTCGGTGCCGCGGGCGATCGGTGTAGCGGCCGAGGACACCCAGGTGATCACCCCCGGGCACGGCGGGGCCGTCGGGACGCGTGCGCTCAACACGGCGCTGAAGGAGCGGCTCAATCCTGGACCGGGCCGCTTCGGCGGCTTCGACCCCGGTGACCGGATCGTCTACTCCCCCGTGCCGGGGCGTGCGCTGCCGGGCCGGGTGGTGACGGCGGACGCCGAGGGGCTGCACCTGTCGTGCGAGGGCGAGGCCGTCGTCGTGCCGAAGGAGCGGGTGGAGCAGTCCGTGCGGCACGGGTGGGCGCTGACCGCGCACCAGGCCGTGGGAAGCCGGTGGCCCGCGGTGGTCGTGGTGCTGCCGGGCGATGCGGCGCAGGCGCTCAGCCGGCCGTGGGTGTACACGGCGTTCGGGCGGGCCGACCGGCATCTGTCCGTGGTGCACGGGGTGGAGCAGGCACTCCCCCGGGCCGTGGCCGAGGTCCCGGCGAAGCCACGGACGACCCGGCTCCCGGTGCTGCTCGCGCCGCAGATCAGCGGCACGTGACGGGGGTGGGGGGGGGTGGGCCCGGGCCCCGACTACACCCCCCCCGCCTTCGGGCGCGGGGGGCCGCCGCACTGCCTGGCCGCCCGCCAGCCCGGGGCCTTAGCCCCACTATAAGAACCCCCACGCGCCGACG
>NZ_JBHVCP010000122.1:0-3490 GCF_042803315.1 Streptomyces sp. NPDC057424
GTGTATAAGAGACAGCCATGGGGGCGCGGCACCGCCGCCACTGACCTCAGTGCTTGAAGACGTCCTTGGTCTTTTCCTTGGCCTGCCGGGCGTCGCCCTTCGACTGCTCGGCCCGGCCCTCGGCCGTCAGGCGCTCGTTACCCACCGCACGGCCGATCGTCTCCTTGGCCTTGCCCTTGGCCTGCTCGGCCTTGGCCTTGCCCTTCTGCTCTCCAGCCACGGTTCGTTCACTCCAGGTCGTGTCCGACTACGGGGTCACGGCACGAGTGACCGGTAAAGCGGCAGTTCAAACGCGCCACGTCACTGTTGGTCGAGACCTCGTGGCCCAGCGGGTCAGTGGCAGCACCCGTCGGCCGCCGCCTGGGGACCGGGGGTGGTGTCCAGGCGGCAGAAGCACGAGGCCTGGATCGGCACGTCGGCCAGCGCGGTCGCGAGTTTGAGCTGGTGAGCCACGAGGGCCGCCTCGCCGGTCCTGCCCGTCCGGAGCAGGCATTCGTGGAAGCCGTGCAGGGCCCACACGTTGCCGGGGTGCTGCAGGGGGCGGGGCAGGGTGTCGTCGAGGCCGAGGTCCGCGCGGTAGACGGCCTCGGCCTCCGCCACGCGTCCCTGCTCCAGCAGCAGCGCTCCGTAGGCGTGGCGGGTGGGCTGCATCCAGCCCCAGGGCTCGTCGTAGGGGAGGTTGTCGTCCAGCTCGATGGAGCGCTCCAGGGCGGCGAAGGCGAGGTCGTACCGGCCCCTGCGGTATTCGAGCTCGCCGTCCAGCATGGCGGCCGCGATCGCGAGGATGTCCGCGCAGGTGTTGTTGAACAGCATCCGCGTCTCGGGCACCCGGCTCACCGCCTCGCGGAAGAGCTCGCGCTCGGACTCGGCCCGGTCGACCTCGCCGGTGGCGGAGAGGGCGACGCCCCGGGCGTAGTGCCGCATGGCGACGGTCACCGTGTAGAGCTCGGGGTCCGTGGGGGCGGGCAGTGCGAGGATCTCGCTCCAGCGGCCGAAGCGGATCAGGATGTGGACGCGCATGGCCAGGAAGGCCTCGAGCCAGTCGGCCATCGGAGGGCTCGTGACGCGGAGCAGGTCCTCGGGAATGGCGGCTTCCAGCTGGTCGGCGGTGTCGAGGGCGACCTGCGCCTGGCCGAGGAACAGGGCACCGTAGATCTTGAAGTGGTAGTTGTGCGCCCGGTAGAGGGTGTAGAACTTCATCGCCCCGGAACGCCGGAGGTACTTCTCGTCGGCGGCGATCGCGTCGCTGTTGGCCGCGACGACCTGGCGGTAGTCGCCGCACAGGACGTCCAGGTGTGAGGGCATGTGGAGCAGGTGCCCGGCGTCGGGCACGAGGCCGCGCAGGCGGTCGCCGACGGTGAGGGCCTGCTCCGGCGTCGGGGACATCTCCATCAGGTGGATGTACAGGTGCAGGATGCCCGGATGCCGCACGCCGGGCTCGGTGGCGAGGGCGTCCTCCAGCACGGCCCTGGCCTCGGTGGTCCGGGCACCCTCGGCCGGCAGCCCGGTCTTGAGATCCCACAGCTGCCACGGGGTGAGGTTCATCAGGGCGTCGGCGTACAGGGTGGCGATGTCCAGGTCGCCGGGCGCCAGTTCGTACACGACGCGCATCGCGTCCGCGTAGGGCTCGTTCCACACCGAGCAGTCCTCTACGGCCTCGGACTGCGGATAGCGGGCCCGCAGTGCGCCGATGAGGGCCTGCTCGACCGGAGTGGCACCGGCGGCCTTCTCATGCGCCCGTTCCACCGCGGCGTGCGTGCGCTCGACGGTCCGCACCAGTTCCTCACCCTCGAAGAATTCCCAGGGCTTGTTGTAGTTCGGACCCAGCGCGTAGGCGATGCCCCAATACGCCATCGCACAGTCCGGATCGGCCTCGGTCGCCTTTTCGAAGCAGGCGACGGCTTCCTCGTGGTGGAAGGCGTACGTCCACACCAGACCGCGATCGAACCAGAGTTGAGCGTCGTCGGAGGACGTGGTGACGGTACGGCTGTGCGTGCCGAGATCGTAATAGTCGCCCATGATTTCTCCTGGGAAAGCGGCCGGGGCCGTGAGAATAGCGGTTGCGGACACGCCCTCGACTTCCGATCAATTCTCGTATTTCCAGATTAGCGGTTCGGAAAGCGGTGAAGTGTGCCGCGCGGCTTCCCGCGTACGGGACACACACCGAGAGCCTGTCCCGGCCCGGCCGCCGGACGAGGGCGAGCTCCGACCGGCAAAGGCTGGACCAGCGGAGCTGCCGGAGCGCGCCTGCGGAGGACAGTGGCTGACCGGCGCCAGGAGCCGCTCGTCCCGGGTGGCCTGTGCCGCATGGGCCGCATGGGCCGCATGGGCCGCATGGGCCGCATGGGCCGCATGGGCGAGCATCTGCGTGGAAGTGACACACCGTGCGCCCGTGATCAGCCGGAAGGGTAGTGCGCCGGCGGGTACCCGCCCCCGACCCTGGTGACGCAAAGCGTGCGAACGGTTACATAGGGCGCATAGGGCGGCGCGGGCGGCGGTCATCTTGTCGTTCGATCGTGGGCACTTCGTCAGTGGGCTGGCACCGCCCAACTCTCGCTCCCTAGGATGTACTTCCTGTCCAGCCAGTCCGTTGGCGCGGCACCTTGCAGGGGGAACGATGCACTCCGAGAAGCAGTTGTCCACCGAGATCGACGCGAACGTGCCGACGGCCGCGCGCATGTACGACCACTACCTGGGCGGCAAGGACAACTACGCGGCCGACCGCGCAGCGTGCGAGGAACTCGACAAGGTGGTGCCCAGCACGCGCCGCCTGGCCCTCAACAACCGGCGCTTCCTCCAGCGGGTCGTCAAGACCCTCTCCGAGGAGTACGGCATCCGGCAGTACCTGGACCACGGGTCCGGCCTGCCGACGCAGGACAACGTGCACCAGGTCGCCCAGCGCATCGACCCCAACACCCACGTGGTCTACGTCGACAACGATCCGATGGTGCTGGTCCACGGCCGGGCGCTGCTGGAGCAGGACGAGCGCACGACGGTCATCCACGCGGACATGCGTGAGACCGACCTGATCTTCGGCCACGCCGACACCAAGCGGCTGATCGACTTCGACGAGCCGGTGTGCGTGCTCTTCAACTCGGTGTTCCACTGCATCCAGGACAGCGACACCGACGGACCGCTCGCGGTGGCCCGCCGGGTGCGGGAACGGCTCGCGCCCGGCAGCTTCATGGTGATGTGCCAGCTGGTCAGCGAGGACCCCGAGGTCCGCGCCTTCGTCACGAACTTCATGGACCAGGCGACCCAGGGCAACTGGGGCCGCGTGCGTGAACCGAAGGACGTGGAGACGTACTTCGAGGGCCTGGAGATCCTGGAGCCGGGGCTCGTGGAGGTGTCCACGTGGCGCCCGGACACCGAGGTGGCTCCCCGTCAGCTCACCCACGAATGGATCGAGTTCGGCGGTGTCGGGCGGATTCCCCTGGTGAAGTGACCTGGAGAAGTGACCGAGATGCCTCGCGCGGGACGGTGGCCGTCC
>NZ_JBHVCP010000123.1:0-3421 GCF_042803315.1 Streptomyces sp. NPDC057424
CGTTGCGCTTCACGGACCGTCACCCGATCGGTGGCCCGCTCGAAGAAGCTCACTGCACGAGGTGGTGTCCTCAGCCGAGCGTTCGACCGAGGCCGGCACGCAGTTCAGCTACTCGACGATCGACACCCAGGTCCTGGGATGGGTGCTGGAGTCCGCCACCGGCCGCTCCCTCGCGCAGTACGCCACGGAGCGCCTCTGGAGCCGCATCGGCGCTGAGCACGACGCGTACTACTGGCTCACCCGCAAGCATCCGCGTACCGCGATCGGCGGCGGCTCGCTCAATGCCACCGCCCGCGACATGGCCCGGCTGGGGCTGCTGATGTCCCGTGGTGGAGAGCTGAACGGGCAGCGCATCCTGCCCGAGGAATGGGTGACGCGCAGCCGGGGGCGCGGGGTGCCGCACCTGGAGGTCGGCGCGCTGGGCCCCAGCGGCTACCCGCATTACGGGTACAGCAACAAGTGGTGGACACTCGGCGGCGAGCGACGTCCGTTCACCGCGGTGGGGATCCACGGCCAGTACCTGTATGTAGACCCGGACGCCGACGTGGTGATCGTCAAGACCAGCGCGTGGCCGACGGCGGACGACTCCTCGCGTGACGCGGAGTCCATCACGGCACTGCGGGCAGTGGCCGACCATCTGCAGGAGAACCATCGTTGACAACGCCGTCGATAAGATGGCGGCCATGACACGCGCGAAGACCAACTCGGCAGGAGCCACTCCCGTAGGACGGAAGCAGCGTCCGGCCTCCTTCCTCACCCCGGATCTGATCCTGGACACCGCGATGGCCGTGATCGAGAGGGACGGTCCCGAGGCGCTCACCTTCCGCCGGCTGGGCACCGATCTGGGAGCCGACCACACAGCCGTCCTGCGGCACTTCCGCGGCAAGGACGACCTGCTGCTCGGCCTGGCCGCCCGGCTGGTCAGCGATGCCCTGCACGACTTCGCACCGTCGGAAAGCTGGCGCGAGACCCTCGCGTCGCTCGCCCGACGGATCCGTGCCGCATGCCTGCGGCACCCGGGTGTGGCCGTCCTGGTCGCGGCCCGCACCTCACGGCGCGAGCCGGAGTTCCAGGGCGCCGACGTGGTCATCGGCGCCCTGCTCCAGGTTGGCCTCCAGGGACGCGAAGCGGCCTCGTACTACCGCGTGCTGGCCGATACGGCACTCGCCGCCGGCGCCTTCGAGGCTTCCTTCAACGTGCTGGACAAGGGCGCCCAGGACGGCGACCGGCTGGCCTGGCGCCGCGAGTACCTGACGGCCTCGCCACAGCGGTACCCGAACCTGGCACAGGTCGCCCCCTATCTCGCGGAAATCGACGAAGAGGACCAGTTCGAAACCGCGATCGGCCTGTTCCTCGACGCCGTGGAACTCCGCGCGCAGCGCGCCCGCGCAGAAGGAAGCGAACACACGGAGAACTGACGCCTCGCTCTGAGAGGGCATTTGATCTAGCCGAATTGCCCTTTACGATGCCGTACGCAACCGACTTGTCCGACGAGCAGTGGGCGTTGATCGAGCCGCTGGGCACGGCGTGGAAGCAGGAGCGGGTGGCACGGTCGGCGACCGGGAACCCGGGCTCCTGCAACCTGCGCGAGGTCGTGAACGCGCTGCTCCACCAGAACCGGACGGGCTGTCAGTGGCGGCTCCTGCCACATGACCTCCCGGCCTGGTCGGCGGTGTTCTACTACTTCACTCTGTGGCGCCAGGACGGTCTTGACCAGCGGATCCAGGAGATCCTGCGCTGTCAGGTGCGGGAGCGGTCCAGACGATTAGAGGACCCGTCCCTGGTGATCATCGACACCCAGTCCGTCCGCGTGGCAGCCGGGGTGCCGAGGGAAACGACGGGACTGGACGCGAACAAGAAGACGCCCGGCAAGAAGCGGGGAATGCCGCCGCCGCGGCGGCACCGTCGGCCGCGGAGAGGAGGCGACTGTCGCCGAGGTCGCCGCGCTTGTCGAGTGCCTTGAGCGCCGGGCGGACGAGGGAGGACTCGTCCTCGGGGCTGATCTCGTGCAGCGGCCAGGCGCCGTACAGGCGCTGGATGTGCCGGTGGATGTAGCGGTCGGTCAGGCTCGGCCAGGACCATTCGGCGACACGCCGTCGCCGTTGACGCGGTAGTCGGGGATCTTGTGCAGCAGTGCGGTCCGGGGGAGGGAGGCCGCTCCGGCGGTCAGGGCGGCGGCGGGCGGCAGGAAGCACCTGCGATCCATGGAGTGGTCCAGTCCACTACGCAAACTCCTTTGTCTGCTGAGGGCTATACGGAAGTGGGGGAGTTGGGATGTGTAAGGAGTCATGGGCAGGCGAGCGGACAGCGTCCCGGTCCGAACCGGCCCGTGAGGTGATCCTCGGTAGGGGACGTGCCCCGGCGGCCCGCTCGGTGGCGGGGTCGCCGGGGCACGCGGTCAGGAGAGAGTCCAGGTCTCGGTGTTGACGCTCGAGCTGCCGCCGAGCTCCTGGTCCACCGCCGCTCTCTGGGTGGTGGAGCCCGCGACGCCGATGTGCAGGCCGCTGCCGATGCCCACCAGCATGTAGTTGCTGCCGGTGTAGCTGCCGGTCAGGTCGAGGGCCCACTGCTGGTTCGTCTGGCCGTTGCAGGTCCACTGGTGCAACTGGACGCCGGCGGTGGTCGACTTGCTAGGGACGTCCAGGCACAGGCCGCTCTTGACGCTCCTGAGCGTGAAGATGTTGTCCGCCACCCGGGTGAGGGTCCACTGCTGGTTGGTACCGCCGGTGGACGGCTACTGGATGATCTTGGCGCCGTTGGCCGTGGACCCGCTAGCGACGTCCATCAGCAGGGAGCTGCCGAGGTTCTTCAGGGTGTGGACCCCGTCCGACGGGATCCCGCTGCCGGCCGTCCACGTGCCCGCGTCCACGTCGAGGGACCAGGTCGGGTGCTGGCCGAGGTTCACCGTCGTGCCCCGGATGGTCAGTGGCAGCCAGATCAGCTTCGACGCGCCCAGGTTGGAGGTGTCCCAGCGGTCACCGGCGTAGATGTACGTGGTGCCGGCGGTGCCCTGGACGGTGATGACGTTCGCCGTCTGGCTGCCGTAGGTCTTGGCCGTGGCTCCGTCGTACAAGGGCCACCTATACCCGGTCGAGGTCATCTCCCATTGCGTGTGGCTGCATGGTTCCACTCGTTTCTCATGGCGGCGGCCCTCCCCGAACCGGGTGTCGAAGCGCTTAACTAGCTGCGACGCTAACGGCACATTTCGAAGGGAACAAGAGGCCCGCACGAAGGAATTCTCTTGCATTTCAGCCATGGACAATCCGATGGAAGCGATGACAGCATCGAAGCGCTTCAACACTCCGTACCAGCCTGCTTAGTACTCCAGCAGTGGTTCGTGTCCTGAGCTGGCGGTTGTCGTTGTCCTGGTATGGAGGGGATGACTGAAGTCGCTTGCTGGGCTGCTGAGTTGGAGTCGGTG
>NZ_JBHVCP010000124.1:0-3249 GCF_042803315.1 Streptomyces sp. NPDC057424
TGCACGAGGAGCGACCGATCAGGTCGCTCCTCGTGCAAGGACCGCTGGACCGCTAGGACGTCGCCAGCTCGCCCGTGTCCACCGGTGCCGTAGCGCCCGCGGCTCTGCGCGCGTCGGAGGCGACCTCGTCCGCCGTGAGCACGTAGCCCGTCTCGGCGTCCGAGGTGGAGCGGGCGAAGACCACGCCGAACACCCGGCCGTCCGTGGTGAGCAGCGGGCCGCCGGAGTTGCCGGGGCGGACCGTGGAGCGGATCGAGTAGATCTCCCGGGTGGCCGTCCCGTCGTTGTAGATGTTCTGGCCCGTCGCCCGCACCCGGTTCGCGACCGTCGCCGCCTGGAGGTTCAGGTCGCCGTCCTGCGGGTAGCCCGCGACGACCGCCGAGTCACCGCGCTGGGCGTCGGCGTCGAACCGCAGCACGGGCGCCCTGAGCCCCGGCACGTACAGCACGGCCACGTCCTTCTGCGGGTCGAAGAGCACCACCCGTGCCTCGTACGTCCGCCCGACCCCGCCGATCTGCACGGTCGGCTCGTCGATGCCCGCCACCACGTGGGCGTTGGTCATCACGTGCTCGCGCGCGTAGACGAACCCGCTGCCCTCGCGGCCCTGCGTGCCCGCGACGCCCTCGACCTTCACCGTGCTCCGCTTGGCGGCGTCGGTGGCGGCGGCCGTGACGCTGTCGCCGGTGGGCCTCGCGACCTCGGCCGTCGACTCGTTCTCGAAGGGGTTGAAGACCTGCGGGAAGCCCGCCTGCGTCAGCGCGGACGTGGCCCCCGAGAACCAGGCCGGCGTGGTGTCAGGCATCGTCCGCTGCACGGCGCCGAGCAGCCGCGAGTCCCGGATCGCCGAGGTGACCAGCGGCGACGAGGACGCGCCAAGGACGCTCGCGGCCACCCACGCCACGATCAGCACGGCCACCGCGTTGGCCACGGCCCCGCCGATCCCGTCCGCCACTCGGAGCGGCCCCCGGTCCAGCTCCCGCCGCAGCCGCAGCGCGAGGCGTCCCGCCAGCTCGTGCCCGACCGCCGCCGGGAGCAGCACCGTGAACACCGCCGTCACCGTCGCCCGCGTCGTGCCCGGCTCCACCAGGTCCATGACCCACGGCAGGATCCACACACCGACGGCCGCGCCGCCCACGAAGCCCGCCAGCGACACGCAGCCGGCCACCAGCCCGCGCCGGTACCCGGACGCCGCGTAGGCCAGGACGACCAGCAACAGCAGGATGTCGAGCAGGTCCACGCACGCCGCCTTTCTCTCGGAACCCCTTAATACGCGGGGGGAGGGCCCGGTGATCAGTCACACGCGCACGGGATGATCGGAATCGGCCACGCGGGCGTGCACCCGGGAAAACGTCGCGGACCGTGACGATGGTTCCACCGGGTGGCACATCACACATCGCGGACGGACCGGATCCGGCCGACAGTGGGAGCATGCGTGTCTTCCGAAGACGGCGGGGTGTGCGCTCCGCCAACGGGACACCCGGCATAGCCGGTCTGCCGCGCGCGGCCCGGGTGCTGCTCGGCTGCCTGCCGGGCGTCGCCGCCGGCGTGGCGCTGGTCCTGTGCGCCCACGGCGTCGAGAACGCCGCCGAGACCGGCTCCCGCGGCGCCTCGCCCCGCTCGCGTGCGACCTCCTACACCGCCCCGCGCCCGCCCATCGTGCCGAGAGCGCACTGGCTGGGCGACGCCGCCCGCGCGCAGCCCCGCCCGCGCTACGACGACCGGGTCGCCGCCGTCTTCGTCCACCACACCGACTCGCCCAACGGCTACGACTGCGCCGACGCCCCCCGCATCATCCGGGACCTCTACACCGGCCAGACCGGCACCCGCGACTGGGACGACATCGGCTACAACTTCGTCGTCGACCGCTGCGGCACCGTCTACGAGGGCCGGGCCGGGGGTGTGGAGCGCGCCGTCACCGGCGCCCACACCCAGGGCTTCAACCATCGCACCGCGGGCATCGCCGCCCTCGGCACCTTCACCGAGGGCGTGCCCGTCCCGCGGCCCATGATCCGCGCGATCGCCGCGCTGTCCGCCTGGAAGCTGGGCCTGACCGGCACCGACCCGCGCTCGGACGTCCGCCTGGTCTCCAGCAACGGCCTGAGCCGGTACGCGGCCGGCGCCACCGCCCGGCTGCCCGCCCTCGCGGGCCACAACGACGGTTACATGACGAGCTGCCCCGGCGCCGCCCTGCACGCCCGCCTGCCCGAGATCAGGCAGCTCGCGGCCCGGCTCCAGGACCGGCCCGACGGTGCACAGGAAGGCCACAGCGAACGCGCAGCGTCCTGAGATCCCGGCACCCTACGGTCGTCCCCACAGGCAGCCGACCGGAGGTGGGGACCATGAGCAGCAACGGTCGCAGGAAGGCCCCGGGGCACGCGGTGGGCGTGGGGCACCCGGGGATGCGGGCGGGGGCCACCCGCGGCCCCTGGGCGGTGCTGTGCGCGGTCGTGACCGTCGTCCTGGGCCCGGCCGCGGTCACCGCCTCCGCCCTCGACCAGGCCAACGCCGCTCCGATGCACCACACGCTGCGGGCCGATCAGGCACACGCGTACATCCCGTCCGACCCGAGCCGCCGCCGGGCCGCCTGATCAGCCCCTGAAGCGTTCCCACAGCCGGGGGTAGCGCTCGGCGAGCAGTCCCTCGTTCTCGAAGTCGAGCGGGGTCCCCTCCGGTTCCGGGGGCGCCGGCGCGACCTCCAGGTCGGGGGCGACCACACCGGTGAGCTGCTCGTAGGCCTCGTCCGCCGCGTAGCCGAGCTCCTCGCCGTCGCCGTCGATCTCCTCGTCGAAGTCGTCCAGCAGGTCGGCGAGCGCGTCCGGGTCGTGCACGGCGCCCTCGAACACCTCGCGGCCCTGGCCGATCAGCCAGCACCGGAAGAAGTCGAAGGCGTCGTCGCTCGCCCCGTCGAGCAGCACCCAGGCGGCACCCCACAGGTCCCAGCGGTAGGCGCGGTTGTAGCGGGACTCGAAGTGCCGGGCGAAGTCCAGGACGGAGTCCGGGTCCAGCTGGGCGAGCCGGTCCACGAGCAGGTCGGCCTGCTCCTCCGGGTCGCCCTCGGAGGCCTCCCGGGCGTCGTCCACCAGCTCCCAGAACTCCGTCTCGTCCATCACGGGTCAAGCATCGGCCCTGGGGCACAGGGGCGCACCCGGAGTGCGCGGGATCGTTATGCACCGCCCTGGGCCCATCAGAAGGGCCCTAGGTGTATTGACCTGAAGCGTTGTTCACACGGCTGATCGGTGGGTGGCCGCC
>NZ_JBHVCP010000125.1:0-3225 GCF_042803315.1 Streptomyces sp. NPDC057424
GGCCCGCTTCCCAGGGAAGCGGGCCCCCTTCGTGTGACAGCCCTAGGCCGCGGGCTGGACCAGCCACCGCGGCAGCTCCGCGAAGTCGTCCCGCCCCAGCGACAGCAGCATCGCGTCCGCCGGAGTCGGCTCGAACGGCTGCCGCAGCAGCGGCATCCCCGCCTCCTCCGGAGTCCGGTTCGCCTTACGGTGATTGTCCTGCGCGCACGAAGCCACCGTGTTCAGCCACGTGTCCTGACCACCCTGCGCCCGCGGCACCACGTGGTCCACGGTCGTCGCCCGCCTCCCGCAGTACGCGCACCGGTGCCGGTCCCTCACCAGCACACCCCGCCTCGACCACGGCGCTCGTCTTCGGAACGGCACCCGTACGTACTGGCAGAGCCTGATCACGCGAGGCGCGGGTATGTCCACCGCAGCTCCCCGCATCCGCAGTTCGGGGTGGGCCTGCTCGACGACGGCCTTGTCCTGAAGCACCAGAACGACGGCTCGGTTCAACGTCACCGTCGACAGCGGCTCGAAGCTCGCGTTCAGTACCAGCGTGTCCCGCATACCAGCCCACCTCCCGTGTGCACCGGCCCACCCCCTGGCGGGCTGGGATCAACTCTGGCCGGGCACGCCGAGATGGACAACGCAATATCTGCTGCTCCCACGGGGGGTGACCCCCGCGTCCCCCGGCAACAAAAATGCCCGCTCCTGATCAATTCCAAGACCAGGAGCGGGCAAACGTTGTGTGAACGCCGGGATCGCTGGGCGGCTGCTCAGCCTTCGGCGGGCACCTCGTACTCACCGATCAGCTGCGCCCGCGCGATCGTGTGGAACCGCAGGTTGAAGCCCACGACCGCGGGCGAAGCCGTCGCATCCGGACCGAGTTTCTCCGTATCCACGGCGTACACCGTGAACACGTAACGGTGCGAACCGTCCCCGGGCGGCGGCGCGGCACCACCGAAGTCCGTGCTGCCGAAGTCGTTACGAGCGTGGATCGCCCCCTCGGGCAGCCCCTCGAACGCGCCGCCGCCCGCACCCGCCGGCAGCTCGGTCACCGACGCCGGGATGTCGAACAGCACCCAGTGCCAGAACCCGCTGCCCGTCGGGGCATCGGGGTCGTAGCAGGTCACGGCGAAGCTCTTGGTCTCGGGCGGGAAGCCCTCCCACCGCAACTGCGGCGAGGTGTTGCCGGCCGCGTAGACCTGAGCGTCCTGGAGCGTCGCACCCTCCTCGACATCCTTGCTCGTGACCGTGAACGACGGTACGGGCGGATGGAAGTCGTGGGGGAGCGGCCGCCGCTTGAGCTCGGTCACCTCGGTACCTCCTGATCGATTCGTTCAGTCAGCCCCGAGCCTAGAACCAGTTGCGCTTGCTGCCGACCTCGGACAGCCACTGGTTGAGGTACGCGGTCCAATCGGTGCCCTGGTAGTCGTTGAGCCCCACCTGGAACGAGCGGAAGGTGTCGCTGCCCTCACTGAACAGCCCAGGCTTCTTGTCCATCTCGAGCACCACGTCCATGGCCTGCTCGTCGGCCACGAAGCTCAGCTCGACCTGGTTCAGCCCCCGGTACTGCTGCGGCGGGTAGAACTCGATCTCCTGGTAGAACGGCAGCCGCTGCCGCGTGCCCCGGATCACACCGCGCTCCATGTCCGCGTTCTTGAACCGGAAGCCCAGCTGGATGAACGCGTCGAGGATCGCCTTCTGCGCCGGCAGCGGGTGCACGTTGACCGGGTCCAGGTCGCCGGAGTCCACCGCACGCGCGATCTCCAGCTCGGTGGACACCCCGATGTTCATACCGCGCAGGGGCTGACCGTCGATCATCGTGATCGGCGTCTCCCACGGGATCTCGAGACCGAACTGCACCGCGTGCACGGCGTTCGCCTGCAGCTCGAACGCCCCGCCCAGCCGCGACTTCGTGAACTCGATGTCCTGCTTGTACTCCTGGTCGCCGCTCTCCACCTCGACCTTGGCCTGCAGCCCGACCGAGAGCCCCTCGATCTGCTGGTTGACGGACCCGCCCTGGATTCGCACCTCGCCCTGGACGACACCGCCCGGGACGACGTTGACCTCGTGCAGCACCGTCTCGACCGAAGCCCCGCCGGCCCCCAGGCTCGCGAGCAGCTTCTTGAACGCCATGTCTCTCCCTCTCGCCCACTACGGGTGGATCCTTGATCCCTACAAACGCGATCCGGCCGTGGCCGGTTCCATGCCCCACCCTGGCAAGGCCGGTGCCCGACGGCCACCCCGCGGCACCACTCGTCTCCAGTACCCTCGGACGCCATGATCGCGACCCCCGACCGTACGCCTCTGTCCAGGGAGTTCTTCGACCGGCCCGTCCTCGATGTCGCCCCCGACCTCCTCGGCCGCATCCTGGTACGCAGCACCCCCGACGGTCCGATCGCCCTCCGCCTCACCGAGGTCGAGGCCTACGACGGCGCCGATGACCCGGGCTCCCACGCCTATCGCGGCCGCACGGCCCGCAACGGTGTGATGTTCGGTCCGCCCGGCCACGTGTACGTCTACTTCACCTATGGCATGTGGTTCTGCATGAACCTGGTCTGTGGCCCCGAGGGAAGGGCGAGCGCGGTCCTGCTCCGCGCCGGCGAGATCATCGAGGGCGCCGAACTGGCCCGCACCCGTCGACTCTCGGCCCGCAACGACAAGGAACTGGCCAAAGGCCCGGCCCGGCTGGCCACGGCCCTGAACGTGGACCGCTCCCTGGACGGCACGGACGCGTGCACCTCCGAGGACACCCCGCTCCGCATGCTGACGGGCACTCCGGTTGCCTCCGACCAGGTAATCAACGGCCCGCGCACCGGTGTGGGCGGCGACGGAGCCGTGCACCCCTGGCGCTTCTGGGTCGCCAGCGATCCGACGGTGAGCCCCTATCGAGCCCATGCCCCGAGGCGCCGCCGAAGTTGACGCGTCCTACCAGGGTGCGTAATGTAGTCCGAGCCGCTGAACCGGGTACGGCAATCGCCGGCAACCGGAAGCGACCAAACCACTACCTAGCGACTCCCCTCAGCAGGGGCGAATTCGGCGTGCCCGCATGCCTGAATTCGACGCCGATGGACTCGATTATGAGTTGGACGGGGAATCCGCTAACGTAGTGAATGTCGAAAGGCCGACGAGCGAAAGCCCGGGCCGAACGGCAAATCCCGCCGACAGGGAATCGGATCGAAAAGGATCTGATAGAGTCGGAAACGCAAGACCGAAGGGAAGCGCCCGGAGGAAAGCCCG
>NZ_JBHVCP010000126.1:0-3044 GCF_042803315.1 Streptomyces sp. NPDC057424
GCGCCCTGGGTGCGCAGGGTCCGGCTGCCGGCTTCGATGACGGCGAGGTCGGGGTAGCGGTCCGTCGACGACATCCGCGACGGGTCCGGCAGGGGGCCGTCGACCGTCGCGCCGTTCATCAGCGCGAAGCGCGTGGCGTTCCAGATCTTGTTGGCGAAGTTCCGGGAGCCCTGGACCCAGTCCTCGCCGATCGGGACGTCGACGCCCGGGTTGGCGCCGCGGGCGAGGGTGAAGCGCAGGGCGTCGGAGCCGTACTTGTCCATCCAGTCCAGCGGGTTGACCGCGTTGCCGAAGGACTTCGACATCTTCTTGCCGAACTGGTCGCGGACCATGCCGTGCAGGGCGATGGTGTGGAACGGCGGGGTGCCGTCCATCGCGTACAGGCCGAACATCATCATCCGGGCGACCCAGAAGAAGAGGATGTCGTAGCCGGTGACCAGGACCGAGTTCGGGTAGAACTTCGCGAGCGACTCGGTCTGTTCGGGCCAGCCGAGCGTGGAGAACGGCCACAGGCCGGAGGAGAACCAGGTGTCGAGGACGTCCGTGTCCTGACGCCAGCCCTCGGCCTCGGTCCCGGGCGGCTCCTCGTCGGGACCGACGCAGACGACCTCACCGTTCGGCCCGTACCAGACCGGGATGCGGTGTCCCCACCACAACTGCCGCGAGATGCACCAGTCGTGGAGATTGTCGACCCAGTCGAAGTAGCGCTTCTCCATCTCCTGCGGATGGATCTTGACGCGCCCGTCGCGGACGGCGTCACCGGCGGCCTTCGCGAGCGGGCCGACCTTGACCCACCACTGCATGGACAGACGCGGCTCGATGGTGGTCTTGCAGCGCGAGCAGTGGCCGACCGAGTGGACGTACGGCCGCTTCTCCGCGACGATCCGGCCCTCGGCGCGCAGCGCGGCGACGATCGCCGAGCGGGCCTCCAGCCGGTCCAGGCCCTGGAAGGGGCCGTGGGCGGTGATGACCGCGTGCTCGTCCATGACCGTCAGGGCCGGGAGGTCGTGGCGCTGGCCGATCTCGAAGTCGTTCGGGTCGTGCGCCGGGGTCACCTTGACGGCGCCCGTGCCGAACTCGGGGTCGACGTGCTCGTCCGCGACGACCGGGATGGAGCGGTCGGTCAGGGGCAGCTTGACCTGCTTGCCGATCAGGTGCTTGTACCGCTCGTCGTCGGGGTGGACGGCGACGGCCGTGTCACCGAGCATCGTCTCGGCGCGGGTGGTGGCGACGACGATGGTGTCGTCCCCGTCGCCGTACTTCATGGAGACGAGCTCGCCGTCGTCGTCCTGGTACTCGACCTCGATGTCCGAGATGGCCGTCAGACAGCGGGGGCACCAGTTGATGATGCGCTCGGCGCGGTAGATCAGCTCGTCGTCGTAGAGCCGCTTGAAGATGGTCTGGACGGCCTGGGAGAGGCCCTCGTCCATCGTGAAGCGCTCGCGCGACCAGGCGACACCGTCGCCCAGCCGCCGCATCTGGCCGCTGATCTGCCCGCCGGACTCGCCCTTCCACTGCCAGACGCGCTCGACGAACGTCTCACGGCCCAGGTCGTGGCGGGACTTGCCCTCCTTGGCGAGCTCCCGCTCGACGACGTTCTGCGTGGCGATACCGGCGTGGTCCATGCCGGGCTGCCACAGCGTCTCGTACCCCTGCATGCGCTTGCGGCGGGTCAGGGCGTCGATGAGCGTGTGCTCGAAGGCGTGCCCGAGGTGCAGGCTGCCCGTGACGTTCGGCGGCGGGATGACGATGGTGTACGGCGGCTTGTCGCTCTTCTCGTCCGCCTCGAAGTAACCACGCTCTACCCAGCGCTCGTACAGCGGCCCCTCTACGTCGGCCGGCGCGTACTGGGTCGGCAGGTCGGTGCTGGGCGCTGGTGGCTGCTGCTGAGCGTTCTCGGTCACGGGGGTCAGTTTAGAGGTGTCACGACCCTGTCCCGAAACGCGTTTGCTTCGTAACGGTGGGAGCCCCGATGCCATGCACACGACGGGTCTGCGCCAGGATGGCCGGAACACACAAGCATCTGGAGGGGAACCCAGACCATGAGTTACAACCAGCCGGGCCCGTACGGCGGGCAGCCCCAGCAGCCCGGTCCGTACGGTCAGCCGGGCCCGTACGGCCAGCCGCCGCAGGCGCCCCAGCCCGGCTACGGCTACCCCCAGCAGGCCCCTCCTCCCCAGCCCGGTTACGGCTACCCCCAGCAGCCGCCGCAGGGCGTCCCGCCCCAGCAGGCCCCTTATGGTCAGCAGCCCCCGTACGGCCAGCAGCCGCCGCCGCCTTACGGCCAGGCCCCGTACGGCGTCCCCCAGCCTCCCGCCCCGGGCGGCAAGAAGAAGACCGGGCTGATCATCGGCGCGGTGGCGGTCGTGGCGGCGATCGGCGTGGGCGCGTACTTCGTGATCGGCGGAGGCGGCGGCGCGGGCGCCTTGGAGGACGACGGGCCGCACAAGCTGGCGACTCCGGCGAAGGTGCTCGCCGAGTACAACCGCATCACGAAGGACGGCCAGACCGTCGGCGATGACTCGGTCAAGGAGCTGGACAAGAGCGGCGTCAAGGACGCCACATCGGTACTGGCCACCTACTACAACGTGGAACCCACCAAGTACGACCCCTCGGACCCGTCCTCTGACGCCGAGATGGCAACGGCCAAGAGGGTCAGCTACTTCGGTGTCTACGGCGAGGTATCCGACCCGGAGGCGTCCCTGGACGCCTTCTTCACCAACTTCAAGAAGTCCGCCGAGAAGGACTCCTCCAGCAGCAGCGGCTCCAAGACCGAGGTGCTCGGCGAGCCGGAGGAGGCGGACCTCGACGGCGCGGTCATGAAGTGCCAGGCGCTCAAGGGTCAGAACGTCATGACCAAGAAGGAGCAGACCAACTGGTTCTGCGCCTGGGCCGACTACAGCACCATCGCCGTGGTCTCCTCGGGTACCGCCGCCGGGGACACTTCCAAGGACACCGCCATCGACATCACCACGAAGCTCCGCCCGCAAATCCGCGTCAAGGCCTGACGGCGTGACGCAGGCGTAAAGGGAAGGGCCCCGGTC
>NZ_JBHVCP010000127.1:0-2653 GCF_042803315.1 Streptomyces sp. NPDC057424
GGGCTGCAGCGTGCACACGCTGCGGCCCCGCCGCATGAGTGGGGTGCGGTTCAGGCCGCTTCGGACTGCTTGCCGTCGTGCAGGGCGATCGCGTGCTGCATCGCCTTGCGGGCGCGCGGGGTGTCGCGGGCGTCGTGGTAGGCGACGGCGAGGCGGAACCAGGTGCGCCAGTCGTCGGGGGCGTCCTCCGTCTCGGCCTTGCGCTGGGCGAAGACCTCGTCGGCAGAGTCGCGGTCGATGCGCCCGCTGGGGGTGCGCCGCAGTTCGTCGACGGGCAGCCCGCCCTCGGCGTCGAGTTCGGCGGCGAGTTGGTTGGCCCTGCGGGCGAACTGGGTGTTCTTCCAGAGGAACCACAGGCCGATGACCGGCAGGATCAGCACGGCGACACCGAAAGTGACGGTGAGCGGTGTGCCGGTCTCGATGAGCAGGACGCCGCGGCTGCCGACCAGGACGAAGTAGACGACCAGGACGGCGGCGGTGAGGGCGTAGGTGAGCTTCGCGCGCATGACGGTCAGCGGCTCAGTTCAGATCCAGGAAGTGTTCCAGGCCGAACGTCAGGCCCGGGGTGCTCACCACGCGGCGGGCGCCGAGCAGGATGCCCGGCATGAAGCTGCTGTGGTGGAGCGAGTCGTGCCGGACCGTGAGGGTCTCGCCCTCGGCGCCGAGCAGGACCTCCTGGTGGGCGAGCAGTCCGCGCAGCCGGACGGCGTGCACCGGGACACCGTCGACGTCGGCGCCGCGGGCACCGTCCAGGGCGGTGGCCGTGGCGTCGGGGGCCGGGGCGGTGCCGGCGGTGCGGCGGGCCTCGGCGATCAGCTGTGCGGTGCGTGTGGCGGTTCCGGAGGGGGCGTCCACCTTGTTCGGGTGGTGCAGCTCGACGACCTCGACGGACTCGAAGTAGGGGGCGGCGAGCTGCGCGAACTTCATGGTGAGGACGGCCCCGATGGAGAAGTTCGGGGCGATGAGCACGCCCGTGGCGGGGGATGCGGACAGCCAGCCGTTCAGCTGCGCGAGGCGCTCGTCGGTCCAGCCGGTGGTGCCGACGACCGCGTGGATGCCGTGGCCGACGCAGAACTCGAGGTTGGCCATGACCGAGTCGGGCGTGGTCAGTTCGACCGCGACCTGGGCGCCGGAGTCGGTGAGCGTCTCCAGCTTGTCGCCCCGGCCGAGGGCGGCGACCAGTTCCATGTCCTCGGCGGCTTCGACGGCTCGTACGGCTTCCGAGCCGATCCGGCCCTTGGCGCCGAGGACCGCCACGCGCAGCTTGCTCATCTCTTGTGCTTCCTTCACCAGGGGATGGTCAGGCGACGGCGTCGTGCAGACGGGCCGCCTGTTTGTCCTTCAGCGGGCCGATGACCGACAGCGAGGGCCGCCGTCCCAGGATCTCGCGGGCTACCTCGCGGACGTCGTCCGGGGTGACCGACGCGATCCGGGACAGCATGTCGTCGACGGACATCTGCTCGCCCCAGCACAGCTCGCTCTTGCCGATACGGTTCATCAGCGCGCCGGTGTCCTCCAGGCCGAGGACCGTGGACCCCCGGAGCTGGCCGATCGCACGCCCTATCTCGTCGTCCGAGAGGCCGTGCTCGGCGACGTGGTCGAGTTCGTCGCGGCAGATCTTCAGCACGTCGTGCACCTGCGAGGGCCTGCAGCCGGCGTACACGCCGAACAGGCCGCAGTCGGCGAAGCCGGACGTGTAGGAGTACACGCTGTAGGCCAGGCCGCGCTTCTCGCGGACCTCCTGGAAGAGGCGGGAGGACATGCCGCCGCCGAGGGCGGTGTTCAGCACGCCCAGGGCCCAGCGCCGCTCGTCCGTGCGGGACAGGCCCGGCATGCCGAGCACGACGTGCGCCTGCTCGGTCTTGCGGTCGATCAGCTCGACGCGGCCCGCGGTGCGCAGGGCACGCTTGCCGCCGCGCGGGGCGACGGGGTCGGCGGCGGGGTTCTTGAGGGCCCCCGCCTTCTCGAAGGCGACGCGGACCTGCCGAACGACCTTGGCGTGGTCGATGTTGCCGGCGCAGGCGACGACCAGGTGCGTCGGGTCGTAGTGCTTCTTGTAGAAGCGGCGGATGCGGTCGGCGGTGAGCGCGTTGACCGTGTCGACCGTGCCCAGGACCGGGCGGCCGAGGGGGTTGTCGCCGAACATCGTGTGCGCGAACAGGTCGTGCACGCAGTCGCCCGGGTCGTCCTCGGTCATGGCGATCTCTTCGAGGATGGCGCCCCGCTCGACATTGACGTCCTCTTCGAGGATGAGGGAGCCCGTCAGCATGTCGCAGACGACGTCGATGGCCAGCGGCAGATCGGTGTCGAGCACGCGCGCGTAATAGCACGTGTACTCCTTCGCGGTGAACGCGTTCATCTCGCCGCCGACCGCGTCGAGGGCGGACGAGATGTCCAGGGCGGACCTGCGGCTGGTGCCCTTGAAGAGCAGGTGCTCCAGGTAGTGGGTGGCGCCGTTCAGTGCGGGGGTCTCGTCCCGGGAGCCGACGTGCGCCCAGATGCCGAAGGTCGCGGAGCGGACCGAGGGCAGGGTTTCGGTGACGATGCGCAGGCCGCCGGGGAGAGTGGTCTTGCGGACCGTGCCGATGCCGTTCTCGCCCTTGATGAGGGTTTGGGTACGGGCGACGGCCCGCGCCTCCGAGGAGGTGCGGGC
>NZ_JBHVCP010000128.1:0-718 GCF_042803315.1 Streptomyces sp. NPDC057424
GCCGATGGTACTGCAGGGGGGACCCTGTGGGAGAGTAGGACACCGCCGAACAATTCTTCAGGACCCTTGGTCCCAGCGTTCAGCTGGGACCAAGGGTCCTTTTTGTTTTTGCAGTGCGCGCTGGGCACCCGGCTGCGCGAGAATGACTTGCGGTACCGAAGACAGGAGTCACCATGTCCACCAACTCTCCCGACGACCGACCGGAGCGCGACCAGCGGCGACGGGAGGGGGACCGGAGCGACCGGAACGACCGCGGCGGTCAGCGCGGGGGTCGTGGAGACCGTGGAGGCTTCCGCCGCGACAACGACCGTGGCGGCTACGGTCGTCGTGACGGCGACCGAGGCGACCGCGGAGAGCGCGGCGAGCGGCGTGACGACCGTGGTGACCGTGGTGGTTTCCGCCGTGACGACAACCGTGGGGGTGGGTACGGCCGGCGTGACGACCGTGACCGTGGGCCGCGCAGGGACGACGGCGACCGGGGTGGGTTCCGTCGCGACGACCGCGGTGACCGCCCTGCCTTCCGGCGTGACGACCGTGGTGAACGCCCCCCGTTCCGGCGCGACGATCGGGGTGACCGCCCTGCCTTCCGGCGTGACGACCGGCGTGACGACCGTCGGGACGACAGGCGTGACGACCGTGGTGACCGTGGTGGTTTCCGCCGTAACGACAACCGTGGGGGTGGGTACGGCCGGCGTGACGACCGTGACCGTGGGCCGCG
>NZ_JBHVCP010000128.1:818-2235 GCF_042803315.1 Streptomyces sp. NPDC057424
CGTTCCGGCGCGACGATCGGGGTGACCGCCCTGCCTTCCGGCGTGACGACCGGCGCGACGACCGTCGGGACGAGCGGCGCGACGACCGGCGTGGCGAGCGGCGCGAGGGCGACCGCGGTGGGTTCCCCCGCCGTGACGACCGTGGCGGTTTCCGCCGCGACGACAACCGCGACCGCGGTTTCCGCGGTGACGACCGTGACCGTGGGCCCCGCCGCGACGATCAGGACCGGCCCAAGGATGGTGACCGCGGCTTCCGGCGTGACGACCGCGGTGGTTTCCGTGGCCGTGACGAGCGCCGTGACGAGCGCCGCGGCGACGACCGCGGGGACCGCGGCGGCTTCCGGCGCGACGACGCCGGCCGGGGCGGGCGCCCTGGCTTCCGTCGTGAGGACGGCCCCCGCAGTGACCGTGGCGAGTTCCGGCGGGACGACAACCGGGGCGACCGCGGTGGCTTCCGCGGCCGTGACGACCGCGGCGGGCGCGGTCCCCGGCGTGACGACCGGGGCGACCGTGGCTACCGGCGTGACGGCGACCGGGGTGGCTTCCGCGGCCGGGACGACCGTGGCCCCGGCCGGTTCCGTGAGGAGCGGGAGCGGGACAGGGAGCCCATCAAGCGGCTGCCGATCCCCGAGGACGTCACGGGCGACGAGATCGACAAGGACGTACGGCAGGAGTTGCAGAGCCTGCCCAAGACGCTCGCGGAAGACGTCGCCAGGAATCTGGTGATGGTCGCGCGGCTCCTCGACGAGGACCCCGAGGGGGCGTACGGCTACTCCAGGGTGGCGCTGCGGCTGGCGTCGCGTGTCGCCGCCGTACGGGAGGCCGCAGGGTTCGCCGCGTACGCCAGCCAGAAGTACGGCGAGGCACTGGCCGAGTTCCGGGCTGCCAAGCGGATGACCGGGAACATCGACCTGTGGCCCGTCATGGCCGACTGCGAGCGTGGGCTCGGGCGGCCGGAGAAGGCGCTGGACATGGCCGGGGCGCCCGAGGTGCACAAGCTCGACAAGGCCGGGCAGGTCGAGATGCGGCTCGTCGCGGCCGGCGCTCGCCGGGACATGGGGCAGCTGGACGCGGCCATCGTGACGCTGCAGAGCCCGGAGCTGGCCGCCGGCTCCGTGCAGCCGTGGACCGCGCGTCTGCGGTACGCCTACGCCGACGCGCTGCTCGCGGCGGGGCGCGAGAGCGAGGCGCGGGAGTGGTTCGCGAAGGCCGTCGAGGCCGACCGCGACGGCAGCACCGACGCCTCGGACCGGCTCGCCGAGCTGGACGGCGTGGAGTTCGTCGACGCCATGGTCGAGGACGAGGACGACGAAGCCCAGGCTCCGGCCGCGCCGAAGGCCGACGAGGACGAGGTCGACGCCATGGTCGAGGACGAGGACGAGAGCAAGAACGACAAGGACTGACGCCCGTAGGAGAA
>NZ_JBHVCP010000129.1:0-2217 GCF_042803315.1 Streptomyces sp. NPDC057424
GTGCTCTGTACGGAGTTACAAAGGAACGAGGTAGATGAAGAGGTCTGGAAAGGCCCGCCATAGGAGGTAACAGCCCTGTAGTCAAAACTTCGTTCTCTCCTGAGTGGATCCTGAGTACGGCGGAACACGTGAAATTCCGTCGGAATCCGGGAGGACCATCTCCCAAGGCTAAATACTCCCTAGTGACCGATAGTGAACCAGTACCGTGAGGGAAAGGTGAAAAGCACCCCGGAAGGGGAGTGAAAGAGATCCTGAAACCGTGTGCCTACAAGTAGTCAGAGCCCGTTAACGGGTGATGGCGTGCCTTTTGTAGAATGAACCGGCGAGTTACGATCCCGTGCAAGGTTAAGCAGAAGATGCGGAGCCGCAGCGAAAGCGAGTCTGAATAGGGCGCATGAGTACGTGGTCGTAGACCCGAAACCAGGTGATCTACCCATGTCCAGGGTGAAGTTCAGGTAACACTGAATGGAGGCCCGAACCCACGCACGTTGAAAAGTGCGGGGATGAGGTGTGGGTAGGGGTGAAATTCCAATCGAACCTGGAGATAGCTGGTTCTCTCCGAAATAGCTTTAGGGCTAGCCTTAAGGTAAGAGTCTTGGAGGTAGAGCACTGATTGGACTAGGGGCCCCTACCGGGTTACCGAATTCAGTCAAACTCCGAATGCCAATGACTTATCCTTGGGAGTCAGACTGCGAGTGATAAGATCCGTAGTCGAAAGGGAAACAGCCCAGACCGCCAGCTAAGGTCCCAAAGTATACGTTAAGTGGAAAAGGATGTGGAGTTGCTTAGACAACCAGGATGTTGGCTTAGAAGCAGCCACCATTTAAAGAGTGCGTAATAGCTCACTGGTCGAGTGACTCTGCGCCGAAAATGTACCGGGGCTAAACGTATCACCGAAGCTGCGGACTGTTCTTCGAACAGTGGTAGGAGAGCGTTCTAAGGGCTGTGAAGCCAGACCGGAAGGACTGGTGGAGCGCTTAGAAGTGAGAATGCCGGTATGAGTAGCGAAAGACGGGTGAGAATCCCGTCCACCGAATGCCTAAGGTTTCCTGAGGAAGGCTCGTCCGCTCAGGGTTAGTCGGGACCTAAGCCGAGGCCGAAAGGCGTAGGCGATGGACAACAGGTTGATATTCCTGTACCACCTCCTCACCATTTGAGCAATGGGGGGACGCAGGAGGATAGGGTAAGCGCGGTATTGGATATCCGCGTCCAAGCAGTTAGGCTGGGAAATAGGCAAATCCGTTTCCCGTAAGGCTGAGCTGTGATGGCGAGCGAAATATAGTAGCGAAGTTCCTGATTCCACACTGCCAAGAAAAGCCTCTAGCGAGGTGAGAGGTGCCCGTACCGCAAACCGACACAGGTAGGCGAGGAGAGAATCCTAAGGTGAGCGAGAGAACTCTCGTTAAGGAACTCGGCAAAATGACCCCGTAACTTCGGGAGAAGGGGTGCTCTGTTAGGGTGCAAGCCCGAGAGAGCCGCAGTGAATAGGCCCAGGCGACTGTTTAGCAAAAACACAGGTCTCTGCGAAGCCGTAAGGCGAAGTATAGGGGCTGACGCCTGCCCGGTGCTGGAAGGTTAAGAGGAGCGCTTAGCGTAAGCGAAGGTGCGAATTGAAGCCCCAGTAAACGGCGGCCGTAACTATAACGGTCCTAAGGTAGCGAAATTCCTTGTCGGGTAAGTTCCGACCCGCACGAAAGGCGTAACGATCTGGGCACTGTCTCAACGAGAGACTCGGTGAAATTATAGTACCTGTGAAGATGCAGGTTACCCGCGACAGGACGGAAAGACCCCGTGGAGCTTTACTGCAGCCTGATATTGAATGTTGGTACAGCTTGTACAGGATAGGTAGGAGCCTTGGAAACCGGAGCGCCAGCTTCGGTGGAGGCATCGGTGGGATACTACCCTGGCTGTATTGACCTTCTAACCCGCCGCCCTTATCGGGCGGGGAGACAGTGTCAGGTGGGCAGTTTGACTGGGGCGGTCGCCTCCTAAAAGGTAACGGAGGCGCCCAAAGGTTCCCTCAGAATGGTTGGAAATCATTCGCAGAGTGTAAAGGCACAAGGGAGCTTGACTGCGAGACCTACAAGTCGAGCAGGGACGAAAGTCGGGCTTAGTGATCCGGTGGTTCCGCATGGAAGGGCCATCGCTCAACGGATAAAAGCTACCCCGGGGATAACAGGCTTATCTCCCCCAAGAGTCCACATCGACGGGATGGTT
>NZ_JBHVCP010000130.1:0-1667 GCF_042803315.1 Streptomyces sp. NPDC057424
AGTAGCTGTTGTCGTTCCGATCTTGAGCGGTGTCCGTCGAACGGGAGTCTCGATTGGGTGGTCGTGGGGTGTTCGGCGCATACGAGTAGGGCCTCCTGAACAGCTCGTTGGTGTCGAATCACCGAGCAGCAGCAGGAGGCCCTGGTGCAGCAGTCTTGCGTGCCGATGGCCGGGCAGTCCAGCGCGGTCACCTGGGAGTGTGACTGCCTGGCTCACCGGTTCGGAAACGCCGCCGACAACGGGATGCGGCAGTCGCGTTATCCGACGGACATGACGGACGCGGAGTGGGCGGCGGTACGGCCGCTGCTGCCGGTGCCTGGCTGGATGCGCGGCCGGGGCGGCCGGCCGGAGGCGTACTGCCACCGTGCCATGCTCGATGCGATCCGGTATCTCGTGGACAACGGGATCAAGTGGCGGGCGATGCCCGCCGACTTCCCGCCGTGGGACCGCATCTACGCATTCTTCCGCCGCTGGCGCGACAACGCCCTGGTCAAGGAGTTCCACGACCGGTTGTGCGTGAGGGTCCGCGAGGAGCTGGGGCGGGACGCGCAGCCGACGGCCGCAGTGATCGACTCGCAGTCCGTCAAAGCGGACGCCGTGGTCGGCGCGGACAGCCGGGGCTTCGACGGCGGCAAGCTGGTCAACGGCCGCAAGCGGCATGTTGTGGTCGACACGCTCGGCCTGCTGCTGGGCGTGATGGTCACCGCCGCGGACACTGGCGACCGCATCGCCGCCCAGGTGCTGCTCAGGCAGGTCGCCGAAGTGCACCACCGGCTGGAACTGGTCTGGGCCGACGGCGGCTACACCGGCAGCCTCGTCGAGTACTGCCTGGCCAGGCTCGCGCTGGTCCTGGCGATCGTGAAACGCAGCGACGACATGCGCGGCTTCGTGGTGCTGCCCAAGCGGTGGATCGTCGAGCGCCTCTTCGCCCACCTGATGCGAAGCCGCCGTCTGGTGCGCGACTTCGAGCGGCGCACCACCAGCGCCGAGGCGATGGTCTACTGGTCGATGACCCTGCTCATGACGCGCCGCCTTGCCCGGCCACACCCTGGGCAAGAGTGAACCGGCCCGGCTGCCGCTCGGCCAGCCAGCCCCGCGCGACCAGGCGTTTCGCCTTCGACCGCAGTGCCTCCACTCGTGCCGGCACCAGGTCCATGCCGAACGCTTGGGCCATCTCCTGGCAGGTCAGCGGCCCTTGATGGAGCCGGTTCCGGTCCGCGAGCGCCGTGAGGATGCGCTGGTAGTCCACCGACAGCACCGACCCGTCAAGGCCCTCACGCCACACCGGCACCTGCGACTTCGGCTTCGCCGCATCCCGGGGTTCCGGGGGCGCGTCCGCATCCCGCGGATCCCCAGTGACCTCGGTGCCGGCGGTGTTGCCGCCGTCCGGAGCCAGCACCGTGTCGACCCGCCTGCGGGCAATCGCCCACTCCTGCCATTCCTGCTCGGCCGCGGCCAGTTCGGCCTGGATGCGGCCGGCCTCCTCCCGCAGCCCGTCGACTCGACGGCGAGCGGCGAGCTCGTGCTGTTCCAGCAGTCCGACGACTGACGGCATTGGTGACCTCCCGAGGAGCGACGACCCGACAGGCCACCACTCCCACGGAACCACCACTACTATCCCCGACCAGCGGAAACGCACCGATCACGCCCGGAAAGACAACAGCTTC
>NZ_JBHVCP010000131.1:0-1499 GCF_042803315.1 Streptomyces sp. NPDC057424
GGAGCCACCCACGCGATTGCACGGCACGGCATCTGGCTTCCCGATGAGTGGGCGACGGGTGGTCGATGACGCGACTGAGTGACAGGCGCATCTCAGTCAGCCCGCAGTAGGAGGCGGGGAGCGTCGTCCATCGCCGGGCCCGAGCCCGGGGCGGGAAACGCCCTGCCCTGGGTGAACAACTGGTAGATCCTGCGCGATTGACGCCTCAAGGGCAATGGCATTCTCAGGCCATGCTCAGCGTCGCCCGGCACAACCTGACACTCACCCTATAACTGACACCTCGATTAACGATCGCGGCGCTGACGACTGAAATAGCCTGGCCGGAAAAGGTCAGCGACTGACTCAAATTCGACTCTCGACATCCGAGATGCTTCACTGTTATTGCAGCAGACAGACCTCAGATTTTGCTCAAGTTTCAGGATCCCATTGACGCGGGCATGCGGAGGCCGTTAATTTTATGGGCGTCACTTCAAATCAGACATTGATTGACGCGGACATGCGAGGGCGGCAATGCCTGGGGAGCGACATAGCCGATTAATAAAATCGGGAAATGTGACAGCAAGAAGAAGGTGGAGAATTGGTTAAGAAGCACGGCATTCGACAGTCCATCATGCTGCCGGCGCTCGGGGTGATGATGGCCGGCGCCTTCACGCTCGCCGCAGGGGTGAGCGCGACTGCCGCCGAAGTCGGCGCTACAGGACGACCCAGCGACTGCAGCGTCGAGAAGAGGAGCTTCGGGGCAATCGCCTCGTGCAAGAACCACAACGGCGGCCACTACCGGGCTCTGATCGTGTGCAAGAATCCCGAAAACGGGAAGATGGTGGACTTTGAGGGCGGGTGGCGGAAGGCTGGTCTTTCCTACGCGTACTGCCAGGGCTCCTATTCCAAGCCTGTGCACGAGGGCCTTGCGACCAAGGTCTCTTAGAGCAGGGCCTCCTCAGAACAGCAAGACAATTTTCAGGGAAAAGGTGAAAATGAAGAAGCTGAGCGCGGCGCTATTCGCCGCTGCAGCAATCACGACTTTCGGCCTTCAGAGCGCGGCCACCGCGGCCGAGGCAGGCTCCCAGGGCAACGTGTCCGTCAAGGGCTGGCCGACCGGGTGCAAAAATGGGAAGTACCAGAAGCAGCTCGGGGGCTACACCGCAATGGGCTGGTACGCCGAGTGCAGGAACTCCAATGGTGGTCACTACAAAGCGACCATAATCTGCCGACCGTTTGACGGCGGTTCCGACGTCTATCGCGATGCGCCGGTGTGGAAATCCAGCGGGAAGTCCATCGTCTTTTGCCCGGAATCCAGTATTCGCCTCGAGGGCGGCATCAAGGAGAGGGCTCACTGACCTCTCCCGATCTCGCAGAACGGTCCGCCGACTCCGTCGGCGGACCGTTCTGCGAGATCGACGTCAGGAATTGGGCAGCGTGGTGGCCCCGTTGCTGTGATCGGTGGGGCAAAACTTGCTTCGTGGGTCGGATCTCACCGCGTCACAAAGAGTGCGCGCACA
>NZ_JBHVCP010000132.1:0-1497 GCF_042803315.1 Streptomyces sp. NPDC057424
GATTCCGCGCCGACAATGTAGCGGGGCTCAAGCGTACCGCCGAAGTCGTGTCATTCACACAATAGGGCCAACGCCTGTGTGGATGGGTAGGGGAGCGTCGTGTGCCGGGTGAAGCAGCCGCGGAAGCGAGTTGTGGACGGTTCACGAGTGAGAATGCAGGCATGAGTAGCGATACACACGTGAGAAACGTGTGCGCCGATTGACTAAGGGTTCCTGGGTCAAGCTGATCTGCCCAGGGTAAGTCGGGACCTAAGGCGAGGCCGACAGGCGTAGTCGATGGATAACCGGTTGATATTCCGGTACCCGCTGTGAAGCGTCAAACATCGAGCATCGTGATGCTAAGGCCGTGAAGCCGTTCCGGACCCTTCGGGGAAAGGAAAGTGGTGGAGCCGCCGGACCAAGCGGTTAGTAGGTGAGTGATGGGGTGACGCAGGAAGGTAGTCCATCCCGGGCGGTGGTTGTCCCGGGGTAAGGGTGTAGGACGTCAGGTAGGTAAATCCGCCTGGCAATAGTCTGAGACCTGATGCCGAGCCGATTGTGGTGAAGTGGATGATCCTATGCTGTCGAGAAAAGCCTCTAGCGAGTTTCATGGCGGCCCGTACCCTAAACCGACTCAGGTGGTCAGGTAGAGAATACCGAGGCGTTCGGGTGAACTATGGTTAAGGAACTCGGCAAAATGCCCCCGTAACTTCGGGAGAAGGGGGGCCACATCTGGTGAGAACACTTGCTGTTCGAGCTGGGGGTGGCCGCAGAGACCAGCGAGAAGCGACTGTTTACTAAAAACACAGGTCCGTGCGAAGCCGTAAGGCGATGTATACGGACTGACGCCTGCCCGGTGCTGGAACGTTAAGGGGACCGGTTAGCTCCATTTCGGTGGGGCGAAGCTGAGAACTTAAGCGCCAGTAAACGGCGGTGGTAACTATAACCATCCTAAGGTAGCGAAATTCCTTGTCGGGTAAGTTCCGACCTGCACGAATGGCGTAACGACTTCTCGACTGTCTCAACCATAGGCCCGGTGAAATTGCACTACGAGTAAAGATGCTCGTTTCGCGCAGCAGGACGGAAAGACCCCGGGACCTTTACTACAGTTTGATATTGGTGTTCGGTTCGGCTTGTGTAGGATAGCTGGGAGACTGTGAACTCTGGACGCCAGTTCAGGGGGAGTCGTCGTTGAAATACCAGTCTGGTCGTGCTGGATGTCTAACCTGGGTCCGTGATCCGGATCAGGGACAGTGTCTGATGGGTAGTTTAACTGGGGCGGTTGCCTCCTAAAGAGTAACGGAGGCGCCCAAAGGTTCCCTCAGCCTGGTTGGCAATCAGGTGTTGAGTGTAAGTGCACAAGGGAGCTTGACTGTGAGACCGACGGGTCGAGCAGGGACGAAAGTCGGGACTAGTGATCCGGCGGTGGCTTGTGGAAGCGCCGTCGCTCAACGGATAAAAGGTACCCCGGGGATAACAGGCTGATCTTCCCCAAGAGTCCATATCGACGGGATGGTT
>NZ_JBHVCP010000133.1:0-1450 GCF_042803315.1 Streptomyces sp. NPDC057424
CTAGTAGTGCTTGGTCAGGTCGGTGTGCGGGTGGGTATGTCGCGGTTGCAGGTGGGGCAGGCGCCGGTCCAGGTTGCGAGGAGTGTCTGCAGTTCGCGGACGACTTGGTAGAGACTCAGGCCGACGCCGTGTCTTTTGGGGCACGGGCCAGTCTCTGCAGGGTGCAGAAGGCATGCGCGACGGAGACGAGGGTGACGTGGTGGTGCCAGCCGCCCCAGGTCCGGCCCTCGAAGTGAGCCAGGCCCAGGGCCTGCTTCATTTCCCGGTAGTCGTGCTCGATCCGCCAGCGGAGCTTGGCGAGGCGGACCAGGGTGGTCAGCGGGGTGTCCTCGGGCAGATCGGACAGCCAGAACTGCACCGGCTCCGGTTCGGTGGCGGGCCATTCGGCCAGCAGCCAGCACGCGGGCAGCTCCGGACCGTCGGTGGCCTGCCGGATCTCGCGTCCGGCGGGCCGGATCCGTAAGGCCACGAAACGGGAGTACATCCGTTTCAAGCCGGAGCGGCCGGTGCCCGGCCTGGAGCCCTCTCGCCACTGCACCGGCCGTGCGGCCTTCCGGCCAGCCGCGATGACCAGCTCTTTCACCGACCGGGCAGGGTCGGGGTACTTCGGCACCGGCGGACGTCCGTTGCCCGAGTACGGCTCGCACTCCGGGACCGCGTCGGCGGGCTGCGCCGACAAGGTGGTGGAGATCCCCACCACGTAGTTCAGGCCGCGGGCCTGCAGTCCGTGCCGGAAGGCCGCGGCGTCGCCGTATCCGGCGTCCGCGATGGCCAGCGGCACATCGATCCCCCAGGAGCGGGTCTCATCGAGCATGTCCAGGGCCAGCTGCCACTTCTCCACGTGCCCGATGTCGTCAGGGATGCCGCAGGCCGTGCGACGGGCGACCTTGCCGGGATCGGCCTTCGGTGAGGCCGCATCCCAGGTCGCCGGCAGGAACAGCCGCCAGTTGACCGCCGTCGAGGCGTGGCCGGACGCGAGGTGGAGTGAGACGCCCACCTGGCAGTTGGTGACCTTGCCGGCGGTGCCGCTGTACTGCCGCGACACGCACGCCGAGGCGGTCCCGTCCTTCAGGAAGCCGGTGTCGTCGAAGACCACGGCTTTCGGCCGGATCACCGCCTCCATCCGCCAGGCCAGCTGGGCCCGGATATGCGCCGGGTCCCAGGGACTGGTGGTGATGAAATTGGCCAGAGCCTGACGGTTGCCGTCAGCCCCGAGCCGGGCGGCCATCGGCTCGATGGACTTGCGCCGCCCGTCAGTCAGCAGTCCCCGCAGGTAGACCTGCCCCCACCGGCGCTGATCCTTGCGCGCGAACGGCTCGAACACCTCCGCCGCGAACGCCTCCAACTCACCACGCACCAAGCTGACCTCGTCCGGAGTCACACACTCCTAACGCCACACCGAGCCAAGAAGACACGCACCACCACAACCGACCTGACCAAGCACTACTAG
>NZ_JBHVCP010000134.1:0-1444 GCF_042803315.1 Streptomyces sp. NPDC057424
GCGGAAGCGGCTCGCCCAGCGGATGGCGCAAGGTGAGGGCGAGCACGCCGTCGGCGGCGGACTCCCGCCTCTCGACGATCAGTTCGGCCTCGTACACGCTCATGAGCTGTCCCCTCGCGGCTCGTCGGCCCTCACATGCCCCTGCGGGTGGGCGAGCATCCACTGCCACATCTCGACCGGGTCCTGCGCGGTGTGCTCACGGCCGCAGTGGCACGTGCCGTGCAGGGTGTCGGTGCCGGGCAGCCAGGCGATGCGGTAGATCTCGCCGGTGGGAGCGGTCACCGGACCTTCTCCACGGGCTTGTCGCCCTGCTCCACCAGCCGGGCGAGGATGCGGCGGGCGGCCAGACCACCGGTGTCGATGTTGATGCTCAGCTCCTGGTAGCCGGTGCGTTCGGTGCCGAGCGTCTTCTGCAGCAGGTTCAGCGCGGTGACGTCCTGCATCACGACCGTGTGGTTGTTGCCCCGCAGGAACTCGGTGACCTCGGCGTCGTCCGTCGCCCAGTCCCGCGAGACCGCCCAGAAGTCGTACACCGTGCCGTCGCCGGACGGGGTGATCGCATAGGTGATCTCGGTGTGGAAACCGTTCGGGTCACTGCCGTCCGCCTCGGGCTCCACTCCGACCGGCGCGATACGGCTGTGCAGCAGATACAGGCAGGGAGCGTGGTACTCGATGTCCTGCCACCGGGTGATCCGGCCCTCGATACCGGTGGAGCTCGCGTAGAACGGCGGGCACTCGGCATCGTCCATGTGCCGGCTCACCCGGACGATCCCGGCGCCCTCGTCGACCTCCGTCGTGATCGGCGTCTCGGCGACCTCGGGGGTGCCGATGTAACCGCCGTGCAGATACGTCTCATGGGACAGGTCGAGGAGATTGTCGACGAGCAGACCGTAGTCGCAGTCGATGGGCTCCATGCCGCGCACCGTGACCCAGCCGGGGGCGTCCAGGTGCCTCGCCCGGGGGATGGTCCGCGGGTCGGCGAGCACCGGGTCGCCGATCCACACCCAGATCAGCGAGTCCTGCTCGACGACCGGGTAGGAGGCGACCCGGGCCGTGCGCGGCACCCGTTTCTGCCCCGGCACGTACACGCACGTACCGGACGTGTCGTAGGTGAAGCCGTGGTAGCCGCACACGATCCGGTCCCCGTCCAGCCGCGTCGGCGCCTCCGACAGCGGATAACGGCGGTGCACACACCGGTCGTGCAGCACGACCGGCGTGCCGTCCTCCTCGGTCCGGTACAGCACGAGCGTCTCACCGAGGATCGTCCGTCCGAGCAACTCCCGCCCGACCTCGTGACTGTAGGCGGCGACGTACCACTGGTTCCTGGCGAAGGCGGTCATGTGAGGCATCGGCTTCCCGTCCCTGTCCGCGGGGCGCCGTCGCCCCGCTTGCCGTGGTTGGAATCAGCGTCGTGATGCCCGGGCAGGTCCGGCAAGGCGACTTC
>NZ_JBHVCP010000135.1:0-1432 GCF_042803315.1 Streptomyces sp. NPDC057424
CTAGTAGGACTCCGTTAGGTGTGTTTGCCGGTGGTGTCCGGTCGGGGGCACGGTGGGTGTATGGACATGCGGCAAGTGGAGGATCTGCGGGCGGAGTTAGCCGGGTTCGTGGCGGATGTGTTCGCGTCGGTGCCCCGGCGGGATCAGCGCGCGAAGGGCGACTGCTACCTGCGAGGGCTGATGCTGGACGGGCGGCGGAAGTCGATCCAGCCGATGGCCGAGCGGCTGCCGGACGGCAACGAGCAGAATCTGCAGCAGTTCGTGAACCAGTCACCGTGGGATCCGGAGCCGGTGCAGCGGCGGATCGCCGAGCGGATGATGCCGCTGATCAGCCCGGACGCTTTCGTGGTCGACGATGTGTCCTTTCCCAAGGACGGCCGGATGTCGGTTGCTGTCGCCCGCCAGTACTGCGGCGCTTTGGGCAAGCAGGCGAACTGCCAGGTCGCGGTCAGCGTGCACGCGGTCAGCGATACCGCCTCCGTCCCCTTGAGGTGGCGGCTGTTCCTGCCGAAGGAGTGGGACGCTGACAGTCAGCGGCGGCAGGCCTGCGGGGTTCCGGATCACGCGCGGCACCGGGAGAAGTGGCGGCTGGCGCTGGATGTCCTGGACGAGCTGGCAGGGTGGGGCCTGACTCCGCCGGTGGTGGTTGCCGACGCCGGATACGGCCAGAGTCACCACTTCCGCGCCGGGCTGCGCAAGCGCGGTCTGGACTACATCACCGCCGTGCGCGGGGACACCAGCGCCCACCCCGCCGATGCCGTGCCCACCGCGCCGGAACGGACCGGGCGCATCGGCGCACCCCGCCTGCCTCGCTACCGCCACCCGGCTCGCCCGGTGAGAGATCTGGTCATGGCAGCCGGACGCAGGTCGCTGCGACGCTGCACCTGGCGGCAGGGCAGCCGCGGCTCGATGACCAGCCGCTTCATCGTCATGGAAGTCCGTCCAGCCGGCGTCGCGGCCCGCACAGCGGCCCGTCAGCAGGCCGGCGGACGCCACGCCTGGGACGGCACACTGCCGGTCGAGACCCTCCTCGCCGAGTGGCCGCCCCACCAGGACGAGCCCACCGACTACTGGCTGACCAGCCTGCCCGCCGACACCGTCCTGCGCCACCTTGTGCGGCTGGCCAAGATCCGCTGGCGGATCGAGCACGACTACCGCGAACTCAAGCACGGCCTCGGCCTGGACCACTTCGAAGGCCGCTCATGGAGCGGCTGGCACCACCACGCCACCCTCGTCACCGCCGCCCACGCCTTCCTCACCGAACAGCGGGTGTCCCCAAAAGCCGACACACCCGCCTGTCCCTCTACCAGACCCTTGACGCCCTCCAAGACCTGCTGAACTGCTGGACCGGCATATGCACCACCTGCCACCGCCCCCTGCCCACCCGCCGCACCAGACGGCAGGCCACACAGACCTAACGGAGTCCTACTAG
>NZ_JBHVCP010000136.1:0-1425 GCF_042803315.1 Streptomyces sp. NPDC057424
TCTGAGTGGGCGGTTCGTGAGTCTTTGAGTGGGTCTGCTGTCGCCTGATGGTGTGGCGGCGGGGCGGAATCTGTCGGTCCGCGGTTGGTGATCTGGTGATGTGACCGGGTGAGTGAACGCAAGCCGTACCCGAGTGACTTATCGGACGAGCAGTGGTCGTTGATCGAGCCGGTGATCACCGCGTGGAAGAACCGACACCGCTCGGTCAGCGGCCACCAGGGCGCCTACGACATGCGGGAGATCGTCAACTCGATCCTCTACCAGGGGCGGACCGGCTGTCAGTGGGCCTATCTCCCGCACGACCTGCCGCAGAAGAGCGCGACCTACTACTACTTCGCCGCCTGGCGGGACGACGGGACCGACCAGGTCATCCATGAACTCCTGCGCTGCCAGGTCCGTGAGCGGGCCCGCCGATTAGAGGACCCGACCCTGGTGGTCCTGGACACCCAGAGTGTCCACGTGGCCGCCGGGGTCCCCGCCTCCACGAGCGGCCACGATCCGGCCAAGCGGGTGCCCGGCCGCAAGCGCGGACTGGCCGTGGACGTCCTCGGCCTGGTCATCGCGGTCACCGTCCTCGCCGCAAACACCCACGACAACGCCGCGGGCATCGTCCTGCTGGACCAGGTCGCCGAGCACGCCGGCGGCACCGTCCGCAAAGCCCTGGTCGACCAGGGCTTCAAGAACCAGGTCGTCACGCACGGCGCCGGCCTGGGCATCGACGTCGAGATCGTCGAACGAAACCCGCAGGTCAAGGGGTTCGTTCCGCAGCCGAAGCGGTGGAGGGTCGAGCAGACCTACGGGATCCTGATACTGCACCGGCGCCTGGTCCGCGACTACGAGTACCGCCCCTCCTCCTCGGCTTCCCGCGTCTACTGGGCGATGACCCACGTCATGACCCGGCGCCTCACCGGCACGAACGCCCTCACCTGGCGCGAGCCGCAGGCGGCGGCAGCGTGAACATCCAGCCCCTGCTCGACGCCCTGGACCTCCAGGAAGACGCCGCCCGGGCCCTGGCCGACGACCTCCGCGCACAGATCGACGACCTGCAGACCCGGTTACGGGAGGCCGAGACGCGCCTGGAGCACCTCGCGATCACCCGCAAGACCGTCACCGGCCTCGCCGACCGGCTCCCTGCCGTCGCGCCGGACCTGCCCGAGCACCCGGACTACCCCCGCATCCTCGCCGCCTTCAACCACGCGACCGGACCGCTACGAGCCAAGGACGTCTGCGAAGCCCTCGGCCACGAACTGCTGCCGAAGAACGTGGAAGGCACACGCGCCAAGCTGAAGCGCCTGGTCAAACTCGGCATCCTCACCGAGGCCGACACCGGCAACTTCGCCAGGAAGTAATAGCCGACCGACCCTCCACCAGCGACCTTGCCCCAACCTCAGCCAGAAACGGACATCACCTTACGAACCGCCCACT
>NZ_JBHVCP010000137.1:0-1266 GCF_042803315.1 Streptomyces sp. NPDC057424
CGTGAGCCGCGGTCCGGCGCCGGTGTCATCCCGTATGCGGTTGTCCGGGCCCGAGCCGTCTCCCCGAGTCGACGGCGCCGGGCGGCTTTGTGGGGGCCTCGCCCTAGCTTTCCGCCAGGATGTGCGAGAGCTCCTGATCGAGGTCGAAGTGCCGGTGTTCCGTGCCGGGCGGCACGGCGGCGTCGGTCCGCTTCAGGAAGGACTCCAGGGCCCGTGCCGGGGCCTCGAGCAGGGCCTCGCCCTCCGGTGAGCTCAGGGCGATGCACACGACGCCCTGACCGTGACTGCGCGACGGCCAGACGCGGACGTCGCCGGTGCCCGTAGGGCGGTGAAGTCCCTCGGCGAGGAGGTCGCGGGCGAACACCCACTCGACGGTTTCCTCGGCTCCGGTGTGGAAGGTGGCGTGCACGGCGTAGGGGTCGGCCGTGTCGTACCGCAGGCCTGCGGGGACAGGCAGGGAGGACTCGCTCGACACAACGAGGCGCAGGTGCAGCTCGCAGCTGACCGTGGTGTTCATAAGCGCCAGGGCCTTTCGCTCAGTGTGCGCTCGGGGATTCGCACGTCGGCGAAATCGACATGCCACCTACGGTGCCGTTGTAAACCCCTCTGAGTGTTTTGCGTGCCTTTACGTAACTCTTCCGGCGGAGAGATCGTTCGCGTCGTGCGTCCATTCCGGTGACTGGTTTCGCTCGGGTAGTGTTCGGCCGTATGAATACGGGGAGTGACGAGCCGGGCGAGGTGGCCGTGGCGTCGAACGAGACGGGGACGGGCGAGGTGCACGGCGAGCAGGACCGCGGGTTGGGTTCGCGGGCGCCGGAATTCATCAAGGCCCGTCGGGCGCTGCACCTGAGCTGGCAGGTCGGCGTCTTCATCATCGGGCTCGCGGTCGTCGTCACCGGCATCATCATGCTGCCCCTGCCCGGACCGGGCTGGGTCGTGATCTTCGGCGGCATGGCGATCTGGGCGACGGAGTTCGTCTGGGCCCAGCTGGTGCTCCGCTGGACCAAGCGCAAGGTGACCGAGGCGGCGCAGCGCGCCCTCGATCCCAAGGTGCGGCGCCGCAACATCATCCTGACGTCGATCGGGCTGGTGATCGTCGGCGTGCTGGTCGGCATCTACCTGTGGAAGTTCGGCATCGTCATGCCGTGGAAGATCGAGGATCAGTGAGCGTCACAGGCACCCCCTGACATGGGGTAATCTTCTTCCTGCGTCCGGGCGATTAGCTCAGTGGGAGAGCGCTTCGTTCACACCGAAGAGGTCACTGGT
>NZ_JBHVCP010000138.1:0-1172 GCF_042803315.1 Streptomyces sp. NPDC057424
CGCCGGACGGTGTTGAGCCGGGTCAGCAGTGGGGTGAGGGTGCGGCCCTCACGTTCGGCCGCTTCCCAGTCGCGGTGCCTGAGCTGGTACTTCTCCGAGTTCAGGTACTCCTCGCTGCCCTCCTTCAGCGGGGTGTTCTCGCACAGCTCGTAGCCGGAGTAGATGCCCCAGGCCGGGGAGAGGGTCGCCGCGAGGACGGCCCGGACCTCGAAGGCGGGCCGGCCGCCGTGCTGGAGGTAGGCGTGCAGGATGTCGGGGGTGTTGGCGAAGAAGTTCGGCCGCATGTAGGAGGCGGCCTCGCCCGACAGCTCCGTCAGATATTCGGTCAGCTCCTGCTTGGTGTTGCGCCAGGTGAAGTAGGTGTAGGACTGCTGGAAGCCGATCTGGGCCAGGGTGTGCATCATCGCCGGGCGGGTGAACGCCTCGGCCAGGAAGATCACATCGGGGTCGGTGCGGTTGACGTCCGCGATCACCCGCTCCCAGAAGACCACCGGCTTGGTGTGCGGATTGTCCACCCGGAAGATCCGCACCCCGGCGTCCATCCAGTGCCGCAGCACCCGCACCGTCTCGGCGACCAGGCCGTCCATGTCGGCGTCGAAGGCGATGGGGTAGATGTCCTGGTACTTCTTCGGCGGGTTCTCCGCGTAGGCGATGGTGCCGTCGGGGCGGTGGTGGAACCACTCCGGGTGCTTGTGCACCCAGGGATGGTCCGGCGAGCACTGCAACGCGAAGTCCAGCGCCACCTCCATGCCCAGCTCCCGCGCCCGCCCGACGAACCAGGTGAAGTCCTCCAGCGTGCCCAGGCCGGGGTGGACGGCGTCGTGGCCGCCCTCGGGGGAGCCGATCGCCCAGGGCACGCCGACGTCGTCGGGGCCGGGGGAGAGAGTGTTGTTCCTGCCTTTGCGGAAGGTCGTGCCGATCGGGTGGATCGGCGGCAGGTAGACCACGTCGAAGCCCATCGCGGCGATCGCCGGCAGCCTGCGGGCCGCGGTGCGGAACGTGCCGTGGGGCTGCTGCGGGGTGCCCTCCGAGCGCGGGAAGAACTCGTACCACGAGCCGTACAGCGCCCGCTCCCGCTCCACGAGCAGCGGCAGGGGCTCGCTGCTGGTGACCAGGTCCCGCAGCGGATGCCGGCCCAGGACCTCGTCCACCTCCGGCGTCAACGCCGCCGC